>JBCCEE010000066.1:0-26594 GCA_039030415.1 Acidobacteriota bacterium
CGGTGGTGGACGCCCAGGTCAGCACCATCGACATCGCGCCGACGATTCTCTCGGCGCTGGGGATCGAGGCGCCGAGCTCGTCCCCGGCGATCGACGGTCGCTCGCTGCTGCCGCTGTTGGCGGGCGGCGAAGAGAACGTCGCGGGCGCTGATACTTCGCGCCGCGCCTGGAGCTATGCCGCTTCGACCAATTACGGCCTGGCGCTGCGCATCGACGATCGCCTGAAGTATGTGTTCAACAACACCGCCTGGCCGGAGTCGTTGGCGGGTGATCAATTGTTCGACCTGCGTGCGGATGCCGAAGAGCGGAACGATATCGCCGGGGCCTCCGAGCAGCGGGTGGTGGGCCTGCGCTCGCACCTGATGGAGACCCTGAAGCAGGGCTCCCACGGCGTGCGGGTCCACTTCACCAGCGCGTCACCGGAGCGAGCGGATTGTGGGGACCTGGAGGGCAGGCTGTCGGGCTCCCCGGTGCATATTTCCCAGGTCAAAGCCGAGCGGCTTCCGGCTAATGCTCTGCAGTGGCTGGGCAAGCGACGGATGCGGTTCCGGGTCGACGCCGGAACGTCCTACAACCTGCTGCTCGAAGCCGCTCGCGGCGCGTTGACCCTGCAGGGCGAGATCAGCAGCTGCGCAGGCAGCACGCTGGTGCCGTTCCGCGCCACCGTCGACCTCGATGCGCTGGCGGACTCCTGGACGCTGGCTTTCGATGGCTCGGACTGGCGGGAGCAGCCGGTCGAGAGCGCGGTAGCGCAGATCCGTCTGGAGCGCCGCGGCATCCGCGGTGCGTCTCACTCCAAGACCGAGGTTGATCCAGCCCTCGTCGAGCAGTTGCGTGCCCTGGGCTACCTCAACTGACGTGCGCTGGCTTCAGCTCGCGGCGCTGCTGCTGATGGTCGGCTGCACCGGTGGCGGTGGCACCCCGGAGGCTGCACGCTGGCAGGTCGCCGAGAGGTTGATTGCCGAGGAGCCGAGCGGCTTCTTCGATCGCGCCGCGCTCTATGACGAGGTCGAGGTATTCGCCTGGCGTTTCGAGACCGCGGAAGATATCGCGGCGTGGCGCTGGAGCCAGACGCCGGAACCTGTGGCGGGCGGCGTGCGTCTGCGAGCCGATGCGGAGCCGGCGTCGCTGACGCGGCAGATCGATCTGGCGGCGCTCGACGTCGACGCCCTCGAGCTCGAGCTGGCGGGTCTGGAGCGCGGACCGCTGCGCGTGCGGTGGGCGAGCGGCGATCCTGGCTCGAGCACCGGCTTCGACGGTCGTGCGACGGTCGCCGGCCGTGGCGGGGAGGGCAAGCGGATGCTCCGCCACCGCCTGGCGTTGGCCGACGTCGCGGACTGGAGTGGACGCATCGCTCAGCTGCGGATCGATACGGCCGATGAGACCCTCGAGCTGCGCGCGGTGCGCGGGCTGCGCTACCGGCTGCCGGACGGCTTTCTCGATGCGGCGGTCCAGCTGGGCTGGAAGGTGGATCTCGATCATGAGGTGCGGCATGCGTGGCTGGCGCCTCCCGGTCACTCTCGCCGGCACCGACTCGAGCTGCCGCCGCAAGCTCGGCTGCGTTTGGCCTACGGCGTGGTCGGCCGGGCGTCGCAGCCGGTGAGTCTTCGCGTCTCGGTGAAGCGGGAAGGGCAGCCCGCGGAAATGGTGTTCGAAGCGGCCGCGGAAGCGAGCGGCTTGGAGACCGAAGGTCTAGAGAGCTGGCGCCAGGCCGAAATCGATCTCAGTGCCTACGCCGGTGAGAACGTCGAGCTGGTGTTCCAGACGGTGGCGGACGGCTGGAGCGCCTCGGCGGGCCTGCCGGTGTGGGGCAGTCCCGAAGTGCTAGCGCCGGCTGTCAATCGAAGCCGCGATCCGGTGGCCTCGCCCAATGTGATCCTGATCTCGGTCGATACCCTGCGGGCGGATCGGCTCGGGGTTTACGGCTACCCGCAGCCCACTTCGCCGCGGATCGACGCCTGGGCGAGAGAGCGCGCCGTGACGTTTCGCCGTGCGGTGACGACGGCGCCGTGGACGCTGCCCGCCCACGTCTCGATGCTCACGGGGCTCGATGCCCTGAGCCACGGCGTCAACTTCGAGCGCGGCGCGCCGACCGAGCTGCAGCTGCTGCCGGAAATTCTGCGCCAGCGGGGCTATGGGACCTACGGCGTGACCGGCGGCGGCTGGCTCGACACCGCCAAGGGATTGGCGCAGGGCTTTGACGTCTACCGCTACTGGGCTGCGGAGGCGCGCAAGCTCGAGGTCGAAGCCGGCATGGAGCGGGCGCTCGAGATCGTCAGCGCGGCGCCTGGACCGTTCTTTCTGTTCTTCCACACCTATGAGGTGCACGATCCCTACCGGCCGCGTCGGCCCTACGCGGACCGCTGTCCACCGTCCCAGGAAGCTGAAGGCGAGCAGCTGTATTCGGCGGTCAAGTCGAAGCGTGACCCGGCGGCTGCCTTTGGCGCCAGCTATCAGCTCCGCCGCTGGCGCGCCGGTACGCCGATGAACCGGAGCGTTAGAGCGGGTGCAGGCGAGCTGCCGCGGGTGAGCTGCCTCTACGACAGCGGCATCGCCTTCGTCGACGCTCAGCTCGGTCGGCTGTTCGATCGCCTGCGCGAGCTCGATCTGGAGGGCGAAACGCTGGTCGTGTTGACGTCGGACCACGGCGAGTCGCTGGGCGAGGACGGCTACTTCAAGCACGCCTACCTCTTCGACAGCAACCTGCTGGTGCCTCTGATCATCGCCTTCCCGGACGGCCGCCAGGCGGGAGCGACCGTCGACGCCCAGGTCAGCATCGTCGATATCGTGCCGACGATTCTCGGCGAGCTCGGGATCGCGGCAGCGGGCGTCGACGGCGCGGCGCTTCAGCCACTGGTGGCGGGAGAGGTGGAGCGAGCACCGCACGAGGCCTGGAGCTACGCCGGGCACACCAACTACGGTGTTTCGCTGCGGGTCGACGATCGCCTCAAGTACGTGTTCAACAACACGGCTTGGCCGAGCGAGTCGCCCCGCGGACAGCTGTTCGATCTGCGCTCGCCCGCTGGTGAGCAGCGCGACTTGGCCGAACAGTCCCGGCAGCAGGCGTCGGCGCTGCAGGCCCGGGTTGCAGCCGAGCTGCGCGAGCATGCCAGCGGCGTGCGGCTGCAGCTCGCCAATGTGGCCTGCGGCGCGCTGACCGGCGAAGCCAGCGGAGCGCCGATCCAGGTCAATCGGGTGAAGACCGAGCAGCCCGAGGCGAGCGCCATCGAGTGGCTGGGACGGCGGCGCGCCAGCTTCGAGCTGGCGGCCGGCGAATCAGTGAGTCTGCTGCTCGAAGCCGTCTCGGGCGAGCTGACGCTGGCCGGCGAGGCCGTGAGCTGTCCGGGCGGTAGGTCCCTGCCGTTCCGCGCTACCGTCGATGTGGAGACGCTGGATCAGCCCTGGCTGCTGGAGCTCACCGGCCCGGCTTCCGGGCCTGCGTCAGCAGAGCCCGTCGCGAGGCTCCAGGCTTCGCTCGAGGGAAGCCGAAGCTCAGCGCCGAGCGAGACCGAGGTCGACCCCCGCCTCCTCGATCAGCTGCGCGCCCTCGGCTACGTGGAGTAGCCGGCGGCAGTCCACTCAGCGCGATCGTCTGTCGAAGGAAGCGAGCTAGCTGCCGAACGTGATGGTGCCGGTGTCGCGCTTTTTGCCGTCGCGCATCTCGGCGTGAGTGCCGTTGAAGACGCCGTCGGCGAACTCGCCGGAGAAGATGAAGGTGCGCTTCTTGTTTTCGTTCCGAACCTCGCCCTTGAGCGCACCTTCAGAGAGGCTGCCTTCGGCGGTGCCGGAGTAGACGTGGCTCTCTTCGCGGAACTTGAAGTAGAACGAGACGTCCCACCGGGCGTCGCCGGACGGCGTGAACACGGCCTTGATGGTGGTCGGAACGTCCTGTCGATTCCAGATGTATTCGCCGGTCATCGTGGTTTCGTCGCCGGCTTGGATCGGACTACCCAGGGAAACGAGGAGTACCGCGACCGCTAACAGTAGGCTTGTTCTTTTCATGTTGTCTCCGTGAAGGGGCCCAGTGGATGAGGCAGCTTGGCGTCGCCGGGAAAGATCTGGGCCGGATGCTTTCCAGATTTTTATGATCCCATCTTTGCTTGCGGCAGAGCAAGCGGGCGGGGCCTTCGAGCGCGCCCCTGGGGATGGGTGAGCGGCAGCCCGGGACCTCGAACGAGCCTAAGGCAGGTAGCCGAGAGCGCGCAGCCGCTCCTGCTCTTCGGGACTGAAGGTAGCGGGAGCTCCTGCCTGGCCACGACGCTCGTCGATGCGCTCGCTCCAGGCGCGCAGGGCGCTCGACAGGCGACGCAGGGTCTCCGGCTCGTGGCTCGCCAGGTTGGTGGTCTCCAGCGGGTCGGCTTCGAGGTCGAACAGGCGCGGCTTGGCTGTCTTGCGGTTGAAGATGAGCTTCCAGCGTCCCTCGATGATCGACTGCAGCCAGCGATTGCGGGCTAGAGTCTCGCTGAAGACGGGAGCTGGCGGCAGGCTGAGCAAGGCCTCGCGGTCGCTCAGAGGCAGCGTGCGGCCCTCGAAGCGATGAGCCTCGGGAAACGGGATATCGAGCAGCTCGAGTGTCGAAGGCAGCACGTCGATCAGGCCGACTGGCGTGTCGACGACGGTGCCGCCGCCGGCCCCGCCCGGCAGCTTGATCAGCAGCGGCACGTGGATCAGCTCCTGAAACAACGTCTTGCCGTGCCCGATCCAGCGATCCTTGCGATCGAGGAAGGCCTCGCCATGGTCGGCGGTGAACAGGATCAGAGCGTCGTCGTAGAGCCCACGGCGCTTCAGCTCGTCCAGCAGGCGCCCGAGGTGCAGGTCGGTGAAGCGGATCTCCGAGTCGTAGAGGGCGCGGATGAAGGTGAGGTCGTCATCGCTGATTGACTCCTCCCGCGCCCGCTCGAGCAGCGAGCCGTAGGGCTCGCCGCTGCGCACGTCGCCCTGGTAGTCGGGGTAGAAGTCGAAACCCTCGTGCCGGCGATAGGCAAAGTGGGGGTCGAAGTAGTGCAGAAAGAGGAAGAACGGCGGGTCGGCCGCGGCGGGTGGCTCCGGGTCCGCGGGATTTGAAGACTCTGAAGGCTCTGAAGATGAAGCAGAAGACGCTGTCTCGTCGAGAAAGGCGATGGCCTTGTCGGTGACCGATACCGACGAGACGTGGTTGGGACCGAGCGCGTTGTCTTCGTCGAAGCGATCGAAGCCCTGTTGGAAGCCGATCCGCGTGCCGAGGTAGGTGTGGGAGATGATCGCGGTCGTCGGATAGTCGTGCTGGCGCAGGATCTCGGCGAGGAAGAGGACATCGTCGTCGACGCGGGCCGGCTCTTTGCTGTCGGCGAAGCCCAGAGCTCCGGGATATTGCGAGGTCAGCAGAGCGCCGATCGAGGGCGAGGTCCAGGGTGCATGGGCGATCGCCTGCTTGAAGGTGATGGCGTCGGCGGCGAAGCGATCGAGGTGCGGCGATGTGCTTCTCTCATAGCCCAGGAAACCGAGGTGGTCGGCACGCAGAGTGTCGACGACGATCAGCAGCACGTTGGGGCGCTTCGGCGGGGCGGAAGGCTCGGGTGGCGTCGTCGCCTGGCAGCCCAGCAAGAGGCTGAGCCCACCGATCCAGGCGAGCCCGAAGACTCTAGCTAGGGATTGCTGCTGCCCTTTGCCGCCTAGCCGCCTACGAAATGCCCGGAGGGTCATGGCGAGTCCTCGCTCGGCGCTGCGGTGGGAGCGTCCGAGGCGTCGAGGTAACCCAGGGCTTCCAAGCGACGGCGCTGGTCTTCGGACATCGGTGGCAGGGCTTCCGCCTCCGCCCCTGCCTGGAACGGCGTGATGGCTCCGAGGTGGCGGTCTAGCAGATCTTCGAGCCGTTGGCGCAGCTCCGGCTGGTCGGCACCGAGATCCGTGGTCTCGGCGGGATCGGAGTCGATCGCGAAGAGCCGAGACGCTCCGTCGGCCTCGCGGCGGATCAGCTTGTGACGTTCGTGGGTCAGGGCGCGCAGGGCGCTCTCCCAGGGGGCGGACTGCCAGTCGGGATGTAGCTCGCGCACGGTGCGGAAAGCGGTCTTGAACGGCGCGGTGTACTCACTCAGGCGCGGCCGGCTCGGCTTCGGCTCGAGCAGGCTGACGGCGTGAGAGCGATCGGCTAGTGGGTTGGACAGGCCGGCGAGCTGGAGCAGGGTGGGGAAGAGATCGAAGGTCATCACCGGCCTCGCCTCGCGCCCCGGGGCCAGGCGATCTCGCAAGTGCTCGGGCAAATGGACGACGAGCGGCACGCGCACCAGCGGCTCGTAGACCGAATACTGATGGTCGAGCAGATGCTGCTCTCCGAGATGCTCGCCATGGTCCGACGTCAGCACGACGATGGTGTTGTCCAGGTGGCCGGCGTCTTCCAGCCGGGTCAGCAGCTCGCCCAGCAGCTGGTCGAGCTCGGCGATCGTCGCGTCGTAGGTCCCGGAGATGACCCGCAGCTCTTCGGCGGTGAAGTCGACCAGTCCGAAGCTGTAGCTCCAGATCGTCGGCCAGCTGCGATCGACTTCATAGGAGCGCGGCACGTCTTCGGCCGGCATGACGCGGCGGCGAAAGACTTCGGAGGGAATGCGCGGGCGATGGGCTTCCATGTAGTTGAGGAACGCGAAGTAGGGCGTCGCCGGAAGATCGGAGCTGTCGGCTGCGGGCGAGCGCTCCGCCAGCCATGCCAGCAGCGCCTCGCCAGCTAGGCTGCCAGAAGCTTTGACGTCCCACTTGCGGACGTTGTTCTTGGCGTAGCGTCGCGGCAGCTCGTTGCTGGTGTCGGACGGCGACAGCTTGTCGCGAACGATCTGGGTCGAGCGTTCGAGGTAGCCCGGGCTCCACGGATGAAGTCGCGCGTCGAAGCCCTGGTGGAAGCCGCCCTGCTCGGAGATGTGAGGGTTGGCCGACCACAGGAATGTGCTGTAGCCGCTCTCAGCCAGGATCTCGGCCAGCGTCTGGTGGCGATCTGCCAGCCGAGTCCGCTGGTTGTCGGCACCGTGCTCGCTGGGCAGCAGGCCGGTGAACATCGAGCCGTGGGATGCCAGCGTGATAGTGCCGGGTGAGAGGCTATCGTCGAACACCGTGGCGTCTTCCGCCCAGCGATCGAGGAACGGCGTCGTTTCTACGGGATAGCCATAGAGGCTCATGCGATCGGCACGCACGGTGTCCCACAGCACCCACAGGACATTGGGAGGTGGTGGGGGCTCCGAAGCACATCCTGCCAGCAGCACGGCGCCGGCGAGCGCCGTCGCCAGCCGCCCCCGCGGTCTGGCTCTGCGCTCGTCGCCCGCGATAACACGCGAGACGCTCAACTCGAGCCCGCCCTGCGTTCGGTGGGATACCACGATGGCGGCAGCTCGAGCTCTCGCGCGCCTTGGCGCAGCTGGCGTCGCATGCGCTCGAGCTGGCGTTGGCTGGCTGGCGCTGCGGCAAGATTCTGCCGCTCGGCAGGATCCGACTGCAGATCGAACAGCTGCTCTTCGATCGGTGAGCCGGCGTAGCGCACGTATTTCCAGCGTTCCGTGCGCAGCGCTAGGAACGGCGGCTGGCTGCGCCGGCGGTAGGGCGCGATGTAGACCCAGCTCTCGCGCCATCGGGCTCGCGGATTGTCGAGCAGCTCGAGCAGACTGCGGCCGTCGAGCTCGAGCTCGGGTTCCGGCTCGACGCCGGCGGCGTCGAGAAAGGTCGCCGCGAGGTCGACGTTGAGCACCATTTGAGGTGGCCGAGAGCCAGCCGGGATGCGTCCCGGCAGTCGCATCACCAATGGCACTCGAATCGATGGCTCGTAAGCCAGCTTTTTGCGGAAGATGCCGTGCTCGCCGAGCAAGATGCCATTGTCGCTGGTGAAGACGAGCAGGGTGTGATCGCGCAGACCGGCTGCCTCGAGGCCCGCATCGACCCGGCCGACGACGTCGTCGATGCTGGGGATCATGCGAGCATAGCTGCGCAGCACGCCGATCGCTGCATCAGATGCTGCAGCCGTGTCGGCCTGGGCTTCGAGCTCCTGGGCCAGGGCGGGCGCGATCATTTCGGCCCGAACGTAAGCCGGCAGACCTTCCTTGGGATCGTCGGCACTGGCCGGCAGAGCGATCTCCGCGTCCGCGTAGAGCTCGGCGTGGCGCGGCGGCGGCGTCAGCGGGACGTGAGGATTCTTGACCGAGATCAGAGCGAAGAAGGGGCGGTCCTGCTGGCTGGCGATCCAGGCGTTGGCGCGCTCGGTGACGGTGTCGGTGCTGTACCCCTCGTAGGGCTGCTTGACACCGTTGACGTTGATCTTGCCTTCGACGTAGGTGCCCTGCCCGAGGCGGCCGGCCAAGCATTCCCAATGGTCGAACTCGGGACGCGGCGTACAGTCCTCGAGGTGGTATTTGCCGAAAAATCCGGTGCGGTAGCCGGCCTGGCGCAGGCGCACGACCATGCTGGCTTCGGGATTGCGGTTGGCGCCGCGGTTAGCGGTGACCTGGGTGCGGTGGGTGTAGCGACCGGTGAGCAGCGTGGCGCGGCTCGGCTGGCACAGCGAGGTGATCACGAACGAGTTGTCGAACCTCACGCCCTGGCGCGCCAGGCGATCAATATTGGGCGTCTCGATGAACGGGTGGCCGTTCATACCGAGGGTGTCGTAGCGCTGATCGTCGCTCAAGACCACGACAATGTTGGGCGGGCGCTGCGAGGCCGCCGCCGTGTCGGATCCGGCTCGCTCAGGGCTGCTCGGCACGGATGCGCAGCCGAGCAAGCCGAAGGCGATGAGCGTGCCGCCGCAGAAGAGCCAAAACTGGCGCGCTCGCTGGGTGGTGACGTGGGTGTGCATGGTTACGTTGAGAAGCTCGGCCACGGCCATTCCGAATCTATCCGAGCTAGCAGGCGGCTCGGAGGCGTATTGTAGAACCGACTCGGCGCATATTCGGACAGGATCTTGCTAGGCTCGGCAGCCAATGCACTGGAAGCCGGATTCAACGACGGGCTCTGATGATGGACTCTGACCACGGATTCTGAATTGAGGCACAAGATCTCGAACGCCGCCGGCAGGCGCCTGTCAGCCCCTAGATCCACGCATCTCAGCGTGCTGATGCGGCTGTCTCTGCTGCTCGGCGCTCTGTGTCTCGCGGCTCTGTGTCTCGCGGCCTGCAGTGCGGACGACTCGGCGGGGCGCCGGATCGTCCAACGCTTCATCACGGAAGAATCCAATGACTTCTTCGAGCGCACTGACCTACTGCAGCTGGAGACGGTAGAGACCTGGCGGTTCGCGTCCTCGGAAGACTTGACGCCGTGGCGTCAAGAGCTGTTCGATCGCTTCGAACAGCGCGGCCTACACCTGGTGCTGCAGAGCTCGAAGCGTCGTCCCCGCCTGGTGCGTCAGGTCTCCTGGCAGGCTGACGACATTCATGCGATCGAAATCCTGCTCGGCGGGTTCTCGCGCGGTATCGGTCGTATCTATTGGGCAGGTGAAGACGAGAAGTTTTCTGAAGCGCGAAGCCTGATCGCGCGTCGCACCAACCATGTCGACCCTGAGCGGATTGTCTTCGATCTGACGTTTCATCCGCTGTGGCGGGGGAAGATCGACAAGCTGCGCGTGCAGTTCGAGATCGTCAAGCAGGAGTCTCCGATCTTCCTGCGGGAGATTCGACCCACGCGTTTCCGGCCGGTGGCGGAGCAGGTCGCGGCAGCTGCGTCGCGACCCTGGAAGATCGATCTCAATCATGAGGCGCGCAACGGCTTTCTAGCTTTGCCGGGATTGCCGATCGAGCGTCAGTGGCAAATTCCCGCGGCGGCGACCCTGAAGGTCGGCTTCGGCATGGGGCCGGGAGCGCATCGCCCCGTGCGGTTCGGGGCCGAGATTGCGGTCGCTGGCGAGGAGCCAGTGTCGCTGTTCGAGGAAACGATTACACCGGAGCCCGGCGCTGACGGACCAGCGCAAGGGCGGTGGTACGATCGCGAGCTCGACCTGTCGCCCTGGGACGGCCAGGAAGCCACCCTGCGCCTGACCGCCGATTCCGGCGACGGCCCGGCGTCGCAGTATGACCTGATCCAGGGGCTGGCGTATTGGGCGCATCCCGAGATGCTGGCGCCAGTGTCCTCTTCCGAGCAGCTTCCCAACATCGTCCTGATCTCGATCGATACGCTGCGCGCCGACCACATGTCGCTCTACGGCTACGAGCGGGCGACAACCCCGAGAATCGACGACTGGGCGTCGCGTCGCGCCACCGTGTTCGAGAGCTCGGTGGCGTCGTCGCCCTGGACGGTACCGTCACACCTCTCACTGCTGTCAGGGCTCGACGCCCTCAATCACGGGCTCAACCACTCCGGGCAGCCGGTGCCGGCAAGATTCCAGCTGATGGCGGAGGAGCTGCGCGAGCTGGGCTACAGCACTCTGGCGGTGACCGGCGGCGGGTTCATGCGGCCCACGGAAGGCTTCGGCCAAGGCTTCGAACGCTACCGCTATTGGCCCAAGACGCAATCCGAGGACGAGCTGACAGTGGGGGTAGAGCAGGCGCTCGCGGCGGTCGAGTCAGTCCGTGACCAGCCGTTTCTGCTGTTCTTCCACACCTACGAGGTGCATTGGCCCTACCGGCGCCGGGCGCCGTTCTTTGCCGATTTCATGGGCCAAGAGATCGCCGACAGTCCGGAGGTCTACATCGGCATCACAGACGGCGGCAAGACGCCCGAGTCGGGCTTCTTGCTGGATCGCAAGCTGTTCTGGAAGCCGGAGAAGCGCGTTCTGGAGCGCACTCCGGTAACCGGAGCCAAGTGGTCGGAGGTAGTTGGTCGCTATGATTCCGGCGTCGCTTTCGCCGATCTGCACGTAGCTCGTTTGCTGGCGCGGCTCGAGGCCGAGGACTTGGCGGATCGCACCGTGGTTTTGATCACCTCAGATCATGGCGAAGCGCTCGGTGAGCGGGACCTCGGCGGGCATGCCTATCTCGACGACTTCAACCTCTGGGTGCCACTGATCGTCTCGCTGCCGGACGGTCGGGGCTGGGGGGAGCGGATCGCCCAGCAGGTGCGAGGTATCGATCTCTTGCCGACGGTGCGGGAGCTGGTGGGTAAGACCGCAACGCCGGTGGACGGCAGCTCGCTGCTGCCGCTGATCGATGACCCGGATGCTGAGCACCCGCCCGAAGCCTGGAGCTACGCCGCGTTCTCCAACCGCGGCATCGCGCTGCGCGTCGACAACCGCTGGAAGTATCGCTTCAACAACACCGCCTGGCCGCCGCTGCCCGGACTCGAGAAGCTGTTCGACCTGCAGGCAGATCCCGGCGAGGAGCGAGACCTCGCCGGCTCGGGTCGCGACGTCACCGGCTTTCGCCGTCGGGTCCGCGAGCAGCTGGCTACCTGGACTGAGACCAAGCTGCGAGTCGAGCTGCGCAACGGCTCGGCCCGCGCGATCCGGGGGCGGGTGCGGGGCACGGGAATCCACCCGGCCGTCGTCAAGACCGACGGCATACCGCCCGGTGGTTTGACCTGGGTCAAGCTCGGCATGGCGGACTTCGAGCTGCCGGCGGGCGAGCGTTTCACGTTTTATCTCGAGCGGATCGAAGGGCGACTGCTGCGTTTCGAGATCGATCGCGACGGTGGCGTCGCACCGTTCCCGGCCGACATCGTGGTCGAAAATCTGGCCACCGACTGGCAGATCACGCGCGAAGGCGGTGGCTGGAAGTCGGGCCCGGTCGCAGACGCTGACAGCGTCGCGGCGGAAACCGCCATCCTGGTGCGTCGCCCCGTGCTGCCGGACGGAGCGGTCGAGGAGCTGAGGTCGGCGGCGGATCCCAAGATCCTCGAACAGCTCGAGGCCCTGGGCTATGTGCCCTAGCTCAGGGCCTGGTTCAGCTTGAGTCGCTCCAGGGCTTGCGATAGCGTCGCGACGATGAGCCGCCGTGGCCAGATGCTGTTGATCGCGCTCGTGCTGCCGGTGTGGTGCGTCGGCCTGCTGTACTCGCTGAAGGAGCGCTCGCGGCAATTTCGTCCCGCCCCGCAGCACAAGTGGTTCGCGCGGTATGAAGCCCTGGGACCCGCGCTCGAAGGCATCGATCGCGTGGCGATGGTGCACAACGCGCCCAACGTCGGAATGGCCAAGTCCCAGCTCTTCAAGGCGCAGTATGTGCTGGCCCCCAAGATCCTGCGCCTGCGTAACAAGAAGCCATTGCTGGAGACCGACCGGGTGCGCAAGATCCCGCTGATCTATGATTTTCGCAAGCCCAAAGAGCTGCAGCGGGTGCTGGCGGAGACCGCCGCCCAAGCCGAGCAGCGCGGTATGCGAATGACGACGCATCGGGTCGGCTGGGCGCTGGCGGTGGTGCACTTCCACAAGGACTGAGACGTGCTGGCTGCCTGGGTTCCGCTAGGCCTCGCGCTGTTCGGCGGGGGAGTGGTGGCGGCTCTACTGCGCCGCCACGGCTGGTCATGGCAAGCGTCATGGCCCTATGTCTTGGCCATGGCGCCGGCTGTCGGCTTCGGACTGGCCTCCCTGGGCTTCTTCTTCTGGGTATTCGCAGGCTTCCATCCCCCCGGAGCCTGGACGCTGATGGGGTTGATGTTGGGATTGGCGCTAGTCTTGGTGGGGCCGGTGCATGGCCGGCAGCGTAGCGGGCTCGAAGATGGTTCCGAGGGCATTGTCCAGCCACTATTCAAAGTGAGGCCCGGCTGGCGGCTTACTTGGCAGGATGTCATCGTCGCGCTATTGGTCCTCGTGACGCTGGGCCTGGTGGTCTTCTCCTTCTTTCCGATGCAGGAGTTTCAGCCCTTCGGCTTCTATGATGCTGTAGCGATCTGGAATGTGCGGGCGTTCTTCCTGTTTCGATCCCAGGGCGATCTCGGAGAGCTGTACGCCGATCTCAAGTTCGGCCATCCCGACTATCCGCTGCTGTTGCCTGGAACCCTGGCCGCGCAGTACAGCTTGTTGGGCCGTGAAGACGTCGCTATCCCTCAAGTCACCGGCCTGCTATTCGCGCTTTCCGCCTGCCTGGCGCTGGCGCTTCTCGTCGCTCGCTATAGCGCTTTGCCGGCAGCCGTCTCGGCTGCTGTTCTCATCGCGGTAACGCCTTGCTTCTGGCGTTGGCTCTACGCGCAGTACGCCGACCTGCCGTTGGCCTACCTGCTCCTGCTGGCAACCCTCACTCTGGCCAGCCAGCTCGAGGCACCGACGCGTCGGCTACCTGCGACGCTAGCGGGTTTCTGCTTCGGCCTGCTGACCTGGATCAAGAATGAAGGTCTCGTGCTGGCGTTCTTGCTGGCGGTGTCGCTGGTCTTGGTGCTGCTTGTGACGCGCGATCTGCGGCGCGAGTGGCTGCAGCGTGGGGTTTGGTTCGGGATCGGCGCTCTGCCAGTATTGACCGCGCTCGGGCTGTTCAAGATGTTCTGGTCGCCGCAGAATGAGACCGGCATGTTCCTCCAGGGGGCGATCGCCAAGGTGCTGACCTGGGAGCGCTGGTGGATCATCATCCGAGCGCTCTTCGCAGAGCTCAATCCCGTGACGGGCATCGCGGCTTGGGGCTTGCTGTGGCCTTTCGTGATCGTTGCCGGCGTGATCTTTTGGCGTCAGCGTCGAGCCGTCGGCCGGCCCCATCTCATGATCAGCGCAATGGTGGTGCTGGCCTGGGCGACCTGGTTCACGATCTACTTGTGCACGCCGGCGGACCTCGAGTGGCATTTGGGCAGCTCACTCAAGCGTCTGATGCTCCAGCTCGCGCCGTTGACCCTAGCCTGGAGTCTACTGGGAGTCGGTAGAGCCGATGAGGAATCGCGAGCGTGAGGCTGCATCGCGCAATTGGCCTCTTAGCGTTAGCCTGGGCTGCTCTATCCCAGGCAGGATGCACCACTCCCTCTGACAACGCCGAGCATTGGCAGATCGTAGAGCGCTTCGTAGTCGACGAACCGGCCGAGTCCTTTGACCGCCAGGCTCTATACGACGAGATCAAAGTCTTCGACTGGCGGTTCGAAGGCCAGCAGGATCTCGACGCGTGGCGGTGGCATTTGGGAGCGGATGACCCGCCGGCTAGGTTGGTGCCCGGCGGCGTGCAGGTTCGGCGAGGAGCCAGAGTTCCTTCGATGGTTCGCAAGATCGATCTCGATGCGATGGCGATCGACGTCATCGACATCGAGGTCGCCGGTCTGCGTGAAGGGCCACTGCGCTGGTTCTGGACTGCGCCGGGCAAGAACTTCGTGGCCGAGCTAGGCTCGTGGATCGAAGGCAGTGCGGAAGCCGGAGTCGCGGCGATTCGCCACCGCATCGCGGTTGCGGAGCAGAAGGGGTGGACCGGCATGATTCACCGCCTGCGCATCGACCCGACGATGGCGCCGGACGAAGCGGTGCGGATCGAACGGGTACGCGGTATCCGCTACCAGGCACCAACTGGGTTCCTGGACGCCGCGGTGCAGCTCGGGTGGAAGGTCGATATTGGCAATGACCTGCGCAATGCGCTGCTCGCTCCGCCGGGCATGCCGGTCGAGCGCCGCGTCGAGATTCCGCGCCGGGGGCGCCTGCGCTGCTCTTATGGTCTCGCCGGACGTTCCGAGGTGGCAGCGACCTACCGGATTGTGGCGGTGCCGGAGCAAGGCGAGCGCGTCGTTTTGTTCGAAGACGTCATCGAGCCGACGATCGCGGCGCGCAGTCGCTGGCGAGACGTGGAGGTCGATCTTTCACCATTCGCGGGCCAGACCGTAGGACTAGTCCTGGAAGCTTCCTCGGCCGAACCTTGGAACAGCTCGGCAGGTGTTCCGGTGTGGGGCAATCCGGAAATTTCGAGTCCATCGACGGGCGAACGTCAGCCCAACGTCGTCGTGATCTCGGTCGATACCCTGCGGCCCGATCATCTGTCGCTTTACGGCTACGAGCGCCGTACGTCTCCCCGGATCGACGCTTGGGCTGAGGAAGCTGCCGTAGTTTTCGAGACGGCGGTCGCTTCAGCTCCCTGGACTCTGCCGTCGCATGTCTCGCTGCTCAGCGGTCTCGATGCGGATCGTCATGGCGTGAATCACCGTCGCCCCATGCCTTCAGCGATCCGCTCGCTGCCGGAGATCCTACGCGAGAGCGCTTATCGCACCTTGGCGATCACGGGCGGTGGCTGGATGCGGCCGGTCTACGGCTTCGCCCAGGGCATCGATCAGTTTCTCTACTGGCCACCGAAGACTCCGAAGGACGAAGAGATCGAGCTCCATGTCGACGCCGCGCTGGAGTTGGTCGAGAAGTATCGTGAAGAGGCGTTCTTCCTGTTTCTTCACACGTTCGAGGTCCACAGCCCCCATCGGCGTCGTGAGCCCTACTACAGCGAGCTGACGGGAGGAGCAGGCGCGCCGGAGGAAGCGGAGGTGGTGGTGACGGAGAAAAGCTCGGCTCCGGCTACCAGCGGCTATGTGGTGCGCAAGACCTTTCACTGGCATCGCCCGGCAGAGGGCAAAGTACCGGTGGATCGCGAAGACATTCCGGAGGTCATCGCGCGCTACGACAGCGGTATCGCCTACGCCGACGCCCATCTCGGTCGCCTCCTCGAGCGCCTCGCAGAGCTCGATCTGGAGCAGGACACTCTGGTGATCCTCACCTCCGATCATGGTGAAGCGTTCGACGAGAATGGGCTCGACTCCCACGGCTACCTCTACGATTTCAACCTCCTGGTGCCGCTGGTTCTGCGCTTGCCGGGTGGCCAGCAAGGCGGGCGGCGGGTCGCCGAGCAGGTGCGGCTGATCGACGTGATGCCGACCGTGCTGGATTTCCTCGGCCTAAGCTCGGCGGCGCCCGTCGTCGATGGCTCCTCGCTCAGGCCGCTGATCGAGGGGCAGCCGGAGTCCGACGTTCGGGAAGCCTGGTCCTACGCGGCGTCGAGCAACCGGGGGATCGCGTTGCGTCAGCAGCGGACGAAGTACCTCTTCAACAATACTGCCTGGATCCCGGCAGCAGGTCGTGACGCGCTCTTTGACCTGCGTGCGGATCCAGAGGAAGCGGTCGACATCTCTGCGGCCCACGATGGACTACCCACGATTCGCCGGCGGGTTGTCGAGCGCTTGGACGAGCAGCTTTCCGGCGTTGAGATCGCCGTCCGCTGCGGTGCTGAGACGGCGTGTCAGGGGCGGCTCAAGGGGGCAGGGATCCACGGCTTCCGACTCAAGACTCTGGAGCCGGATGGAGTGCCTCTCGTGTGGGACGAGAATGTCGAAGACGAGGCGCGCTTCTCGGTGCCGGCCGGTCAGCGTGGCAGATATCTACTGGAGAGCTTGGCGCCTGAGCCGATGACTATCGAGGTCTGGCTTCAGCAGTCGCCGGCAGCCGCATTTCGGGCAGAGGTCGATGCTGATCTGGCATCGCCTTGGGAGCTTCGCTATCAAGACTCGGGCTGGGCTGTTCATCGTCAATCGGACGCTGCGGCGACAGTCGCAGTAACGTTTCGCCGCCGTGGAACCGCTCACGAGAGCCTCTCAGTCGACCCGTCGGCGGTAGATCCCGCGCTGCGTGAGCAGCTCAGAGCCTTGGGTTATCTCTAGGCCAGCTTGGCCATCTCGTGCTATTGCCGCATATAGATAGGGTTGCATGGCGGCAGGTCGTGCGCTAAGATCTGCTCACATCCAAAAGCGGTCAAAGATCGCGCATCAGCCTGATTCCGAGGTTTCGCAATCCAAGCAAGGCCTGATGCGCGTAAGACTTGAGTAATCCGCATCCTGATGTGTCAGAGCACACGAATTTGAAAGCCCAGAATCAGTTGCGATGACTGCTAAAGCCTGTTAAGGTCTCCTCACGGAAAGGTCCGTCAGTAGAGGTTGAAAGTACAGGGATGTTTGCCAAGACAGACTTCACGCCTCAGCAGTAAACACTCCACCGCAAGCATCTTCAAACAGCAAGAAATGGGCGACAAAGTTTTTTTGCGGATGACCGCTTGGAATAACGCGTAATCAGCAAGCAAGCTTTCGAGATACCAGTTTCGTTTCGAGTGTAGAGAAGATCAGACCGCAAGATCCCTGGCTAGGCATGTGAGAACCCGCCTCGCCAACAAGCACGCTGAGAGGAACAAGGAGGAAATGATGTCGAAGCGTCAACTCATGGTGCTACTGACTGGAATGGCGCTGGTTTTCAGCGCGAATGCCTTCGCTGACAACAGCCTGGATGTCAACAATGGTGCCGCGATCGAAGGTAACTTCGGTCTCGAGGTGCTCATGGACGGATCGACCAACTCGGTCTTCGTCGCTGACACCACCCCGGACAACGAGCAGATCTACCGCGCCTTCTTCCGGGCCAACAAGAACACCATTGACATCGTTCAGGGCTCGGGTCACAACATCCTCCTGGGTCGCCAGGGTGGCGGTGTTGGTAACATCATCCGGCTGTCGATCAACAAAAATAATGCGATCGCTGGCGACTTCAAGCTCAGCTGCCGCATCCTGCGCGACGGTGGCGGCACCTACTTCTGTGGCCAGTTCACCTTCTCCCCGAACAACACTCGCATCACGGTCGAGTACACCGGTGGCACCGCCGACAACTCTGGCGACGCCGCGGTTCGGCTCTGGAAGGGCGACAACCTGCAGTTCGAGCGCACCAACTACGACAGTAACTTCCGGATCGACACGGTCCGCTTTGGCCTGCCGAAGGGCGCTGACGCGACCACCTCGGGCTCCTACTACCTGGACGACTTCCAGTCCTTCCGTACCCTCGCCCCGTAAGTGTTCACTAGCTGAAAAGTGAAGCGCGAGCGACGCTCGCGTAGGGAAGAAACGAGGCTTCGTCGGAAACGGCGAAGCCATCGTTGTTTCTGGGCACAGCGAGAAACGAGTGGCTCCCCTCGTTCGCCCAAGACACCTCGAGTCGCGGCATTGCAACCCTCACGTCGCCAGCTCATCGCCCACGCTCTGGCGTTCGCCCTCGTCTTGGGTACGGGCGCCCTGGTGTTCTCCCAGACCCGCAGTCTTGGGCTGCTCGGTATGGACACCTATCCCATCATCTTGACCAGCAAGGTCGCTTCGCTGGCGGATTTCTGGGGCAACTTCAGTGAGCGATTGATGGACGGCCTTTACCCCGGCGAGTTCTATCGGCCTCTCCTGAATTTCACGTTTGCTGCCGACTATGCAGTCTGGGGCCTCGAGCCGAGCGGCTACCAGTTGTCCAATGCTTTGTGGTTCGCAGCGTCCGGGTTGGCGTTCTATCTGTTGCTAGTCGCGAGGCCGGCCCATCGATCGCCGCATTCAGCGCTGGTAGGGCTGATGGTCTTCCTTTGGCATCCGCTGCACTTCGAGGCGATTCCCTATCCGCCTCGCCGCCCCGAGCTCATGTGCTTGGCCTTCATGCTCTTGGCCCTAGCGGCCGAGGCGCGCGTCGGAAAGAAGTTTCGAGTTGTCGGAGCGCTAGCAACGCTCCTTGCGCTTGCTTCGAAGGAGACTGCGCTGATTCTTCCGGCTCTGGTCTTTGCCCAGCAGTTGATCTTTTCTGGCGAATCGGGCCGGCAACGTGGACTCTCGGCGTTGCGCGCGGCGGTAGCTTCGACCGCGGTGGTCGCCGTTTACCTCGTCGCTCGAGTCGCGGTCCTGGGCGGCATAGGAGGTCATCGCCAGACGATGACCTCGGGAGCGTTGGCTGAACTGCCGCAGACTTTGGGTTTGCTGGTACGGACGTTGGGCTCACCACAACAGCCCGGCCGCTGGGACGCAGCGTTGTGGTGGGGAGGTCTCGTCGTGGTGCTGGCTGTTGCTGCCCTCGTCAAGCAGCGGGGAGCGAGTGAGCTGCCGGAGGAGCATCCTTCGAGCGTGTTGCCGGATCTACTTTTCGGCGCCAGTTGGATCGGACTGCTGGGGGCGATGGTGGCGGCCTCCGGGCGAATGTCTCCGTGGTACCTGGTCACCGTCGTTGCGGGCTTCGCTTTTGTTGTCGCGGGATTGACCGACGAGGCGGTAAGGCAAATTCGGCGCAGGGGCTGGATACCACGCGTGGGTGGCGTGGCGGCTTTACTCGCGGTGTTATCTCTATCCTGGTACTGGCAGATGCGGTGGTCTCCTTTGGTGCGTTCCTACCAGGTTTGGCAGCTTGCGACTGATGAGTACGCCGAGTTGATCGACCGCGTCAAGACCGAGCTCGAGGCTGCTGGCGATGGGTCGGTGCTCCGTATTCGCATCCCGCACTACAAGGTGGTGCAGGATCGCGATGCTGCGATGTTCCGGGGGGCCGTTCTCCTGGGGCATTACTCGGTCCAGGCGTGGGCTGGATTGGTGATGCCTGAGCGCAAGGTCAGGGTACTCAAGCACTGGCAGCATTTGCGGGCGCAACCGGCGAAGCGCAATGAGGTGGTAGTAGTGCTGGATCGTGCACCCAAGCCTTCCAAGCGTCGTCGGGCGACCAGGAAGGGAGCGGGCGCCGGCAAATCTGGCGCAGATTCGATCGAGCGAGGCGGTGAAGGATGAGCTCTTCTGGCAGGCAGCGAACTATGCTGTCGACTCTCGTGTCGTCCTCTACTTTGCTCCTGGGAGTCCTTGCACTCATGCTGAGCGCTGTAGCCTGCGGCGGAGCCCAGGAGGACGACAGTACTGCTCAGGAGCCCGTCGTCGCACGTCCCAACCTCGTGATGATTTTGATTGATACCTTCCGTCCAGATCATCTTGGAGTCAACGGTTATCCTCGCGAGACGGCGCCCTTTCTCGAAGGCCTAATGCGCAGCTCTGCGGTTTTTGGCCGGGCTTTTTCGACATCTTCCTGGACGGCTCCAGCAACCAGCTCGCTATTTACGGGGATGTATCCGATGCGTCATGGCGTCACCGAGGGCTTCCTGGCCCATCGGCGCAGGTCTGCGAACCTCGAGGATCTGGTGGGTGAGAAAATTGCCCTCAATCGTCTACCCGACGAGGTCGCAACGATTTCTGAGCTGCTGAAAGCCTCAGGGTATTCGACCTTTGGAGGAGCGACCAATATCAACATCGGCACTGAGATCGGATTCGACCGCGGATTCGATTTCTTCACCAAGATGACCGAAACTTCGGCCGAGGAGCTGGTCGATGAGATCTCGCCTTGGCGGCAACAGATGCTCAGCGGAGAACCGTACTTCCTCTATCTACATTTCAACGACGTGCACAAACCCTACGAGCCGCGCGCTCCTTGGTTCGAGGAGGGGAGTGATCCGCGAGCAACCGATATCGCGGCTTACAACAGCGAGATCAGCTACTTGGACAAGGTGCTCGGGGAGCTCTATCGGGACTACGGCTGGGACCAGAACACGCTGCTAGTCGTGGTATCCGATCATGGTGAGGAGTTTGGTGAGCACGGCCAGTACGGGCATCTCTTCTCACTGTACGATGAGCTTGTACGGTCCCTGCTCGTGATCAATGGGCCTGGCCTCGGGATACCGGCCAAGCGCATCGAGACGCCGGTAAGCTTGATCGACGTGCTTCCTACGGTTCTAGATCTCGTGGGCCTCGAGTCGCCAGAGGGCCGTGATGGGCAGTCCCTGAGCTATCTTCTGACAGGTGAGCCGAAGGTCAATGGTGTACTCGAACGGCGTACGCTGTTTGCCCACCGTTTGCAGCGACGTCCAGCCGAAGGCAAGGAGAATCATCTGTGGATGGCGATGCGCTTCCCCTGGAAACTCGTAATACCGCCGCGAGGGAACCCAAAACTGTTCAATCTCGAGACCGACCCGGGAGAGCTCGACGATGTGGCGGATCAGCATCCGGACATTGCTGCGGGATTGACCACCGAACTGATGAAACTCCAAGCACAGGCCCGGTCGTCTGGCGAGCGTGTCGATGTCGAGCTCGATGAGGCGACCCTCGAAACGTTGAGGTCTTTGGGCTATGTGGAGTGAGCTCAGGCGGTGTTCGTGAGGGTTGCGTGGCTGCAGAATCGGCGACTCAGCCAATTCCTGGGGTTGGGATGCCTGGTTCTGGCACTACTGATGGGCTGGGGTTGCGGCAGACCTTCAGCCAGCAGCCGTGGGATTATTCTGATCTCCGTCGACACGCTGCGCGCTGACCATCTCGGGTGCTACGGATACGAGCGTGACACCAGCCCATTCATCGATCAGCTCGCTCAGGGTGGGGTTCTCTTCGAGAATGCCTATGTGCAGCTACCGGGCACGCTGCCGTCCCACATGTCGATTTTCACTGGACTCTATCCTGCGGAGCACAATGTTTATCCGCCAGATGGCTTGCTGTCGGATCAAATCCCGACGCTTCCCGAAGTTTTTCTCGCCAATGGCTTTCGAACCGCGGGGCATACCGAGGGAGGATATATGGATGGGGGGTTCGGGTTTGCTCGTGGATTCGAGGAATTCAATGACCATTCGCTGGAGATCGAGACCGATCTAGAAAGGACTTTCGCTCGCGGCCTGGAGTTCCTGCAACGCAGACGCTCGAACGAGCGCTTCTTTCTCTTCTTGCATACTTACTCGGTCCATGATCCTTACGGCGATCTGAGGATGGAGTTTGCCCATTTTCCGCCCGCCTATGGCAACCTCTATTGGTCTGGGAGTCCGCCCGAAGGTGCCGTCTTGCCCACCGGCCCACTGCTAACGGAGATCAATCGGCTCGGGGTCCCGCCCTCTGAAGAGGTCAGGGAGTACTATCGGGCCACCTACGACGCCCAGATCCGATACCTCGACGATGTGCTCAGAGGCTTCTTCGAGGGATTGGAAGCGTTGGGGCTGCTCGATGAGGTCACCGTCGTGCTCACCTCCGATCATGGCGAAGAGTTGGGAGATCACGGCAAGTTCCTTCACGATCAGATCTATCGGGAGACTCTGCGGGTACCTCTGATCGTTCTGCATCCGAGCTGGCCCGAGGGAGCTCGCGTTTCCGAGCTCGTTCAGAGCATAGATTTGGCGCCAACCCTGTACGAGCTGGCGGGGATCGATGTTACGCCATCGATGTCCGGGGTCGATCTATCGCCTCTGGTGACTCGATCTTCCCAAGAGGAGGTGCGCGAGAGCTTTGTCGAGAGCCTGGATGCGGCGGTGCATCGCAGCATCATCCGGCAAACGGAAGAAGGGCTTTTTCAGCTCATGTGGTCGCACGAGCTCAGTAGCGAGGAAGGTGAGTGGATCTCCGACGAAGTGGTGTTCGATACCTTCGAGGATACCTTCACGGCTGAGATCGAGAGCTTTCACCGCGAGCGACGGCTCGAGGTGCTGGTCGATGGGCAGCCCTACGCCGACGTCGGGCTCGCTATACCCAAGGACAAGCAGGGGGTGTGGGTTGCGAGCGACGTCAGCTTCGGGCGCCGCGACTCTGAGATCGAGATCGAGCTGCAAAGCTTTCATCGGGAACGTCTCGTCGAAGTCTATGCAGGGAGCCAGAAGCTCGCCGCGACCATACAGCGTACTCCGGCGGCGGGTTTGGGTGGCCATGGCGAGTGGCGGTCGACCGCGTCCTCAGGCGGAGCCTTGGTTGGGACGGATCCAGTCATCTTGCGCTTTGTGCTGGGCGAGGACCACCCAGCACGGGTCGTCACGCTTCGCTCCGAAAACTGTGATTCACCAGCCATGCTGGGTATCAGCGGCGACCCCCGCTGCTTGGCGTTTCAGGTGCTGCGGGTCCGGGGTCTGGAGAAGGCGCGGAAGCTCTCAGATGATTTGCTGGTTCCGCCCGATCCGCGGACGCTGTTGATCGAGCTGCCGCGTGGTGGACACAAGAAGCGGGTGACGCTCAGGCCGACGAGCTGCGAATCGCCGGCTAGCCTGGGCTTGAGCGACGACGAACGCTGTCTCTCACTGTGGCTTGCGAGCCCTCCTCTGTGGCGCATCGAGCTTTATGACAACGATCGAGATCCGGCTCAGCAGCGAGATCTCAGCGCTGAGCGCCCAGAGCTCAGTAAGTCTATGCTGCGAGCTCTGCATCAGTACCAGTTGGAGCCGATGGCTGAAGCGCTCTCACGTGACTTGGAGCCAGATGTCGAATCGCGGCTCAGGGCTCTCGGCTACTTACCCTGAGGCGCTCAGGGTAATGCGCATTCTGTTGGTTACGACCCGGCCTCCTTGGCCGATTCGACGCGGAGATCAGGCCCGCGCAGCTGGCTGGGTCGAAGCGTTGGGGGATCGGCATGAGATCATGCTGATCAGTCAGCGTCCGCCAGGATTTCCGACCGCCGAGGCGCAGCCCAAGTGGCGGCGGGGTAGAGAAGTCGTATTGTCCCGGGGACGTACCTTGGCTTCCCTGATTTGGAGCGCCAGCTATCCGATTCAGGTGGCGCTCCACGTTCAACCCCGATTGAGGCGAGTGGTAGAACAAGCGGTTCTCGAGTTCAAACCCGACGTCGCAGTACTTACGCTGTCTCGCTTGGGCTGGCTGGTCCCGTCGATCAAGAGGTGCCCGGTCGTCCTCGATCTGGTGGATTCGTTGGCCCTCAATATGCGCAACCGGGCGAGCTATCAACCGCGGCTAAGCGCCTTGTGGAACTGGGAAGCTCGCAGATTGGAGCGATGGGATGGCCGTCTGCTGAAGCAGGTGGCCTATGCCACTGTGGTCAGTCGGCGTGACAAGCTTGCCTTGGTCCCGGAGTCCGATGCCTCGGTTCGTATCGTGCCGTTTGGGGTTCGGATCGCCGAAGAGCTAGTCTTGACGGCGCGCCCGGACCCAATCATCTTGCTGTCGGGCAACCTCGGATACTTCCCGACGCACGAAGGAGCCGTCTGGTTTGCCAAAGAGGTGTGGGGGAAGGTTCGTCGGGTGCTGCCGACAGCCCGTTGGATCCTGGCCGGCGCGCGACCGGTACGGGCCGTACGCCGGCTGGCGAGTTTGCCTGGGGTTGAGCTCTCGGACGAGCCACAGAGCCTCTCGGAGCTACGTCGGGAGGCCAGGGTTGCGATTGCGCCCATGAGATCGGGATCAGGGGTCCCGATCAAGATCTTGGAGGCCATGGCTGACGGGTTGCCGGTGGTAGCCACGCCGGAGGCTGCTGCCGGTCTCGATGGTCTGAGCGGAAACGAGCTGAGTATCGCGAACGGTTCTCGTAGTTTCGCAGATGCCTTGATCAAACTCTTGACCAGTGCTTCACTGGTTGAGCGGCAAGCGCAAGAGGCGTGGCATTGGCTACGGGAACGTCATGAATTGCGGGCTACCGCGCAGAGCTTCGAGCAGGTGCTCCGAGCTGCAATCGCTAGCGGTGGTCAGGATTGATCACTGACGCCGAACTCCGACCAGAGCGGTATTGATCGTTCTCAACAGCGTCAGCAGATAGAGTCGCATCGACCGTTCACGGATGAAGTAGAGGTCGTACTCTAGCTTTCGCTGGTGGTCTTCGAGCTCTCTAGCATAGGTGACATTGACCTGGGCCCAGCCGGTAATGCCGGGGAGGACCGCGGTTCGGAATGCGTAGTACGGGATTTGCTCGGTCAACCGCGCTACGAATTCAGGGCGTTCGGGGCGCGGTCCGACGAGCGACATGTCTCCCTTGAGCACGTTGACGAGCTGTGGCAGCTCGTCGATGCGGAAGCGACGCAGCAGACCGCCAAAGCGGATGATTCGGGGGTCACGCTCGAGGGCGAATTCCGGGCCGCGTGCCTCAGCGTCGCGTTCCATCGTCCGGAGCTTGTACATGGTGAACCTGCGGCCGTATTGTCCTACCCGGCTTTGGCGATAGAGGATAGGGAAGCCATCCGTCACTACGACGAGCAGAGCGGCGACGATAAAGATGGGGGATGAGAGGACGAGCATCAAGAGCGCGAGGAGGAAGTCGGCGATACGTGTCAGGCGGTTGAACAGCGTCCAGTGGACCCCACCAAATCCTGGCTGATGCAGAAACAGGGCGGGGTTCAAGGCTTCGATCGGTAGTCGTTCTTCGAGCCAAGCCCAGATCTCTGAAGCCGCGACGACAGGCACACCCGAAAAGTGTAGGCTCGCCAAGTCGTGCCGCATCTCTTGAGCATGCTCGCCGCTTGCGAGGACGACAATCGATGCGCCGCCCCGTCGAGTCTCGCGCGGAATGTCGTCGGGCTCGAGACGTGACGCGTCGATGGCGGTCCATGGAGCCGACGGGCGAGAGCTCAAATCGTGGCAGAACTTGCGGACGTCTGCCGATCTCCCGACTGCAAGCGCTGGGAACCGCGTCCTATGCCGCAGGCGCCAAGTGAGCGTCCACCGTGTGATGATCAGGAGAACCGCCCAGGCGGCTGTGGTCAAGAGTAGGACGCCGCGACCGTAGGCCCAGGCTGGACGCAGATAGGTGGCGAGCACCACCGCCATCGACCAAGCTCCTGAGAGCACCAGAACGCGAATGATGACTTCGCGCCGGCGATGGAGCACCTCTGGCTCGTAGAGCTCGGCGGCCGCTGCGAGGCCAAAGCCGGTAACGAGCGCCCAGATGATCAGGCCCGGGCTATCGAGAAGCTGTTGCCACTTGATCGAACGGATCTGAGCAGGAAACCGCAGCTGGTGTGCCAGCCAAATCGCCGACAGCATGGCGCTGAGATCGGCGAAAGCGAGAAAGGTGCGCAGGCGGGCGGTGTAGGGCAGATAGGCGGACATGAGTCGGGGAGGACGATTTGGCGGACCGTCTGGGATCAGATGGCAGTCACTCGGATCACTTCTTCGAACGTCGTGACGCCATCTGCCAGTTTGCGCAGGGCGGATTGGCGAAGTGTCTTCATCCCGGCTCGCACGGCCTCTCGCTTGATCTTCGAAGCCTCAGTCCCATCGATAACGAGCTCCTTGACCTTGTCGTCGATAGGCAAAATCTCGAAGATCCCGCTGCGACCAAGATAGCCTGTTTGGCGGCACTCGAAACAGCCTTCACCTTCGTGAACCATGATTTGCTTGCCCCTGGGAACGGAAAGGCGTAATGTCTCGGCTTCTTCACTGGTGAGCGCTCTAGTAGTCGTACAGTGGTGGCAGATTTTGCGGACCAGACGTTGGGCCATGGCTCCAATCAGAGTCGAGGCGATGAGGAAGGTCTCGATGCCGAGGTCTTCCAAGCGAGCAATAGCTGAGGTGGCATCGTTCGTGTGGAGGGTCGAGAAGACGAGATGCCCGGTCAGCGCGGCTTGGATAGCGTATTGTGCGGTCTCGGTGTCTCGAATCTCGCCGACCATAATGATGTCCGGATCTTGCCTCAGGATATGGCGCAAGGCGGAAGCGTAGGTGATGCCGATCTTGGTGTTGATCGCAGTTTGATTGAAGGTGTCATAGACCATCTCAATCGGATCTTCGATCGTCGTGATGTTCTTCTCGGTAGTTGCGATCGACTTCAGTGCAGAGTAGAGCGTCGTCGTCTTGCCGGAACCGGTCGGCCCAGTGATGAGAATGATTCCATGCGGTTGGGCGATGAAGTCGGCGAACAGATCGAGCTCTTCAGCGTAGAAGCCGAGCCCCGAGAGATCTTGCAATAGAACCTCGGGGTCGAAGATACGCATGACGATCTTCTCGCCAAAAGCCACCGGCAGCGTCGAGACGCGTAGCTCGACTTCGCGGTCCTTTCGGACCGTCTTGATGCGGCCGTCCTGGGGCTTGCGCTTTTCCGCGATGTCGAGTCGAGACATCGTTTTGACCCGACTGACAACCGCTCGATGAACGACGCGCGGAATGTGCTGGATGTCATGCAGGACGCCATCTATCCGAAAGCGAATCAGCCCTTTGTCGCGTTTGGGCTCGATGTGGATATCGCTGGCTCTAGAGTCGTATGCATGCTGGAGCATGTACTCGACTGCGTGAAC
>JBCCEE010000067.1:0-25962 GCA_039030415.1 Acidobacteriota bacterium
CGGTCGTTTCCACCGAAGACGCCTTGGCGTCGCGCCAGCCCTGCTCAGAGTCCCAGATCTGCCAGCGCAGGGTGACGGCGGCGCCGTCCTCACCGGCGATCCACACCTCGGGAATGAAGCTGCCGGTCTGGACCTCGGCGACCGGCAGGGCGAGGCTCTGCTGGCAGTCGCCGCCGACCACCAGGCAGATCTGCGGCGCCCATTCCGACGCTGCGATGTCGACGGTGACAGCGGCCACCGGCGGGGCGGCTGCGGTGCCGACGAAATCCTGCCGGCGCGCCGCTGGCGCGATGCCAACCTGCTGACCGATCGCACCGACGCGCGGCGCTTCGATCGCCGGGCTGCGCGGCACCACCGGCGCCAGCACCATCTCGTAGGCCAGTGAGGTGCGGAAGCTGGTCTCGCTTTGGGTCGACCACAGATGATTGAGCTCGTCGACCGTCAGCGGCTGGAAGATGGCCTGCAGCTGGACGCTCTCGCCGTCGACGTCGAGCGGCTCGAGCGCCGGCGACTCGTGGAACAGCCGCAGCACCTCGCCGAGCAGGCGCAGCTCGTTCTCTCCGGCGCTGATCTGCTCTTCCATCACCCCGAAGCAGGTGATCAGGCAGTGCAGGCGGATCCACCAGGTTTCGTCCGCGCTCGGACCAGGACCCAAGGCGGCCGGCTCGAGTCGGTAAAAAAAGAGGTTGACGCGATGCTGACTGTCGCTGGTCTTGGCGGCTTCCGCCGGCGTGCCGAGCAGCACCCGCACGGAATGCGCGCTGGCATCGATGCCGACGCTGACGAAGTCGGCGATGGCGCGACAGACGCGAGACAGGGAAGAAGCGGGATAAGCCATGGTTCAAAGGGCCCGAAGGAATCGCCGGCTGGCCAATCGACCGCCGCTCGGGCGCTCGGCGCTGGCCGACGTGGGTTGAGCGGGTCCGCTGGCGGTCTCGGGAGCGACCACCACGACTTCGAGATGTCCGATGTGGACGGCAGGCCGAGTCTGGCGGGGAACGAGAGCACCGCGCGGGTTCGACAAGCGTTCGCCCGGGGAGTTGGGCGAAGACCCGGCGCTCGCCGGAGCTCCGCCCAGCGCCAGTTGCGCCCGCGGCGTGCTGACGGATAGCGGCTCGGCCTGCTGCTGACGGCCACGCGCTTCGCTAACGAGCTCGGTCGCCCCAGACGGCTCGGCTGGCACAACCGGCTTGGCCGGCACGGGCTCGGCATCGAGTGCGGGCATCGGGGACGTTTTTCCCCCCTTGCCTGCGAGTGCCGAAATCGAGGGCGATTCAGAGGCAGCCGGGATCGAGGGGGCCGAGCTAGAGCGTGCTGGATTAGACCGTGCCTGAACCGGTCGTGCCGGAATCGAGCGTGCGGGAACCCGACGCGTCGGGCTGGCGGACGCGGTGCCGTCGAGTCTTGTCGGCGCAGCCGTGGAAGCGGTGTTCTCGGAAGCCGTTCGATCCTTTCGATCCGCAGTCTCCCCCGCGGCCAGAACCGGGGGCGACACCGGCTGGGGCTGGACCGGCGTCGCACGCAATGGAGTGATCGGTGGCCTCGCCGCTCGAGACCGCGCGGGCTCCGATCCCCGGCGACCTTCGATCGCACCGTCCGCCGCGGATCCCGACGCCGCCGTATCCGCGCCACGAGTACCTTCAGGTGCGCCAACGCGGGCTGGGCTCGACTCGAGCCGGTCTGCCGCGGCAGCCGGCATCGGCCGCGAGTCCCGAGACGGCGACTCGACTGCCGGTGCTGCGAGCCCATCTACCGGCGAGCCCGAGCCTTCCGGCCCGGCAGGACTTCGCCTCATGGGTCGCTCGACGGCCTGGCGAGCGTCGCGCACAATGTGTCGTAAAAAGCTCATCACATCCTCAGTGGGTCATGCCGCGCGAGCGGTCCACCAGCTCCAGGTAGTGGAGCCGCCGATCCCGCGGCAGCGCCAGAATCTGCGGCTCGCTCCAGTGATAGCTCATCGCCAGGGCGTGGACCTCAGCCAGCAGCTCGCCGCCGTCGCCCTGCAGGCAGGCGTAGGGATCGACCGCGATGGCGTTGGCTCTGCCGCAATCCGGGCAGGCGCTCTCGACCTGCGTCACGACTTCGGGCGCCACCGCTTCGAGCTCCTGCTCGAGGCGCTCCACGGCAGATTTCGGCAGCTCGGCGACGGAAAGATCCGAGGGCGTGACGAGACAGAGCTCGAGCAGCGCCCTCAGGGCCTCGTCGTCGCTCTCGATGCCGGCGATGCGCTGCTGGTCGGCGCCGTTGGGCACCCGCAGGCGCACCGACCGGCCTTCGAGGTTTGCCTCGGCGAACGGGAATCCTTCGCCAGCTTCCTTGACCGGCAAGGCGGAGGTCTCGATGAAGAGATCGAATTCGGACTCGCAATGCCCGCAGGCCACGGTGCGCCAGCCGCCGTCCCAGCCAAAGTGGATGGCCAGTCGGCGAATCAGGAACTGGCGATCCCCGACGCACAGCCCCTGCAGTCGATCGGCATCCGGAGACAAGTCTCCGACGTGCTCCAGGGCCTCGCACAGCACCTGGGTGACGCGCTGCGGCAGAGAGTCGTGGTCGTGTCTCATCATCGCCAGCTCGATCGCCCCGGTGGGCGGCTTGAACGCGAAGCGCCTGAGGCGCTCACCGTGTTCGCAGAGCCCACCGGGTAACAGCATCAGCCTTCCACCGGCTCCGCGACGCTGGTGTCGCGCTGCCAGCCCTCGTGCTGAACGGTGATGGTCTGGATGCCGACGGTGTTCATGCTGCCGGCGTCGAGGTCGGGCAGCGCCTGGAAGTCCGAAACCCAGGCGCGCTTGAGCGAATAGGACACGGCGACCTGGCCCTGCAGATTGAGCACGTTGATCACCAGGTCCTTGCGGTAGCCCTTGAGCGACATCGCGGCATCACCGTCGATGTTGTTGACCAGATTGGCCCAGGCTTCGAACACCGGGTCGTGGGTCAAGCCCTGCTCGAGGGTCACCGCCTCGTAGCTGGTACCGCCGGGCATCACGCGCTCGTGCGACGGATCGCCGGCGGCACGCCATTTGACGGGTTCGGTCTTCTTCTTCAGAGCCCCCATCTTGCGCAGGCCCGCTACCGCCTGGCCATCGATAATGACCTGGAACTTGAAAGTGCGGTAGGGATCGTGACGGTGGGCGTTGACAGGGAAAAGCGGAGCAGCCATGTGTTTCCTCCTTGAAGAGCGCGGGGATCACCCCTACGCCTGGCCGACTTTCTGCTGGATTCGGATGATCACGAACTCCGCCGGCTTGAGCGGAGCGAAACCGACGATGGCGATGACCCGGCCGCGGTCGATATCGGCTTGCGTCATGGTGTCGCCGAGACCACAGCGGACGAAGTAGGCGTCCGACGCTTTCTCGCCCTGGAAGGCACCGGCCCGGAACAGGCCGTCCATGAACGCCCCGACGTTGGCCCGCAGGGCCGACCACAGCAGGTGGTTGTTGGGCTCGAAGACCGCCCACTGAATGCCCTCGTAGACGCTGCGCTCGATGAAGATCGCGGTGCGCCGCACCGGCACGTAACGCCATTCCGGATCGCTGCGCGTCGCCAGGGTGCGACTGCCCCACACCACCGAGCCAAAGCCGGGCAGGGTGCGCAGGCAGTTGACGCCGAGCGGATTGAGCTGATCCTGCTCGCCGTCCTCGACCACGTATTCGAGACCCGCCAGGCCGAGCAGCGAGGTCTCGACGCCAGCCGGCGCCTTCCACACTCCCCGGCGACCGTCGGTCTTGGACCACATGCCGGCGGCGAACGCCGATGGCGCGATGGTCAGAGTGGTCGGCGCCGTCGGGTTGGTGTCGGCGTTGTAGAACGGGTTGGAAACCCTGACCCAAGGGTAGTAGAGGGTCGAGTAGCTCGACGTCGGAAGGTTCATGGCCTCGACGTCAGCGCCGCTGGCGAGCTCGGTCGCCGGCGGCGGGTCCATGATCAGCACGCGGCTCTTGGTGCGCTCGCAGTGCGCGAGAGCGGCGGCCAGATTGGGATTGCCGCTGCCATCAGCCGCCTGGTGCTGGCCGGGCAGCACCACCATGCTGACGTCGCGCACCTTCTCGAGCTCAGCGAAGAACGCCCGGTACTCGTCGACGCCGGGGTCGACGCCGTCATCACCGCTCACCAGATCGACTGTCGCGTCCTCCGGCACCACGTCGCGGCTGCCGTGAAACTCGCCGCCGCCCGCGGCCACTCCCAGAGTGAGGATCGAAGCGAGCTCACCGGGATGGACTTTGATCGCCATGTGGGAGCCGGTGCTGCCGGTCTGAAAGTAGACCCGCGCGTCCTCGACCGGGCCGGTATTCGCGAAGAAACACAGAAAGCCGTCGTAGGCGTCTCCCGGAGCCTCCGAGAGCTCGCGGATGCGGGTCTGCAGCTCCGCCAGAACCTCGTCGCCGTCGGCATAGGCCGAGCCGCCGTCGGGCGCCGGCCCGAGGGTCACGGTCTGAGCCGCCAGGCCATTGACGCTCAGCGTGAGCTGCATGCCCTCGCTGACGGTGGTCCAGGGGATCTGGTTGTTGACCCGCTGGGTGTAGCTGCGGCCGGTCTCGTAGTGAGAAACCGTTTCCGATCCCAGTGCCGCGGTGATGAGCTGGGAGGAGCTGTTGATCACCGCCAGCGCGTGGTTGGCGTCGCGCTCGTTCATCGACAGGTTGTCGAAGACCTCTTCGACCTCGAGCTCACTGTCGACCCAGCGCCCAACCTCGAGCCGGAAGCTGCGAGCGTCGTTCTTAGTGATGCGAGCCGCGATCGTGTTGCCCCAGGCGCCCGGGCTGGTCGCCGACAGCTTCAACACGTCGACGCTGGCGGCGTCGCCCGAGCCCAAAATCGAGCCGTCCGGCGAGCTCGCCGCCACCGCGTCGGCCGCCAGTCGGCCGATGTAGGCACTCTTGCCGCCATTCAGATAGAACGCCGAGACCGCCAGGCCGAGCGCATCGGTCGCCGAAAGCACACCCCCGAAGGTGTCTTCATAGTCGGACCACTGGTGGATCAAAACCGGCGTGTCGATCGGACCCCGCGTGGTGTGGCCGACGAAGGCGGCAACCGACGTGGCGACTCCTTCGATCGGCTTCGAGCCGCTGGGGATCTCCTCCACATAAACACCGGGATGCAGGTAGGTTAGCATAAGTCTTATCTCCTTCCGAGGGTGTTGCGCCGACGCCGGTTTTGCTGGCCAGATCGACGACGAGGTTGGACGTCCAAGAGCTTCTCGAGCGGTCGGCTCTGGCATCCGGCAAAAGATGTGTAAAGGAAAGTGATTCCAGGTTCCTCCACAGCTGGCGCGGAAAAGCCTGTGGAAAACCCCATGGAAAACGCCGGGAGTGCCGACTTTTCCGGTCTCAAATGCAGATTGCACATGTTCCTGTTCAAAACTTGCAAGCCTTTTCCTTTCAATGCTTTACAAGATTCACCTTGAAATCGGCCGCGATCGGACGCACGTCTCCCTACGAAGTTTCCACAGGGTGGAAGTCCGGTCCTGTCTCGGGCTGCGCTCTAAACGCTTGTTTAAGAAGGGGTTAAGGACCAAACCCCGAAGCGTTGTCGAGTCGGTCCGGCGCTCGACGGCGGATCAATAGCCGGACTCTCGTGCGGTATCAGCTCTGCGTCTCGGCCCTTCGGCGACGAGAATCGAGTCGTGCCGGAGGGGTCAGGATCGCTGGGTGCGGAGCGGGAGGCATCTCGGACGCGGGCGCTAGACTTGCTATCGCGTTCATCGCGCTGGCTCTCCTGAGCGTCGGAGGCAATTGAGCTTTTGGGGAGGCTGTTGTCGCTGGACTTTTCTTGTCCCGACACCCTCCAGCTACGGCAAGTGACGCGCAATCCCGCCATCCCAAACAAAAAAACTTTTTCTCGCGGGATGTGGCGGGATTCACGGACGGTTCCCGTACAGCCAAGTGGCGATGGAGCCACTTGTACCCACTTCCAATTCGTTTGAGTCGGCTTCGTTTGAGTCGGCTTCGTTTGTCGACGTGTTTCCCTGTCCCCGCGGACTGGCGCTCGCAGCATGAGCGGCGCCATTTATAGCTTTTATGCTATAAATTAATGTCTCACCTCCCTTGGAGCCCAATTTCTATGTCTACCTCACGGTCGTTTCGGCGCATCTGCCTCGTCTCTCTCTTCTTGTTCCTGGCAAGGTCTTCGGTGGCGGTCGAGACTCCCGAAGCCGCGTCCGACGACCAGCGCGCGGGCAACCCGCCCAATCCAATCCTCTTCGTCACCCAGTTTCCGATCGCCAACGACTTCGCCACCATCGGCTCGACGTTTGGCAACCACATCAGTCGGATCAGCCGGGTTGGCCGCGGTGGCGACCTCTATGTGCTCTACCCGAGCGGCGAGCTGTGCAACGTGACGCGCGAGAACGGCTACGGTGAAGCGGGAGTCTTCCAAGGGGAGAACGCCATTGCCGTGCGCGATCCGCACGTCCATTGGGACGGCACGCGAGCCCTGTTCAGCATGGTGATCGGCGCTCCCAGCCAGCAGTACGAGGTGCGGGAAGACTTCTGGCAGATCTACGAAGTGACCGGGCTCAGCGCCTGCGGCACCAACGAGATCACCAAGATTCCCCACCAGCCCGCGGACTACAACCTGATCACGCCGATCTACAGCCCGGACGGCCGTATCGTGTTCTCCTCCGACCGGCCGCGGGACGGTCGCCGCCACCTCTACCCGCAGCACGACGAGTACGAGTCGACGGCCACCAACACCGGCCTGTGGAGCCTCGACCGTACGACAGGCGTCCTCGATCTGCTGAACCATTCGCCGTCCGGGGTCTTCAGTCCCATCGTCGACAGCTTCGGGCGCATCGTCTTCACGCGCTGGGATCATCTGCAGCGCGACCAGCAGGCCGACAGCCCGTCGAACGAGACCTTCACCTGGGCGAGCGAGGAGCCCGATGCCGCCATCATCGACTTCGAAGAGGTCTTTCCCGAGCCGCGTCAAGACCAGCCGGGCTCTAACATCAACGGCCTGCGCATCAACCACTTCTTCCCGTGGCAGATCCATCCCGACGGCACCGAGGAGGAGACCCTCAACCACATCGGCCGCCACGAGCTGCACAGCTACTTCGCGCGCTCGTTCACCGACGATCCCAACCTGGTCGACTTCATCGACTCGGTCTCGGGCCGCGTGAATCCCAACTCGGTGCTCAACTTCTTCCAGATCTCCGAAGACCCGACCGCTCCGGGCAACTACTACGCCGTCGACGCGCCAGAATTCCAGACCCACGCCTCGGGCCGCATCGTCAGCCTGAGTCTGCCTCCCGGCCAGGCGCCGGATCAGGTCGGCCTCGCCTACGTCACCCATCCCGACACCTACGGCGTCGTGCCGGACGGCGAGACGCCGCCGCCCACCCACACCGGTCACTATCGCGAGCCGCTGATGCTGACCGACGGCGAGCTCTATGCGGTGCACACCAGCGAGACCCGTGCCGCCAACAACGAGGGCAGTCGCGCCAACCCAGATCCGCGCTATGACTTCCGCATCAAGCGCTTGACCCAGAGCGGCAGCCATTTCGAGCCGGCCTCTCCCCTGCTCGCCGGAGCTGGCGTCGTGCGCGAGCTGCAGTACTACGACCCGGACGTCCTGGTGTCGTACAACGGCCCGATGTGGGAGCTTTCGCCGGTGGAGGTGCGCAGCCGGCCGCAGCCGCCGATTCTGACGAAGCCCCTGGCCTCACCCGAGGCCCAGATCTTCGCCGAAGAAGGCGTCCACGCCGACGCCTTCCGCAGCTACCTGGCGGACCGCGAGCTCGCTCTGGTGGTGAGCCGTGACGTCACCACGCGCGACGCGCTGGACCGTCAGCAGCCCTTCAACCTGCGCATTCCAGGCGGCACCCAGACCACCGGCGCCGGCGGCATCGTCTACGACACGCTCTACATGCAGTTCTTCCAGGCCGACCAGATCCGCGGCATCGGCGGCGCCAACAGCCCGCGGCCCGGACGCCGCGTGCTCGCCCGCGTCATGCACGATCCGGCAGTCGAGAACCCGCCCACCGCCGGCCCCGAAGGCAGCGTCACCCTAGCGCCGGACGGTTCGATGGCAGCCCTCGTACCCGCCCATCGCGCCATGACCTGGCAGATGACCGATCCCGCCGGCGCTCCCGTCATCCGGGAGCGCTACTGGCTCACCTTCCAGCCCGGCGAGATCCGCGTCTGCGCGTCCTGCCACGGCGTCAGCAGCCAAGACCAAACGGGTCAAACCGAGCCCACCAATCCCCCCGAAGCCCTGCGCACCCTGCTGCAGTTCTGGAAAGCGCAGAACGGCATCCTCTTCGGCGACGGCTTCGAGTCCGGCGACTCTAGCGCCTGGTCGTCTTCGACGCCCTGAGCGTCTGATCGACTTCGACGATGCCTGAAGTCAGTACGCCCTAGAAATGCGGCGCAGCGCCTGCAGCGCCACTCCGTAGCTACCCAGCGTAAACAAGGCCAGCGGCACAACCTGCCCCATAGGCGACGGTGCCTGCTCGAACAGCAGCGCGCCCCGCCAAGCGTCGACGGTGGGAGAGAGAGGATTCCAGCTGGCGATCGCTGCCAGCCAGTCCGGCATTTGACGCTCGGGAACGAGAGCGGTCGAGGTGAAGAGCAGCGGCATGTTGATGAGGTGGATGAAGGTACCCATCACTTCCTGGGTGCGGGCGACGAGGGCGACGGTGGACGAGACGCAGGCGAAGGCCAGGGCGAAGAGCGCCACGCAGAGCAGCGCCATGGGCATGGCGCTCCAGGCAGGGTCGAGCCGGGCGCCTAGAGCCAGGGCTAGCAACAGGACGAGCAGCGCCTGCAGCAGCAAGCGCGCGACGTCGGCCAGGATCTTGCCCAGCAGCAGGGCATGGGGGCTCGCCGGGGTGTTGAGCATGCGCGGCAGGAAGCCGGTCTGGAGATCGCGAATCCAGCCGACGCCGACCTGCGAGGCGCCGAAGAGGATCGTCATCACCGAGACGCCGGGAGCCAGGAAGTCGAGGTAGCTCAGCCCTTCCCGCGGCACCTCGGGGCGGAAACGCACGAAGAGGAAGCCGAAGAAGGTCATCCAGATCAGCGGCTGCACGAGCGAGAAGCTGAGGACGACCGGGCGACGCCAGGTCTTGAGCCAGGTGCGCTTGGCGAGCAGCCAGAGGACGTCCAGAGAAGCGCTCATTGCCGCCTCGCTCGACGCCCGCGCCGCACGCGGGGCTCGCTCTCCGGCGCCCGGCCGGTGACGTGACGGTAGACAGCCTGCAGGTCCGGCGGATGGGCGGCGATCAGCTCGGCCGGCGGGCCGATCGCCGCGACGCGACCCGCTTCGAGCATCGCGACGACGCCGGCATGGCGCTCCGCCGTGATCAGGTCGTGGCTGACGATGACCACCGCACAACCGGCTCGCGCTCGCCGCTCGAGCTCGGCCCACAGCATCGTGACGCCATCCGGATCGAGGCCGACGCCGGGCTCGTCGAGGCACAGCAGCTCGGGATCGTGCAGCATCCCCGCCGCCAGGTGGAGCCGACGGCGCTGGCCGCCGGACAGCACGTCGATCCGCTGATCCAGCCACCCCTCGAGCCCGATGGACGCAGCCACTTCAGCGATGCGCGACGCACACTGACTCCTTGCCAGACCGTACAGCGCCGCGAACAGCTCCAACGTCTCGCCCCCGGTCATCTCGGGATCGAGCGCGGCGTCCTGCGCGACGTAGCCCGGCCCGCCGCGAGTAGCCAACGCTCGATCCGCGAAGTGGACTTCGCCAGACGACGGCTCGAGGACGCCAGCGAGGATCCGGACTAGGGTCGATTTGCCGGAGCCGTTGGCGCCGGCGAGAACGGTCAGCGTGCCGCGACGGGCGGTGAAGTCGACGCCGCGCAGAACCGGCTGCGCGGCGTCGTAGGCATGCTCGATCTGACGAGCCTTGACGACGATGTCGGTTGCCGTCGCCTCATTCGGCATGAACGATCGTCCCGACGTGCTCGCCGTCGAGAGCGGGTATCAGCAGCTCCGGTTTGAGGCCGTTGATGATCTGGAAGCGTTTGACCAGGCGGGCGCGCTCGAGCAGATCGAGCATCACCTCGTCGAACGGCAGAGTCTCGAGCCCCAGCTTGCGCAGCTCGCTGACGCTGATCTCGGGAATCAGCTCGGCGTCCGGGTTTTCCTTCGGGTCCGCGGTGTAGAGGCCGTCGACATCCTTGACCAGCGTCAAGGTCTTACAGCCGAAGCACTCGGCGGTCAGATAGCTGCCCGCATCGGTGCGATGCGGCGGGATGCGCCCGATCTCGGGCGGATGCTCCCACAGCGAGTACGGCGGATCGCCGTTGAAGATCACCCCCGGCGCCCCCCGGACAAAGAACGGCAGCAGGTGGCCAAAGATCTCGGGCGGAATCGCCACCACGCCGTACGGCGCCAGCAGCGTCCCCAGGATGTGGGCGTTGCCCAAGGCATCGGCCAGCGCCAGCTGCGCCAGCACGCCGGTGGGCAGGCCGAGATCGAGACCGATCGAGAACATGTGACGGCAGCGCACGCCGCCGCCGGTGCCCAGCACCAGCTTGCGGGTCTCGAGCGCCTCGCCGAGCGCGGCCGCCAGCTGCGGCAGTCCGGCGCTGCCGCGATCGATGATCGAACAGCCGCCGACCTTTACGACATGGGCCTCCGGCAGCATGCGGACGACCGGTGCATGGCTGTCGGTGGAGGCGACGAGCTCTTTGTCGACCAGGCTCTCACGCATCAGCAGCGAGTCGATGTGGTGTCTCTGATCCGCCATTGCTATGCCTCCGCCGTGATCAGGGTGCCCACGTCTTCGCCCTCGAGGGCGCGGGTGAGGTTCCCGGGTTTGAGTCCGTTGACGATACGCACCGAGCGAGCGTGCTGGGCGTTCTCCATCAGATCGAGCACGGCGCGCTCGACCACCACATCCGGCAGGTCCATGGCCTTCAGCTCCTCCACCGTGATCCGGGGAATGAACTTCGCGCCCTTGTCTTTCTTGGGATCGGCGGTGTAGAGCCCGTCTTCGTCTTTGACGTAGATCATCGAGCGCGCGCCAAACACCTCGCTCACCAGGTAGGAGCCGGTGTCGGTGCGGTGCGGCGGGATGCGGCCGACTTTCGGGTTCTGCTGCCAGAAGGTGTAGGGCGGCATGCCGAAAAAGACCACCGCGCGACGCTCGACCAGGTACAGCGGCAGCTGCGGGAACTGGATCGGCTCGATGAACGGGATGCCGTGCTTCGCCAGCAGGTAGTGCAGCATGCGGGCGTTCTGCATGCTGGTGAAGGTGCCGAGGACGCCCATCACGCCGGTCGGCAAGCCGAGGTCCAGCGACACGCTGTAGGCGTGACGCGCGCGGGTGCCGGCGCCGGTGCCGAGAATCATCTGATGGCGGTCTAGATTGCTAGTGATCTCTTCGACCACCGGCATCAAGGCTTTGGCGCCGCGGTCGATGACGCTCTGGCCGCCGATCTTGACCACGTTGGCGTCCGGCAGAATCTGCTGCACCGGTCCCGCCGTCTGTTCGAGTAGCGCCGTGTCGGTCAGCGAACCCTGCACCAGGGCCTGGCCCAGCTCGCTCAATACCTTGCTGTCCATAGCTCTCCCTTGCTCAAAAGAACTGTGTCGCAACTGACTCTTGCGATTCCGTCAATCGCCCCTTTGCCGGGATAAGCGCACGGCCAGCAGCTCGTAATACTCCGCGGTTCGACGGGGCAGCGTCAGCTCCCCCAACCGCTTCTGACTCCAAGCTTCGAGTCGACGCAGAATATCATTCTTGAGCGTTGGCGAGACGGCTCGCCCCGCCAGCCCCGGTTTGTCGCGCCAGGCGCGCAGGGCGTCGGCGGGACGCTCGGTGACTTCCCACGAGGCCACGCGCTGAGCTGGCAAGCGCTGGCCGCCGGCCGCTTCCAGTGCACGCATCAGACGCTCACCAGCACGACGGCCGCCCCGCCCCTCGACGCCCGAGCGAGCGAGCAGACGCCGCATTTCCCGGCGCAGCTCGACGCGCACGCTATCGGCTGGCCGCTGCACTCTGCCGATCACCAGGGTCGCTGCCTCGGGCCGGGCGACCCTGAGGGTCTCTGCCACCAGGTGAGCCGAGTCGATCAGGTGCGCCGCTCGCGACGAGAAGATGACGCTGGCGCAGCCGACCGCAACCGGCCAGGGTCGCCCCGCGTCGGCCCGGAGCAGCCCGGCTTCAGCCGTCCCCAGCTTGTGACGGAACGCCCTCAGCATCGGCAGCGAGATATCGATCCCCAGGTAGCGACACGGCCCGCGCGCCAGCTGCGAGCCGACTTCGCCGGTACCAGCGCCGATGTCTATCACCAGGCCATCGACGCCGGCCAGCTCGCAAACGGCTTCCGCAGCCCGTTGCGCAGCCGCCGCCGGCAAACCGGCGCGACGATCAAAGCTCCCGGCCTGCTGATCGAAGGTGAAAGAGCCCGCTTCGCGTTGGGTCGGCATCCCAACCATGGTAGTGGAAGCCTCGGTAACTCAGATACCATCCACGGGTTCCAAGTCTTCAGGCCGGAAGCTGAAGGGCTCTGCACGGCCTCAACTCCCAACGAATGGCGCTGAAAATGCGATCAAAACTCATCCTCACCGTCCTACTGGCAGCCGGCCTCGCTTCCTGTGGCGAGAGCTCGTCCGACGACCGGCCCGTGGTGGTCTTCGCCGCGGCCAGTCTGCAGGACTTCGCGCTCGAGATCGGCGAAACCTTCGAGGCCAAGCACAAGACGCCGATCACCTTCAACTTCGCCGGCTCGAACACGCTCGCCCAGCAGATCAAGGCCGCTCCCGGCGCCGACGTCTTCCTGTCGGCCGACCGCGAATGGGTCACTTTCCTGGAATCTGAGGGACGCGCCAGAGAGGCATCGCGGCGTAAGCTGTTGGCGAATCAACTCGTGCTGATCGCCCACCGCGACGCCCCCTATACGCTCGACGACCCCCTCGACCTCGCAACCGCGAGCTTCCGCCACCTCGCCCTCGCCGACCCCGAGGCGGTGCCGGCCGGGCGCTATGCGCGGGCCGCGCTACAGCGCCTCCCGGTCGAAGGTACCGATCTGTGGACCGCCGTCGCCGACCGCGTCGCGCCGGCTCTCGACGTGCGGGCCGCCCTCGCTCTGGTGGCGTCGGATCCCGAAATACTGGGCATCGTCTATCGCAGTGATACCCTGGCCTCCGACGACGTGCGGATCTTGTGCGAGCTGCCCGAAGTCCCCGGCCAGCCGATCCTCTACTTCGCCACCCGGATCGTCGACAGCCCCAACCCGAGAGCCGCGCAAAGACTCCTCGACTTCCTCATGCTCGCGTCGACGGCCAAGACAGCACTTCGGCATGGCTTCAGCATTCCGCAGTGATGACCGCCGATCTGCTGTCGGTCATCGGGCTAACGCTGCGGGTCGCCGCCTTCGCCACCGCTCTGATTGTCGTGCCGGCCACCGCCCTGGGCTACGCCCTGGCGCGCTGGGAGTTCCCGGGCAAGCGCCTGGTCTCGGCCCTGGCCGGGCTGCCGCTGGTCCTGCCCCCGACCGCCGTCGGCTTCCTGCTGCTGCGGCTGCTGGCGGTCGACGGCCCGCTCGGTCGCGACACCCTGGGCTTCGACCCGGGCATCCTGCTGACCTGGAAGGCGGCGGTGATCGCCGCCGCCGTGATGTCGATCCCGCTCGTCATCCGAACCGCCCGCGTCGCCTTCGAGGGCGTCGAGCCGCGCCTCGAGATGATGGCGCGGACGCTGGGCTACAGCAGACTCCAGACCTTCACCCGCATCACCCTGCCGCTGGCCGCCCGCGGCCTGCTCGCCGGGACCCTGCTCGGCTTCACTCGCGCTCTGGGAGAGTTCGGCGCCACCGTGACCCTGGCCGGCAACATCCCCGGCAAGACCCAGACCCTGGCCGCGGCGATCTTCAGCGCCCAGCAGGTGGGTGACCAGGCGACGGCGGACTTCTTCATGCTGATCGCTCTCGGCGTCGGCTTCGCCGCCATCTTTGGCGCCGAGCTGCTGAGCCGCGATCCCAAGCCGCGCGGAACCGCGCCGTGACCCAGCCGGATGGCCTCGCCGTCGACGTCCGCCTGCCGCTCGACCGCTTCGAGCTAGAGGTTCAATTCGAAGCCTCACAGCCGGTGACCGGCCTGTTCGGCGCCTCCGGGGCTGGCAAGACCAGCCTGCTCGAGGTCGTCGCCGGATTGCGCCGCGGAGCCCGAGGCACGGTGCGGCTCGGCGACGCCACCTGGCTCGACAGCGAACGCAAGATCTTCGTGCCGCCCGAGCGGCGCAGCATCGGCTATGTCCCCCAGGATGGCCTGCTGTTCCCCCACCTCGACACGCGCCACAACCTGCTGGCCGGCGCGCGGCGGGCTCGCCAGCACGGTCAGAAGATCGAAGCCACGTTCGACGCCGTGGTCGAGCTGCTCGAGCTGGCGCCGCTGCTCGACCGCGACGTCCGCACGCTGTCGGGCGGCGAGCGCCAGCGCGTCGCCCTGGGTCGTGCGCTGTGCTCCGGTCCGCGGCTGCTGCTGCTCGACGAGCCCCTGGCGGCTCTCGACATGCCGCTGCGCCGCCGCCTGCTGCCCTTCCTCGACCGCGTGCGCAAAGAGCTGACGGTGCCGATGCTGCTGGTCTCCCACGACCCGACCGAAGTCCAGGCCCTGTGCGACGAGCTGATCGTCCTCCAGCAGGGGCAGACGCTGGCGCGTGGCGAGCCTCGTGCCGTGCTGCAGGATCCCACGGTGTTCGCCCTCGCCCCCACCCAAAGCTACGAGAACGTACTCGCAGCGCGCTGGCTGAGGGACGAGGAGGGCACGTCCGTCGTCGCGCTCGGCAGGGCCGATGGCCCGCCGGACTCCGCCATCGAGCTGGTGGTGCCTCAGACCACCGTATCTCAGGCCACCGCAACCCGAGGCCACCGCGGGGACGAACTGCTGATCGGCATTCCCGCCAACGATATTTTGATCGCCACCCAGCCTCCCGGGGGCATCTCGGCGCGCAACGTGATCGCGGCGCGCGTCGTCGACATCAGGACCTCCCCTCAGCGCGCCCTCGTCACCGCCGACCTCGGCACCGGCACGCCGCTCGCCGTCGAGCTGACCGCCAGCACCCCCGCCGAGCTCGAGCTCACCGCCGGCAAGGAGGTCTTCCTGGTCATCAAGGCGACGTCGTGCCGCATCTACGGAGCAGGCAGGAACGAGCGGTAGGCCAGGGCCTTCATCACCAGCTTGGCGGCCACGAAGTCGCTCGCCGGCTGCCCCGGGATCGGCGCCAGCTCCACTACGTCCATGGCGACGACGGTCTTGCGCTCAAAGACCCGGCGCACCAGCCGTAGGGTGTCGTACCAGAACCCGCCGCCGGGCTCGGGGGTGCCGGTCGCCGGCAGCAGGGACGGGTCGAAGAAGTCGACGTCGAACGTCAGGTAGACGCGCTCGGGCAGACCCGCCAGCAAGCTCTCGAAACGCCCCTCCGCCTGCTCCAGCTCGTGTCCCCAGAGGACCGGCAGCCGGCGCCGCTCGACGAGCCGCCTCTCGGGCCCCGAGATCGCCCGCACGCCGACCGCCAGGCTCGGCACGCCGCACTCGAGGATGCGCCGCATCACGCAGGCGTGGCTGAACGGCGAGCCCTCGTAGCGGTCGCGCAGGTCGGCGTGGGCGTCGAATTGGACGACGCCGAGCTCGCCGCAGACCGCTTGGGCAGCCTTCACCGGCGCCAGGCTCAGGCTGTGCTCGCCACCCAGGGTCACCAGGAACTTGCCCGCCGCCAGGTGGCGCTCAGCCTCCCGCTCGATCTCGCCCAGCGCCTGCTCGAGGTCCGGCGCTGCGGGATCACAAGTCGGCGCGGTGGTGATCTCCAAGCCGCTGAGATCGCGATCGAGCTCCTCATCATAGAGCTCGATGAAGTGCGAGGCGCGCAGCAGCGCCTCCGGCCCCCCTGCCGTACCCTGGCCATACGACGTCGTGCGCTCGAACGGCACCGGCAGGATCACGAGAGAACCGTCGGACGTCTGGCGCAGGCTGGGCTCGCCAAGACTCGGCTCATGGTCTTCGCCAGCCGCCTCGCTGGCCTCGGGATCCGCTTCGGGACCGCCAAACTGGATCGCACTTCGCGGGTCGCTCATGCTGCGGAATCTAACATCGGGAGCGGCCAGCTGCGCCGGCGGAAGACCCCGCGGCTTGACTTTTCGATCGGCTGAGTTGTAAATTTTGACCACTCAAAATTTCACCACGGACGCGATTCGACCATGAAAAAAATCTACCCCATCGCCCTTTCCCTCCTGCTGACCGCCCTCATTGCCGCGGGGTGCGCCGCGCCGGAGCCCCAATCCCCGTCTTCCGAAGCCGCTGGGTCGACCCTTGCGGTCACCGCCACTATCGGCATGATCGCCGACGCCGCCACCATCGTCGGCGGCGAGCGGGTTCAGGTCCAGGGTCTCATGGGACCAGGTATCGACCCCCACCTCTACAAAGCCTCCGCCGGCGACGTGCGGGCGCTAGCCGACGCCGACCTGATCCTCTACAACGGCCTGCACCTCGAAGCAGCCATGGGCGAGGTGCTCGAAGAGATGGGCACCCGGCGGCCGGCGCGAGCCGTCGCCGAGGCCGTCCCCGAAGCCGAGCGGCTGAGCCTCGAAGATTTTCCCGGCAATTTCGATCCCCACATCTGGTTCGACGTCACGCTGTGGCAGCAGGCGGTAGAACAAGTGGCGCTCGCTCTGGCCGAAGTCGACCCGGACGGGCAGGCCACGTACCGGGCCAACGCCGCCGCCTACCAGGCCGAGCTCGAAGCGCTCGACCGCTGGGCGCGCGAGCGCATCGCGACCGTGACGGAGGACCGCCGCGTCCTCATCACCGCCCACGACGCCTTCAACTACTTCGGCCGCGCCTACGGCATCGAGGTCGAGGCGCTGCAGGGCATCAGCACCACCTCTGAGGCCGGCACGGCGGACGTCCAGGAGCTCGTCGCCACCATCATCGAGCACCGCATTCCGGCGATCTTCATAGAAAGCTCGGTGCCGCCACGCACCATCGAGGCCGTGCAGGCCGCGGTGCGCAGCCAGGGCTTCGAGGTCGTCATCGGCGGCAGCCTGTTCTCCGACGCCATGGGCGACGCCGGCACGCCCGAAGGCACGTACCTCGGCATGGTGCGCCACAACGTCGACACCATCGTGAAGGCTCTGGCAGGCGCCGAGGGTACCGAGCTCGAGCCATGACGTCCTCCCTCCAGGCCTCGGCCGTCTCGGAGCTGAAGGCGCTCGAGGTCTTCGATCTGACCGTCGCCTATCGCGACAAGCCGGTGCTGTGGGACATCGACCTGTCGGTGCCCCACGGCGTGCTGATGGCCATCGTCGGCCCCAACGGCGCCGGCAAGTCGACCCTCATCAAGGCCATCCTGGGGCTCGTTCCCGCCGCCGCCGGCGAGGTGCGGATCCTCGGCAAAGAAGCGACCAAGCAGCGCCGCCTGGTGGCCTACGTACCGCAGCGCGGATCGGTCGATTGGGACTTCCCGACCTCGGTGCTCGACGTCGTCATGATGGGGCTCTACGGTCGGCTGGGGTGGATTCGACGCCCCGGCGCGAAGGAGCGGCAGCTCGCCATGGAGGCGCTCGACAAAGTCGCGATGACCGACTACGCGCAGCGCCAGATCAGCCAGCTCTCGGGCGGCCAGCAGCAGCGGGTCTTCCTCGCCCGCGCCCTGGTGCAGGACTCGCAGGTCTTCTTCATGGATGAGCCGTTCCAGGGCGTCGACGCCACCACCGAGCGCGCCATCGTCGACGTGCTGCGAGCTCTGCGCGCCGAGGGCCGCACCGTCATCGCCGTCCACCACGCCCTGCAGACCGTACCCGAGTACTTCGACTGGGTGACCATCCTCAACGTCCGCCGCATGTCCTCCGGGCCGGTCGAGGAGGCCTTCACCGAACAGCATCTGCGCGACGCCTACGGCGGCCAGGTGCCCTTCGTCAGCGCCGCCGAGCGCGCCGCGGGCAGTCAGCCACCGGTGAGATGATCGGCGAGATGATCGGCGAGCTCTTCAGCGACTACACCCTGCGCACGGTGACCCTCGGCTCCGCCACCCTCGGCGCGGTGAGCGGCGCGGTGGGAACCTTCGCCGTGCTGCGCCGCCAAAGCCTGCTCGGCGACGCCATCTCGCATTCCGCCCTGCCCGGCATCGCCCTCGCCTTCCTGCTCACCGGCAGCAAAGCCACCCTCACCCTGGTGCTGGGGGCGGCGATCTCGGGCTGGCTCGGAACCCTCTTCGCCCTCGCCGTCGTGCGGCGCACGCGGGTGTCCGAGGACAGCGCCTTGGGCATCGTGCTGTCGGTGTTCTTCGGCTTCGGCCTGGTGCTGCTGACCCTCGTCCAGCGGCTGCCGACGGCCTCGCAGGCCGGCCTCGAAAAATTTCTCTTCGGCCAGGCTGCGACCCTGGTGACCCGTGACGTCGTCGTCATCGCCGCGCTGGGCGCGGTCGCCGTGCTGGCGATCGTCGTCTTCTGGAAAGAATTCAAGCTGGTCAGCTTCGATCCCGAGTTCGGCGGCTCCCTCGGCTTCCCGATGGCGCGGATCGAGATGCTGCTGACGGCGTTCCTGGTCATCGCCATCGTCATCGGCCTGCAGGCGGTGGGCGTCGTGCTGATGAGCGCCATGGTGGTGGCCCCGGCCGCCGCCGCCCGCCAGTGGACCGACAACCTGCGCAACGTCGTCGTGCTCGCCGCCGTGATGGGGGGCCTGGCCGGCGTCACCGGCACGCTCATCTCGGCCAGCACCACCAAGCTGCCGACCGGGCCGACCATCGTACTCTCCGCCACCGCCCTGGTCGTGCTGTCGCTCGCCTTCGCCCCCAACCGCGGCCTGCTGTGGGCGGCGCTGCGGCGCCGTCGCAACCGCCGACGGATCCGCGCCGAGGCCGTGCTGCTCGACCTCTACGCCCTGTCGCGCCAGCACACGGATCCCCTCTACGCGCACCCCGAAGGATCGCTCGAGGCCATGGGTCAGGATCGCGACGTGCCGTGGAGTCTCGAAGTGCTGGCCGACCTCGGGCTGGTGGCTCAGCGCGGCCCCGCGGAGTGGGCCCTCACCCCGGACGGCACGCTGCATGCCGAGGAGCTGCTCGGTCTGAGAGCGTCGCGCTCCCTGGCCGAAGCCTAGCGAAGGGTCGCTTGCAACCATGTCCCTAGATTTAGAGATTCAGCTCATCGCCGTCCTGGTGGCGGCGTCGTGCGCGCTCTGCGGCAGTTTCCTCATCCTCCGCCGCATGGCGCTGATGTCGGACGCCATCAGCCATGCGATCCTGCTCGGCATCGTGCTGGCGTTCTTCGTCACCCACGACACGGCCTCGCCGTGGCTGCTCATCGCGGCGGCGGCCACCGGCGTCCTCACCGTCGTGCTGGTCGAAGCGCTCCACCGCACGGGGCGCGTCAAAGAGGACGCGGCGATCGGTCTCGTCTTCCCGGCGCTGTTCAGCATCGCCGTCGTCCTCATCACCCGCTATGCCGGCTCGGTGCACCTGGACACCGACGCCGTGCTGCTGGGCGAGCTGGCGTTCGCGCCGTTCCGGCGCCTCGAGCTGTGGGGCATGGACCTCGGCCCCAAGACGATGTGGGTGATGGGCGCCGTGCTGCTGCTCAACGTCAGCTTCGTGACGGTGTTCTTCAAGGAGCTCAAGCTCGCCACCTTCGACGCCGGCCTCGCCGCCGCCCTCGGCTTCTCGCCCGCGCTCCTGCACTACGCTTTCATGGCGCTAGTCTCGGTGACCGCGGTTGGCGCCTTCGACGCCGTCGGCTCGATCCTCGTCGTCGCCCTGATGGTCGCGCCTCCCGCCGCGGCCTACCTGCTCACCGACCGGCTGCCCGTGCTCGTGGTGCTGGCGACCGCCTTGGGCGCGCTGTCGGCAATCCTCGGCTACCAGCTGGCCAAGAGTACCGACACCTCGATCGCCGGCTCCATGGCGAGCTGCGCCGGCCTGATCTTCCTGCTCGCCTTCCTGCTCGCCCCGGATCGCGGCATCGTGGCGCAGGCGCGTCGGCGTCGCCGTCAGAAGATGGAGTTCTCGCAGGCCATGCTGGCGATTCACCTGCTGCAGCACGAGGGTACGCCGGAGATGACTCGCGAGTGCCGCCCCGAGCATTTGACGGAGCACCTGCGCTGGCTGCCGCAGTGGGCGTCGCGAGTGGCTCGGCAGGCCGAGCGCGAGGGCCTGATCACGCGGGTCGGCGAGCTGCTCGAGCTGACGTCAGACGGCCGCGACCTGGCGCGTCGCGCCATGGTCCAGTAGGGCCGAGTCTCAGTGCCCCGCTTCCCCTGCAGGTTGCTCGCCATCTGCACGTGAGTCGACATCTAGCGAGTACTCCCAGAGCTGGGTACCGCACCCGACCAACAGCCGCTCCTCTCGCCTGCGGTCCCCGGGCACCTTGGCTAGAGCCCAACAACTTCGATCATGCTCTGCTCGGAAGACCACGTCTCCGTCCCCATCGTAGAGCTGGAGGATCGCTGGTGTGCCCATGTCTCTCTTGCTAAAGAGCAAGGCGACAGCGAACGGTGTTCCGGGCTGAAATCGCACCATAGTCGACCAGACTTCAGTAGACCAGACGTCATCGACAGCATCGGGAACTTCGAGACGACCCCTCACCCAGCCATCGAACGTGGCGAGCCACCTCTCGCTGCTGAACGCTCCGATGATGAGGTGTGGAGGAAACGGCGGTCCCGGCTCAATAATCGAAAAATCGAGGGTCGACACCTCCCGAAATTGGATCTCCTCGCGGAGGATACCGTGCTTGTCGCGTAGGTGAATGTGATCGCTGTCAGCGTCGTGGACGATCTCGTTGCGACCGTCATAATCGATGTCGACAATCCCGACGCGGTGTATGAGGGATGTTGGAATCTCCCACACGAGCCGCCCCGTGTGATCGTGTCGCCGCAAACCGCCTGTTTCTGCTACCACGAGGTCTAGAAAGCCATCGTCATCTAGGTCACCTGCGGCAATGTCATGGATGCCCATCTCGTCTTCGAGGCTCCAGGCCAACTTCCCCTCGTGGTCCAGGAGCCCTGTCGAATGCCACCCCATACCTCGGTCCAGAAACTCACACGTTCCGTCCCCACTCATGTCGACGACGTCCAGCCGGGCCAACCTCTCGTCAAACTCGACGTGGGCGAGCTCACGGTAGTCGCGGCTGATCAGCGAAGCGCCTTGGTATCCGGCGATGACGATCTCGTTTCCAGGCGACGGATGGCAATTTCCGTAATGAATCTCTCGTATGTCGTGCCGGGAAGTTTCCAGGACGAGCTTCCTGGACAGCTGCATGGAATTCTCAGCGGGTGCGCGTGACTGGCCGCAAGCGCTCGAGAAGATCACAACGATGGCGAGCATGAAGAGGAGCGACCTGAGGTCGCTTGGTCTATGTATTGTGCTCTGCTTGGGATTCATAATCAGCTCAGTCCAATCTAACCACTGCAAGTTGGCCCGTTCCACGCCGCCTGATAGGCGCAACTCCAACGTTGGGTGATGGAGCCGGGAGTTGGCTCGTCCGCCGACTCTGTATGGTGTACAACATTCAGCCGACCAATTTCCCTCGATCAACCTCCAAGGCGTCCGCGATCAGGCTCCCATCGCGGGTTGCTGGACGGTCCCAGCGACAACAGAAGTCAAACGCGCTCTATCCGGTAATGGTCTGCCCACTTGGCGTCGTACGCACCCCACACACTCGATGCAATGGTCAGATTGGCCTGAAGCATCTCTAGCAGGTTGTAGCCGGTGACAGTTTCCAGTTCGTTAGGCCCTAGGGCATAAATGGTGGCGTTGATGCTGTCGTAAACCAGACGCCATTCCCCTTCGCTCAGCGTCAGCTCGTTGGCACCTTCCTTTACTGCTGAATCTACAGTCCCCCAAGGGCTATCACGCGTACTGCGATCGTGGCCGGACAGCCTGCGTACGCTTGCAGCAGATCCGCCACCATACTCGCGTAGGGCCGCGCGGATCACCCTCATTTCCCAGTTCTCGAGTCCGACGGTGATACTCGTGCTGTCTGTCGCACCGTTCATTGGAGCAGCCTTTGCCTCCTCAGAAGAAACGTTCCCATCGCCACCATGGCCACCGTCATCGTCACCAGCCCGCTTGCCGACAACGTCGGGATCGAAGCAATGGGGGTCTCTGGCGTTTCCGCGATCGCCACATGGTCGACCCGCACAAAATCTCCGACGGGGTTTGGTCCGAGAGGGTCGGGAAGAAAGGCAATCTCCGTGATCGGCGGATCGCCTGCTTCGCGATCAATCCTAATGTAGAGATTACGGCTGTTGAGTCCTATCGCGGGCACAAAGTTCGGCAGATCATTCAACGCCCCTTGATTGATGCCGTTGATCGACAGCTCATTGGCGCTCTGAAACCCGCTAATGCCGATCGCGAACACATCCAAGTCGACCGTTGGCCTGAAGATCAGCGGCTCGAAGGGGTTGAGCACGAGATTCGTACCGAGCTCCAGACTTCCATCCCAGATGCCCCAGGGCTCCGCAATCAAATCGTCCGGCGAGAGGGTCGCCGTGGGCGGCTGCCCCCCGAATTCGATCGTCAGCTCGGGGATCACTGTGGTGTTCTCGAAGTCCTCGACGGTCAATCCCTCGATTCCCGCGGCCATATCCAGCGCTGCGGTTTGCATAGGAGTCGGCAACATTTCGGCCGGAATGAAGTCGTCGGGATTGAAGGTCGTGATGGTGTAAGCCTCGCAGACTCCAGCCGACATCTGGAGCACTGCCCATGCCATGACACCGCCAGAAAAAGCGAACCGCTGAACCTTGGCTTGAGTTTTCATCATCGAGACTCCTCTACATTCGAGTAGGACGATTTCGAGCGAGACCGTTACAGCGCCGATAGACCGTCGATCGGCGTCCATGGCATCGGCAATCAGGCCAAAAGACTCTCGATCGCTGTCTATCGCAGAGCGCAGCATGTCAAAGACCCTCATTCTGATTGCTTACGAAACTCAAGCCGTCAGATCGAGGGTCATTTGGCCTGATCTCGCCATCAGAAAGCGGAATCTAGGGTCGTTTGCCATCACCCGACAAACAAAATGCAAAAACGACGGTCGTTTGACCTGCCAGACAATGTGGAGAACCCGCATCGAGCGGCAATCGGGCTCCCCGCCGCCGCCTAGACCCCGATCGAGGCTCACTCGAGCTAATAGACGGTGCCTGGGACTCGCATCGAGGGTCGATTGACCTCATCTCGACACAAGGAATGCGCGATCGAGGGTCGTTTGAACTGATCTCAACAATCAGAATGCGAAATCGAGGGTCGATCGAGCGTGACGACGCTGAGGACCCGCATCGAGGATCGATGAGCGCCCGACAACACCTCGATCGTTGGGATCGCCCGAGGGCCTGCCGACCGCATTAGCCGATATCATGGTGCGGAAACCACCAAGCTCGAATGATCAGGTTCGAGGCCCCAGCATGGGAATGAACGCTGGCATCAGGTGGGCGACGGATTAGGAATGGTGGATCGATTCTTCGAGACCCAGCTTCTGGGTTTTTTTGGGCCTGTGACGTCCAGCCGGCGGTCGCTCGCCGCTTGGATGATCTTTCTCGGCATGTTCTGCTCCCCCACTCATCTATGGGGTGACCAGCTGGCGGACGATCGCTTCGTGCACCTCGGCGTCGAGGTGGGGATGGGCGGCCGGGTGCTCGACATCGCCCAAGATAGCCAGGGGTTTCTGTGGTTTGCCATGCAGACCGGACTGCGTCAATACGACGGCAGCCGAGTGCGATCGTACTTCCACGATGCCAACGATTCCCACTCGATCTCCGAAAACAACATCACGAAGCTCTTTTCGGATTCAAAGGGAGGTCTGTGGATAGCCACCGCTAGTGGCCGACTCAATCGGTGGCTGCCAGAGGAAGAGAGGTTTCAACGGTTGAGCGTCGATCTGGGTGGCACCCCAGCGGATCTGGCCGAGATCGCCCCGGGCCGCCTGCTCGCCGTGACCTCTTTGGGATCTTCCCAAATGATCTTCACCGAAGAAGACCGAGCGGAGCCGGTCCCGAGCCTCGATGGGATCGACTGCGTCGACGTCGATCCAAAGCGTCGGAAGCTCTGGGGACTCGGCCGATCCCGCGGCGTATCGCAGTTCTCCCTGAATGACTTGACTGAAGAGCAGTCCTTCCCCTGGCCGGCGGGCGTCGTTGTCCCCAGCTATCTCATCTTGGACTGTACCCTGGCGAACGACGGCAGCCTGTGGGCTGCCATTTACGGTGTCGGGGCCGTGCGCTTTCGAACGGGTTCTCAGGAATTCGAAATGTTTCAGCATTCCCGAGGAAACAATGGAACGCTGACCGGCGATGACGTCGCCACAGTGCTGGAAGACAGTTCTGGGAATCTCTGGATTGGTGGATTCAGTGGCTGGAATCGCTATCTGCAGGAGACCGGCGGCTTCAAACGGTTTACCGCCAATCCCGCCAACCGCAGGAACCTGTTCAATCACCAGATCCACACGATGCTGGAGGACCAGACCGGCCAGCTATGGTTGGGTACGGACGTCGGCGTCGCCCGCTACGATCCTCTGCGCGAAGACTTCCGCTTCTACTCGCACAACCCTGCCCGCGGCGTTTCGGCACCCCTCGGCAATATCCGCTCCTTCGTCGAAGACGCCCAGGGGCGGCTCTGGATCGGCAGCCGCAGCCATGGCATCGCGCGTTTGGATCGGGAGCGCGGAGAGACGCTGACGTTTCTCGCTGACCCGGAGACGGACGAGGGCATGCCGGACAACACGGCATGGGCGCTGAGTTATGAGGCTCCCGGGCGTCTGTGGGTCGGCGGGGAATCGGGCCTTGCGCGTTTGGACATAGAGACCGGCCAATGGCACAGATTCTCGTCGCCCGCCAATTACGTTTCGCCACGCGTTGTGGACCTTTTCAGGGATCGGGCGGGGACGCTTTGGGCAGGGAACGACTATGGAATTTACCGCTTCGATGCGGCGACCGATGCTTTGGAATCGATCGATCTTGGATTGGCATCGCGCGTCTTGACGATCACCGATGATGCCTCCGGCAGGCTCTTCTTGGGCACGGAGAATGCCGGGATCATCGCTTTGGATCAGAGGAGCGGGAAAAGGTTGCAGCACTGGCCAGGCGAGAACTTCGCGCCGGGCGAGGCCATCGGTTCGATCTCGACCCTGATGACGATTCCGGGTGCGAAAGGTGCAGACGAGACCCTCTGGGCAGCATCTCCGCAGAGCGGCCTGTTCAAATTAGAGGGCGATGGAACCTGGAGCCATTTCGGCGTGGAGCAGGGTTTGCCGTCCGAGTCGATTCAAGCGATCCTGGCCGAGCCGGGCGGCACTTTTTGGATCTCTACCGGCGCTGAGACCTTTCAATTCCAGCCGCAGACCGGCTTCGTCCGCAGCTTTGGCTCGGCAGACGGCTGGCCCTCGGTGATCCACGCCCGGGCCGCCTATCGCAGCCCTGGCGGGGAGTTGTTTTTCGGTGGGCTCGACGGCTTCGTCGCCTTCTTACCGCAATCGATCCGCCAAGATACGGCGCCACCGCGAGTGATCCTGACGGACTTTCGCCTCGGCAATCGATCGATGGGACCGAAGGTGCGGGATCCCCAATCACCGCTCGAAAAGAGCATCACGGCAGTCGAGGAAGTGACGCTCAGGCACGACCAGAACGACTTCTCTATCGAGCTCGCAGCGCTCCACTTTGGCGACCCGGCAAGGAATCGCTTCGCCTATCAACTCGAGGGCGTCGACAGCGAGTGGGTAGAAACGTCCGCTGAGCGCAGCTTTGCTCGTTACTCAGGCATTCCTGCCGGACGCCATCTCTTCCGAGCCAAGGCGGCGAATCGGGATCGGGTCTGGTCCCAGGAAGAGGCCCAGCTGAGGGTCAACGTCCTGCCCGCTCCTTGGCGCAGCGGGTGGGCGTATCTCCTCTATGGCCTCGCTGCTGTGGGGCTCGTCGTCGCTTGGATTCGGACGAAGACGGCTCGCCTCAAGCTCGAGAAAGAGCTCCAGGAGAAGGAGCTCAAGATCCTGCGGGGTTTGCTTCCCATCTGCTCTTCTTGCAA
>JBCCEE010000068.1:0-25790 GCA_039030415.1 Acidobacteriota bacterium
AAGGTGAGCCAAGGGAGCTAGATCGCCGCTCGCTCCAACGGTCCCTTTCTTGGGGATCACCGGGATCACGTCCGCATTCCAATGATCGAGCAACCTCTGCACCACCGACACGCCGATACCGGTATGTCCGCTGCGCAGCGTCAACAGCTTGATGAAGAGGGTCAAACGGGAAACTTCTTCGGGTACCAGCTCCCCAACCCCGCAGGCGTGCGAAACGACATGGTTGAACTGCAGCGCTTCGACCTCGTCGGGCCTTACGCGAGTTTCACAAAGGGAGCCGAAACCCGTATTGACGCCGTAGATGTAGCGATCTTCGACCGCCTTGCGACCTACGTAGTCGGCGCCAGCAGCAATCTTGCTCTCCACTTCCGGCGCCAGCTCCAACAGCGGCCGTTCTTCGAGCAGACGCCGGAGCTCCGAAAGCGGATAATAGTCGAGTGACAGCTGCTCTCGGGGCCGATCACCGGTTGGGTTGGAGGTTGCGATCCGGCTCATTCTCGACTCCCTGGCTGGTCCTTGTTTACAGGCGCCTGGGCATCCAGCAGCAGCGCCACTTCGTCATTCGAGAGCTCTTTGACCTGGTCCAGCAGGCCGCGGATCGTGCTGGCGGCGGCGGCCTCGGAGGCACGCATCGACGCCACCTTGGCAGCCAGCGAAGCGACGGTCGGTGCGGCAAAGAAGTCGGCGAGCGGCAGGGATACGCCAAGGTCGTTGGCCATACGGTGAATCACTTGGGTGGCCAACAGAGAATGGCCGCCCAGCGCAAAGAAATCATCGTCGACCCCGATCTGCTCGAGCTTCAGCAGCTCACGCCAGATCTCGGCAATCGCCGCTTCGTCTGGCGTTGAGGGAAGCCGCAGCTCACTGTCGAGCTCGGGCCGCTCGGCGGCCGGTTGAGGCAGCGCCTGGCGATCGAGCTTGCCGGTGGAGGTGCGAGGCAACCGCTCAACCGCCATGAACAGGCTCGGCACCAGCTGGGCGGGAAGCTGTTCCAGCAATTCACGGCGCAGGTCCGGCAGATCTTCCTCGGCAACGACGTAGGCCACCAAGCGGTGATCGTCCGGCCCCAGCTCCCGCACGGCGACCGCGCACTCATCGACGGCGTCTAGCCGCAGGATTGCCGCCTCGATCTCTTCCAGCTCGACACGGACTCCCCGAACCTTGACCTGGTGATCGCGGCGACCTCCGAACTCCAGCAGGCCATCGGAGCGCCAGCTCCCAAGATCACCGGTGCGGTAGGACGGATAGGACGCCGCCGGTAGAGCTAGGTCGTTCGAGGCCTCTGAGAAGCTGCGACGCGTCTCCTCCGGACGGTCGAGATAACCCATGGTGAGGTGCGGGCTGCCGACGTAGATCTCACCCGGGACCCCGATCGGACACGGCTGGCGATGACGATCAAGCACCAGGATCTGACGTCCTGCAATAGCCTGACCGATCGGAATCGAATCGGCATCGAGATCCTCGTCCGAGATGCGATGAAACGTCGCTAGCACCGTCTCGGAGGGACCATAGAGGTTGTAGATCCGGACGTCGGCTCCAAAGACTTCTCGGCAGGCCCGAGCCAGATCGACGGGAAAGGCCTCCCCGGCCAGCATCAGCACTTCGATATCGGGCAAGGCCTCGCTCTGTGACGTCATCGCCTGGAGCAGCTGACGCATGAAGCTTGGCACGACCTGAAGAATCTGGACGCGCTCACGGCGCAGCCACTCCAGTGCAGCGATCGGGTCGTAGCGGGTAGCCGGATCGCTCACGCACAGGGTGGCACCGAAACAGAGGGCGCCAAAGATCTCGCAGTAGCTCGCGTCATAAGTGACGGCGGACCACTGCGCCATACGTTTCGGTGCGCGGATACCGATCTCACGACTTTGCCAGCGGAGGAACTGGCAGAAGCTGGCGTGAGACTGCACGATGCCTTTTGGTCGCCCTGTCGAGCCTGAGGTATAGGCAACATAGATTGGATCTTCCGGCCCCGCATTCGGGCGAGCACCGGGCTGCAGCCGCCGGCCTTCCACCAGCGGCAGCTCGACGACCTGAGCGGCATTTCCGTCAGCAGATCCACCGCTCGCCGTCCCTGCCAGTGATGCCGCGAGCTCGACATGGCGATCCGCAACCAGCAGAGCGGCGGGAGCGAGCTCGGCGACGATTCGCTCGAGCCGCGAGCGGGGAGCCTCGGGATCCAGACAGGCGAACACGCAGCTGGACTTCAGCACGCCGAGCAAGGCGCTGACCTGAAGCTCAGGCTCGGTGAGCAAGACAGCGACGCGCTCGCCAACGGGCACTTCGCGCCGCGTCAGAGCCTCCGCGATCCACTCCGCCTGCTCGTCGAGCTCGCCGTAGCTGATCTCGCGGCCCGCGATCGAGAGAGCTGGCGACTCGGACCGCACGATCGCCTGATCTTCGAACAGCCAATGGACGCAGGCGTCTCGCGGTTCGGTTCCGATGGCGCTCCAATCTTCGAGCAGCTGTTGGCGCTCCGCTGCGGTCAGCAGCGAGAGCGTGCCGACCCGCTGATCCGGCGCTTCGGTCAAGCTCCGCAATAGCTGTTCGAGATGCCCCACCATGCGATCGATCCGAGCCGCTTCGAAGAGCGCGGTGTCGTAGCTCAGCTGTCCCGTGACGTCGTGATCCGAGGTCACCATGTGGAGACTGAGCTCGAACTGTCCTTCCTGCTGAGGTAGCCGCAGCGGCTCCAGCTCGAGCGCTCCGAGCCGGATCTGCGCCTCGGATTCGCCGAGGATGAACGCCGAAGCGTCCCCTTCGAGACGTCTAGCCTTCTGGTAGACGAACAGCGTCTGTACCAGCGGCGCGCGGCCGGCAATGCGCTCGGGCTGCAAACGATCGATCAACAGCGGAAACGGATACTGCCTCAGCTCGAAGGCTGCGACCGCCATCTCGCGGGTTCGTGCCAGAAGCTCGCGACAGGTTGGATCGTCGGAGAGATCGGCACGCAAGGGCAAGGTGTTGACGAAATAGCCAACGGTCCCGCCGAACACGGCATCGTCTCGATCGCTCATCGACGAGCCGATGACCAGGTCATCCTGACCGCTGTAGCGCGCTAGCAGAGCCTGAAAGGCAGCCAGCAACAACATGTAGAGCGTCACGCCCTCGCCTTTGGCCAGGGCGTCCAGCTCCTGCCTCATGGTCTCGCCGAGTCGCAGGAACCGCGAGTCACCCGTCGAGCCCGCGGTATCCGAGCGCCGCCGATCGTGCGGCAGCTCGAGAGCCGCGGGTGCCGTCGCCAGCAGCTCGTGCCAGGCGTCCCAAAGGCGCTCCCCTTCGGCACTCGCCAGCATCTCGCGCCGCTGCCGTACGTAGTCTTCAAAAGGCCGGCCCGGGGCCGGTAGACCTGCGGGCTCGCCGACTTGATACGCCGCGTAGAGCTTCCCCAATTCGTCGAGGAGAATCCACACCGAGCCGCCGTCGAAGGAAATGTGATGACCCGACAGAATAATTGCATGGTCGCGTAGGCCGCGCGTAAACAGCCGTACCCGCGTCACCGGTCCCTGCTCGAGATCGAACGGTCGCCGAGTCTCAGCCAAGAGCCGCTGGTGCAGCGCCTCATCGGATTCTCCGTCGACATCGATTTGCTCGAAGTCGATGACCGCGTCGCCTCCCACCATCGCTTCGGGCTGACCTTCTCGCTCTCTGTAGGTCGTGCGCAGTGTCGCGTGGCGTTCGACCAGGCATTCCAAGGCACGTCGCATCGCTTCGGGATCGACTTCCGAAGTCACGCGGGCCGCGAATTGCGTCGAATAGGCAGAGCTCTTCGGCGCCAGGCGGTAGAGGATCCAAAGCGCCTCCTGCCCGTGGGACAGCGGATGGCTGCGCTGTTCCGAAACCGTCGCCGCGTCGCTACCCCGCACCGCGGGCATGGGTGTCAATGCACTCATCGAAGGTCGTCGCAAAGAATTGACAATGATTTAAAGAAGGTTTCCAGACGGATTCTCAACCCAGCAGGATCGACTTCTCGCCGAACAAACGTTCGGCAACCAAGCCCTTGTTCTTGCACTCTTCCAGCAAAGCCTCAGAAGCCACAATCGGATTGGACTCGGGGGTGTACTTGATACTCGTGATGTAGTCCAGCCAAGGTTCTTGCCCCATGGCATAGACATAAACTTCCTTACAATTGAAACAACGCACGATGTTTCCGGCACGCTCGAAATTCGACCCAGCCAGACGCCGCGACTGATCCATCTTTCGGTCCAGAGATCGCGTCAGCAAGGGTCCATAAACCCAGCTCATCGGCGCACCGTCACATTCCATTCCTACAAACAGCACCTCGACATCACCCACCAATTGATGCACTTTCTCGTAGAGCACCGGCTCGATGTTGCAGGAGTCCGCAGCGAACATCAGCGTGTGATCATGAAGCCTGACAAAGTACGCCAGTTTGCTGCGGATATCGAGATCCCCATGCTCACCGAAGAATGGCAAGCCGGTGATCTCACCTCCCTCGATTTCTATCGAGTCGAGCTCTTCCAGCTCTCGAACATCGTCGAACCCAAGCTTTTCTAACAGATGCTTCAAGGAAGGATCCTGTAGCGAGCCACCGCTCGACCGCGGCACGACCACCGTCCCAATCTTGTGACGAATCTGCAACATCGTCTCGAAGAGGATGTGATCCTGGTGATTGTGAGTGATCAGTACGTAATCGATACGATCCGGCAGATCCTCATAGGTGTATCGTGAGACATCGTTCTCGTAGGTGTAGCTCAGAATCGGATCGAGCAAGATGCTCACTCCGCGGGCTTCGAGCAAAATGCAAGCATGGCCGAAATACCGCCACCGCATTCCCTCGCCTTCGTAGTTGTTGTATTTCGGTGGCTCGCGAGTAGTAAAGAAAGATTCGAACAGCTCGCCGTCGCCATTGACGCCCAGCCGTTCCTTTATGTACCCCAGCGACCGCGGGCTCTTCTTCATCTCGAACAGCTCGTCGATCCCACGGTCGGCAAACGGGATCTCCAGGTGGACGTCGCCCTCGTCCTGAATACGCGGCGTGCTGAGGATGAACGGTCGCTCGTCGCCGTCGATCAACGACAGCATCATGCTTTGCGACGATGGCTCGTACAGCGGGCTGCGATACAGCAATGGCTCGATGACCCGAAACGAGGGATGATTGTTGAGGTCGTAGGTGAGCTCGACGTAGCCGCGCAAGCCTTCGGGAATCTTCTCGTAGAGGGGTTGCAGCGAATAACCGACCGCCTCCTTGCGGAGCATGTCATCGAGCTTCTTGATGTCTTCCGCAAACGAGATCATCTGGGCACGATCGCGCTTGGTCCTAGCGATCAGATCCTTGACCTCCGCCACCCGCGGACGCGGATAGTCGATAAATGGACCACCGCGCATCTTGGCATTCTTGACCGCTGCGGTATGCACCTGAGGATTACGGACGTAGGACTCCATGATCGCCAGATGGCGCCCGACAATATTCATAGCGGCGGTTGCCGGCGAGATCGCGTGCGACCACGCATACCAGCGATCGACCAGTGGCTCGGCAACCACATTGCTCTTGAGATACACCTCTGCTTGGCTCATTGAAGACTCCTGGGGTTCTTCGACCATCGCTGCAGGCCATTGGCCTGTAACTCTTCGACGGTCAGTGCGGTCATCTGGGCGACGCTGCTGCCCTGAAACAAGGAAGCCATCGACAAGTTGACCCCGAACATTGATTCCACAAGGCTCTGAAGCTCTACCGCCATGATCGAGTCCATACCGAGCGCGGTCAGCGGCTCGAGATTGTCGAGCTGTTCTGGATCGAGCCCCAGGACGCCGGCAACCAACCGCCCCATATGCGGCTCGATCAAATCGCGCCACTGCTCCGGATCCGCCTGTTCGAGCGCCGAGCGCAGCTCACGCCCGCTGCGACCGCGCTCGCTCACCACTCGAGCGGTGGCCGCAGGGGCGCTCGCGCCGCCGGTCAGCTTGGTGATCAACGGTGGCGGTGTCGTGCGGAAAGCCGCCGCGACCCGACGCCAGTCGGCCGCTAGGACCACCGCCGAGCCAACGCTCGCTGCGGTCAGCTCACCGAACAGCTCGGCGCCGCGAGGCGGAGGGATGGCTCCGATCCCCAGCTCTGCGAAACGATCGACCTCGGGCGCCGCCATCCCGACCTCCGACCAGGGGCCCCAGTTGACGCTGGTGGCCGGCAGGCCGTGAGCACAGCGGAATCGAGCCAGTGCGTCGAGTGAAGCATTGGCAGCGGCGTAAGCCGCTTGGCCGGCTGCCCCCAGGATCGACGAGATCGAAGAAAAGAGGACAAAGAAGTCGAGCGACGACTTCTCTAGAAGCCGGTGCAGCACCCACGCGCCAGCGACCTTGGGGCGCAGCACGGTACGTACCGCCGATTCGTCCAGCCGGGCCAGATATGCGTCGCTCAGCACACCGGCGGCATGCACCACACCCCGAATCGGTGGACGCAGCTCTCGCTGCCAGCGGTCGAAGAGCTCCTCGAGAGCGGCCTCGTCAGAAACGTCGGCGGCCACGACCTCGACGCTGGCTCCCGTCTTCTCGAGCTGTCGCACCGCTGCAACACGCTGTCCGATCGATCCCTCGTCGGTATGTCGACTCCACTCGTCTCGCGGCGGTAGCCCGTTGCGTCCCAGCAGAATGATCTGCCGCGCTCCCTGCTCCGCGAGCCACTGGGCGACAACCTGTCCTAGACCCCCAAAACCGCCGGTGACCAAATAGCTGGCGTAGGGTTGCACGACGGTTGCGGGATCCCCCACAACGTCGGCAGCCCGCTCTAAACGCCCAACCCAGCGCTGCGAAGCGCTCAACGAAATGTGGTCCTCGGCGTCGCTCCGGCTCAGCTCGCTAGCGATGCGCTCCACTGCCTGGTCCGGAGTCAGCTCGGCCGCGAGATCAAGCACGGCGGCCCGGCGTTCCGGATGCTCGAGGGCGAGTACCCGACCAAGGCCCCACGTCGCAGCCTGGGCTACAGCATCAGCCGCGCTCGCCTCACGCACGCCGGAGGACACCAGCCAGAGCGGTGGCTCGCCGAGGCCAGCCGAGCTGACGAGGCTCCCTACCGTCAACGCCAGCTCACACTGCCAGCTTTCCATAGCATTCGGTGAGTCCATGGCACCGCCGACATCGAGCCCCCACAGCAGTATTACGCCGGTCAGCTCCCAGTCTTCTGGCATCGCCGCCAGGAGGCGCTCGAGGTCGGCCCGACGCTTGGGCCCGAGCGTCGCTCGATCGGCTGTAGGATCGAACGCGAAGGCGTCCCCGGTGGCAACGGTCAGCGCGTCGCCGCCCCCGGAGCGAATGCGCGCCGCCAGAGCCTCACCGACGCCGCTCTCGTCGCACAGCACGACCCAACGGGATGTTTCAAAAGCGCCGGGAGACGCCACTTGCGCCGATTCGTCGTTTTCGGCCTGGCGCTCGTCGAGCTCCCAAACATGTCGGTAGATTTCTGCGGCCACCTCGGCTCGACCACCGACCCGCTGCAGGCGCAGCCCCGAGGCTCGAGCTACCAGCTCCCCACTCGGATTCAAAAAGCTCAGGTCCGCCTCGACCGCACCCGCTTCTGCCGCACTCTCGTCGCGGAGCCTTGCATGGCACCACAGCTCTGCCCCGCACTCCGGCGCATAGAACCGCAGCTGGTCCAATCCCGCCGGTAGGAAGCTGGCCGAAGCCTCGACGGCCTCTCCCATCGCCGCCCCGACGATCTGGAAGCCAGCGTCGAGCAGGATGGGATGCATGCGATAGCTGCCGGCGGCATGGCTTTGGGCGGAGGACAGCTGAAGCCGCGCCACGGCCTCTCCCGGACCGCTCTGCAGAGATGCAACCGCTCTGAAAGCTGGCCCGTACTCGAGCCCACGTTGCTCCATCAGTCGGTAGTGCTCTTCGACTTCGATCTCCGTGGAGCAACGCTCTCGGGCGGCCTCGATAGATTCGACCGACGGCGGATCTGCTCCTTCGTATCGCCGCAGAACGCCGCTCGTGTGGAAAGCCCATTCCTGTTCGGCGGTATCCTCATCAGCCGGCCGACTGGCGAGCGTGAAGTGGGCGGAATCACCGTCACGGTCGACCACCAGCTGTAAGCGCTGCGCGCCGCTGCCAAGAACTAGCGGTGCCGCAAACGTCGCATCAGACAGCTCGCAGGATTCCCCATTGAACACTCGCCCGCTGGCACCGATCGCCATCTCGAGTCCGGCGGCGGCAGGCAGGATCACCTCCCCCAGGACCTGATGGTCACGCAAGAACGGCAGGCTACGCAGGTCGAGGTCCAGCTCCCACAGACTCTCGCCTGGACGGGTCGCCGACTGCACCGGCATGCCCAGCAGAGGATGACGGCCGGCGGCTCTGCGTCCGCTTACCGCGCGACTTCCCTGGCGGATCTGATCGAACCAGTAGCGCTGACGCTGCCAGGGATAGCTCGGAAGGTCTGCGTGGCCCGCAGGGGTCATGAGCTTGTGCCAATGGGGCATGGCGCCCGCGACATAGAGCTGAGAAGCTGCGCTGAGCAGACTCCGCCGTTCGTCTTCGCCACGAGCCAGCGAGCTCACGACTCGCCCCTCGGAGCGATGGTGCGCCAAGGTCTGGCGCAGCGGAGCACCGAGCACTGGATGCGGGCTGACCTCCAGGAACGTCGAGTACTGCTCGGCCAGCAGACTCTCGATGACCGGAGCCAACAGAAACGGCTGCCGCAGATTGCGCCCCCAGTAGCCGGCATCGAGCTCGGAGCCGGCGATGCGCTCACCAGTCACCGTCGAGTAGAGCGGCAAGCCAACATTTTGTGGTGTTAGACCACTCAGAGCCTTCTCGAGCGGCTCGATCAGAGCCTCCATGTGCGGGCTGTGGAGGGCGATGTCGACTCCTTCGACCTGGCGACAGAAGATCGAGCGCCGTTCGAGGGATTGGAGCATTCGGGGGAGAGCTACCGCATCGCCCGACAGCACGCTCGATGTCGGGCTCAGGCTGCCGGCCACCGAAATAGCGTCTTCAAAACCGATCAGCACAATCTCGGCCTGCTCGTGAGGAAGCTCGACCACCGCGGTCCTGCCTTTGCCAGCCAACGACTCCATGAGCCGACTGCGGTGACAGACCACGCGCACCGCATCCTCCAGAGACAGGGCTCCGGCGACGTGGGCGGCCGCGACTTCCCCCAGGCTCTGGCCGACAACGGCGTGGGGGCGGAGTCCCCAGGAGCGCCACAGCGCTGCCAGCGAGACCTGCAGCGCGAAGATCGCCGGCTGCATTACCCGGGTCGCCGACAGCTGCTCTGCTTCAGCCGGCGCTCGCAAGGCTTCCAGCAGCGAGATCTCTCCATGACGTGAGATCAGCTCGTCGCATTCCTCGAGCTTCTGGCGAAACACCGCTTCGCGTTCGAGCAGCCCCAGACCCATGCCCGGCCACTGACTGCCTTGGCCCGAGAACACCCAGACCCACCTCGGCGCGACTCCCGCAGTGATTCGGCCGTGGGCCAGCCCAGGTGACGAATCGCCCGCCAGATGAGCTGCCAGAGCCTGCTCGACCTCTTGACGGGAATCTGCCACCAGCGACAGACGATGGGCATGATGAGACCTGCGGGTCGCGGCAGTCCAGGCCAGGTCCTCCAGGCTCGGACCTTCATCCGCGGCGGCTAGATCCCGGTAGCGTCCCACCAGGTCGCCCAGCGCTTCCTGATCCTGGGCCGAGATACAAAGCACATGAGGCCCGGCGACCGCCGCAGCCAAGGTCGCTTCAGGAGACGGCGCCTCTTCGACCACCACGTGGGCGTTGACGCCGCTGAGTCCGAAGGAGCTGACGCCGGCCATTCTCGGCTGCTCGTTGCGCGGCCACGGCTCTACCTCGGTCGGTATCCGCAGCGGCATCTTCTGCCAGGGAATGTGCGGGTTGGGCTCATTGAGGTGGAGATGCGGCGGAACCTCTTCCTGCTGCAGGGCCAGGATGACCTTGAGCAGTCCGGCGATTCCGGCAGCCGCCTCGAGATGCCCGAAGTTGGTCTTGACTGCACCGACGGCCAGCGGTTGATCGGCCTTGCGCGCCTTGCCAAAAACTGCGTTGAGAGCCTCGATCTCGAGCGGATCGCCAAGCGATGTGCCGGTGCCGTGAGCTTCCACAAACGAGACCTGCTCGGCCGATACTTGCGCGTTGGCCAGGGCACTGCGCAGCAGAGCTTCCTGGGCCAGGCCGTTGGGGACCGTCAGGCCGGCGCTGCGGCCGTTGTGATTGACCGCGGAGCCGCGCAGCACCGCCAGGATACGGTCTCCATCAGCCTGAGCCTGGGACAGGCGCTTGAGAGCGATCAAGCCGCAGCCTTCGCCCCGGCCATAGCCATCGGCGGTGGCGGCGAACGTCTTCGACCGACCATCGGGCGACACCGCTCCCATGCGGCAGACGCTGATCATCATGTCGGGCGTCAGCATCAGGCTGACGCCGCCCGCGAGCGCCATGTCACACTCTCGCTGGCGCAGGCTTTGGCAAGCCAGATGTACCGCCACCAGCGACGACGAGCAGGCGGTGCAAACCACCATGCTCGGCCCCTGCAGTCCGAGACAGTAGGAAAGGCGGCCGGCCGGAAAGCTCAGGCCACTGCCGGAGCCGGTGTAGGCATCGATGTGCTCAGGCTCGACGAGCGTCCCCTGCAGCCGCGGGTAATCGAGGTTCATCAAGCCGACGAAGACCCCGGTCGAGCTGGCCACCAGCCGATCCGGAGCCAGTCCCGCGTTCTCCAGAGTCTCCCAACCGACCTCGAGGAGCAATCGCTGCTGAGGATCGAGGCTCGCCGCCTCGCGCGGCGAGATGTTGAAGAAAGCGGCGTCGAAACCGTCGACCCGATCGAGGAAACTGGCCTCACGCATGTAGTGATGGCCTGCGGCTTCCGGATCCGGATCATAGTAGCGCTCGATATCCCAGCGATCCTTCGGCACCTCGCGCACCGCCGATCGACCCTCTCGCAGCAGCTGCCAGTAGGATTCGGCGTCGTTGGCACCGCCCGGGAATCGACACCCCATGCCGACGATGGCGATGGGCTCGACAGCAGCCTGCTCGAGCTCTTGGACGCGCCCCCGCAGATGCTGCAGCTCGCGTAGCGCCCGCTCCAGGACTTCCCGGGAGTCGTGCTTCGGCGACGTCATGATGCCACCTCCCGCGAGCTCTCATCACCGTCGGCGAGCTCGTCGGCCAGCAGCTCGAGCAGCTGCGCCTCGGACAGATCCGACAGCGTGTCCTTGGACTCGGGATCCTGTGCCTGGCCCGAGAGACTCTCGGAGGCGTCCGAGGCAGAACCTGGCGCGCGGCTTTCGGCGCCGGCGGTATCGGCCGGGGCTTCCCGGGCCAGCATCTCATCCGTCAGATGCTCGACCAGCTTGTCGACGCTGGGATAGTTGAAGATTAGGCTCGACGACAGCGAGGAACCGACCAGAGCCTCCAACCGATTTCTCAGCTCCAGGGCCATTAAGGAATCCATACCGAGCTCGAAGAGGCTCTGGCTGTCGTCGAGCACGAACGACGACTCGAGGTCCAGGACCTGGCGGGCCGCTTGCTGGACCGCTTCGGCGAGCATCGCCTGACGCGCTTCGTCATCTGCTGCCAGCCACTGCTGTAGCAACCCGCTGGAAGACTCGGAGGGGCCTTCGTGCTGGCCTGCCGCTTCGAATTCTGAAAACAGCTTGATGCCGCTACGCTGGCCTTCCAAGAAGCGCGGCCAGTCGATCGGCAGCACGCCCACCTGGGAAAGATCACGGGCCAGCGCTTCCTGGAGCGCTACGAGGCCCAGGTCCGGCGGGATGCTCCCCATACCGAGGGCCGCCAGACGCTCCTGCTCGCGCTCACCCATGGCCGCGGCCAGGCCGATCTCGGCCCACGGCCCCCAATTGATGCTGGTCGCCGGCAGCTGCTGGGCTCGACGCGACGCGGCGAGATGGTCCAGGAAGGCATTGCCGGCGGCGTAGTTTCCCTGGCCCAGGGAGCCCAGGAGCGAAGCCGCGGAGGAGAACAGCACGAAGAAATCGAGCTCTTGGTCGCGGGTGGCGCGGTGGAGATTCCACCCGCCCGCGACCTTGGGCGCCAGAACTCTCTCGAAGCTCTGCCACTCGAGCTGGGTGAGGAGCTGGTCGTCCAGCACGCCTGCGGAATGGATGACGCCGCGTAGAGGAGGTTCGATCGCAGACACCGTTGACGCCAGGCTTTCGGGATCCGCCACGTCTCCTTGGACGATCTGCACCTCGACCCCGAGCTTACGGAGCTCGCCAACGCTGCGCTCTGCAGCCTCAGAGGCAGCTCCACGCCCGAGCAGCACCAGGTGGCGCGCCCCGCGCTCCACGAGCCAGCGGGCGACCTCGAGACCGAGGGCTCCGAGGCCGCCGGTGATCAGATAACTGGCGTCGCTACGCATCGCGACAGCCTCGGCCGTCGGCTCACCCGTGACCCGCGTCAACCGCGCCAGGTGGCGGTGACCATCTCGCCAGCACACCTGAACCTCGGAATCATCCGCCATCAGCTCGCTGACGATCTGTTCGGGATCGGTCGCCGTCGAAGCAGGATCGAGGTCGACCATACCGCCCAAGAGATCCGAAGATTCTGCCCCCAGCACCCGGCCGATACCCCAGAGCGTCGCCTGCAGACCACGCGCCATGGATTCATCGCCATCGAGCACTACCGCTCCACGGGTGACGATCCACAGCGGGACCGGTGCCGTCAATGAGCTTGCCGCCTGCACGAGATGCAGCAGGCCCTCGCATGCCGCTTGCTGCCCCGCGTGCAGCGCCGAGAGCTCGGCATCCTCCTCGTCCAGCTCGGACACTGCGAGGCCCGCGAGGTAAATTGCGCCCCGAAAACTCTCCGCTTCCGAAGCCAGTTCCTGACGAATCTGGCTGCCATCACCCGCGACCCGCACCGGCTGAGCGCCGAGCGCTTCCAGATGCGCCGCAAGCCGCTCACCCAGGTCGTCGGCATCGCCGACGATCAGCCAGCGATCGGAGGTGGCCAGCTCCGCCGACGGCGCTCGAGCTGCCAGCACGACCTGCTGGTATAGCCCGCCACCGCCTTCGCCTCCGCGAGGCACTGAAGCGACCTCCTCGAAGCCTTCTTGCGCCAGAATCTCCTGCCACTTGGAGCTCGACATCAGCGGATAGTCGGGTCGCTCAGCGCCGTCGCTGAAGCGCCACCAGCCAGGGGTCAAGCCAAACACGACATCGAGCCACGGCTCGGGCCCGGTGCCCTCCATCAACAGCAACAGACCGCCAGGAGCCATCAACTGGCGAGCATGGCGCAAGCTGCTGCGGATGTCTCGAGTCGCATGCAGCACGTTGGACGCGACCACCAGATCGAAGGTTCTCGTCTCGAAGCCTTGCTCGGCAGGATCACGCTCGATGTCGAGCAGTCGATAGTCGATGAACGAGTACTCGCTCCGCAGCTCGTGGGCCGCCGATTCGAACAGTGCCGACAAATCGGTGTAGACGAGCTCGCTGCGGTCCGCCGGGAGCCGCTCGAGCACGGCGACCGTCGTGCCACCGGTACCGGCTCCTATCTCTAGCACTCGAATCTTGCGGTTCGCCGGCAGGCTGTCGACGAACTTCTCGACCAGATCACCGATCAGCCGGTTGAAGACTTTCGCCCGGGGTGAGCTCTGGTAGACGCGGCGCGCGGTCTCGAGCGAACCGCTCGGAAACAGCAGCTCGAGAGCATCGGTTTTACCCTGCAGCACCCCGACGAGACCCTCTCCACAGCGCGACACCATCTCGAGCTCGGAACGGAAACCCGGGTATTGCTCGGCCAGCTGAAGCGCGGTGGCAGAGTGCCCATTACCCGAGACTCCGGCTCCGTTCTCGCCATGGGATTCATGCTCTTCTGCCGCATCGACCAGCAGATCACCGACACGCCCCAGGAGACGCTGATGGGCTTCGACCACGCCGAGCTGCTCAGCCCAGACCGCGGTATCGCCGGCCTCGCTCAACGTCCCGTTCCAACCCAGCCGGCGCAGGGCGGACTGGAAGTAGCGCGTCGCCAGCTCGTTGATCGCAGGCCTGAGCTCTGCAAAGACGTCGAGCTCGGCCTCGCGACTCCAGGTCGCGACGTTGGCGTCCAGGGCCCTCGTCCAAGCCAAGAGATCGACCTCTCCGGCGTCGAGACGGTGCGGATCGACCGGCCAGCTCAGCTCATAGAGCCATTCGGCGACGCCCTTGCCGTGGGCCCGCATCATAGCCTCACGCGACATGCGACGAGCCGCCATGCCGCTGACCTCCGCCACCAGCTCGCCGTTGGCATCGATCAATCGAAAGTCACCGACAACCGTCTCGGGATCGAGATCGGTGTCCGGCCTCAGAGCCGCATGGATCCACAGCGAGGAAGTCGGCTGCCGGTACACGCGCAGCTGATCGAGGCCGGTTGGCACGTAGAGCTCGAAGCCGTCTTCGGTCTTCGGGACGACTTCGGACAGGAGCTGAAAGCAGGAGTCGAGCCAGCTGGGATGAAGCACGAACGCCTCGACCTCGCGGGCTTCCTGGGGTGACTGAGGCGCTCGCAATCGCCCGATACCCTGCAGCGGCTCGGCCCACATCTCCTCGATCCAGCGCAGCGAGCCGCCGAGCTCGAAGCCGCCCTCCCAGGTCCGGCGGTAGAGCGCCGCGAGATCGCGGCGCTCGCCTTCCACGCCCTGGCGCAGCGCTTCGAGATCGCAGGCCGATGGATCTTTCCCCTGCGCAGCGACGAGCCGGGCCGAGCAGTGGAGCTGCCAGTCCTCCGGGCGCTCTCCCAAGCTGAGGAGCTGGCAACGCCAGCCCTCGGCACCGCCACCAGAAAGTACGATCTGGACATCCGCCACCGTGCCTTCGGGCAGGACCAGGGCCTGGGAGAACGAAACGTCCCTGAGCTCACAGTCAGCGCCGTCGTGCACTTCACGTCCCGCCGAGAGCATCATGGACAGCAGGCAGGCCCCAGGCACCATCAGCTCTCCGAACACTCGATGATCCGAGACCCATGGAAGGTCGGCCGCCAGCTGAGAAGTAAAGAGCACCTGATCCAGCAGGGGTGCCTGCACGCGCCACCCGAGCAACGGATCGATGCAATCACCCCTGCCGTGACCCACCGGCCCTTGGAGATCACGGAACCAATAGCGCTGGCGCTCAAAAGGATAGGTTGGAAGCTTGACCCGTCGTCGAAGACGGGCGTCGTCGAGTCCCTGCCAGTCAACGTCGACACCAACAGAGTAGAGCGTTCCAAGGCTGGTCAGCATCTGCTTGCTGTCGTCTTTTCCTTGGCGCAGCGACGGCAAGAATTCCCCTTGCCCGTCGGGCATGACAGCACGGGCCATGCCGAGCAGGGTCGGCCGCGGCCCGATCTCGAGCAGCAGCTCGTATCCCGACTCAGCCAGCCACTCCACCGATGAGGCGAACCGGACGGGTTGGCGGGCGTGGCGGCTCCAATAGCTCCCGGAGCTCAAGAGCTCCGCCGTAGCCGGCCCGCCGGTGAGGTTCGAGATCAGATCGATGTGTGGCGTCGAGATCGTGACTTCGGCGGCCTTGCTCGACAACGCTTCGAGCATCGGCTCCATGCGAGGCGAGTGGAAGGCGTGAGAGACCTCGAGCCAGCGCACTTTGATGTCCTCACCAGCGAGCTGATCAGCGATCTCGACGAGCGGTTCACGATCGCCGGACAGCACGACACTCTCCGGCCCGTTGATCGCGGCGATAGAAAGGTGCTCCGCCTGGTCCGCCACCAGCTCGAGCGCTCTCGCTTCTGAGATCCGGGCCGACAGCATGGCGCCACCCGCCGGCAGCTCCTGCATTAGCCGGCCACGCTCGGCGATCAGCAGCAGTCCGTCTTCAAAATCCATGGCTCCAGCGGTTACGGCCGCAGCAAACTCGCCGACGCTGTGCCCGAGGACCGCCGTGGGCTCGATACCCCATGAGCGCCAGAGCTCGACCAGCCCCATTTGCAAGGCGAACATGGCGGGCTGCGTGTAGGCGGTCTGATCGATCGCCAGCTCGGCGTCGTCCGACGGGTAGAGCACCGACAGCAAGGGGCGCTCGAGATGCGACGCCAGCAGCCTGTCGCAGCGCTCGACCACTTCTCGGAACACCGGTTCCGTGTCGTACAGCTGGCGTCCCATGCCGACGTATTGCGCGCCTTGACCGGTGAACAGAAACGCGACGCGGGGAGCGTCCTGGGCCGCGGCGCGGCCCGTCGCAACACCTGGCGCTGGGTCGGAGCGCTCGAACGCCGCTAGCTGCTCTACCAGCTCCTCGCTGCTGCCGGCACGTACCGCCAGACGCTGCGGCAGCTCGCTACGTCCCCGGCTGGCGCTGTGGCACAGATCGGCCAGGGAGACGTCCCGAGCACTCTCGACTCGCTGCCGGGTGCGGCTCGCCAGCTCTCGCAAGGCCGCTTCACTGTGCGCCGTCAGGCGCAGCAGGTGCGTCGACCGCTCGGGCAAAGCCTCAGCTGCTTCAGCGTCTTGCTCCAACGGAGCCTCTTCCAGCACGACGTGGGCGTTGATTCCGCTGAGGCCAAAGGCGCTGACGCCGGCCATTCGAGGGCGCTCGCTGGCTGGCCAAGGCGTCAACTCGGTGGCGACCTCGAGCGGTAGCTCAGCCCAGGGAATGTGTGGGTTGGGCTCCTGCAGGTGCAGGTGCGGAGGAATCTCGCGATGCTGCAGGCTGAGCACCGTCTTGATCAAGCCGGCAACCCCAGCAGCGCCTTCGAGGTGACCGATGCCGGTCTTGACCGAGCCGACATAGACCGGGGGGCGATCTCGACGCTCACCCATCACCGACGCGATGGCGCGGATCTCGATCGGGTCTCCCAGAGTCGTAGCGGTACCGTGAGCCTCGATGTAGCCGATATCGTCCGCCGCGACTCCCGCTCGCTCGAAGGCGCGGCTCAGCAGCCGCTCTTGGGCGGGTCCACTCGGCACCGTCAAGCCCCCGCTGCGCCCGCCGTGGTTGACGGCTGCCCCGCGAATGAGCGCCAGCACCTGGTCACCGTCGCGGCGCGCGTCCTGCAGACGCTTCAGCACCAGCATGCCGCAGCCTTCGCCGCGGCCATAGCCATCAGCGCTGGCGTCGAAGGTTCGCGAGCGTCCGTCTGGCGACAGCGCCCGAACCCGCGACATGATGATGCTGCTGTCCGGCGAAAGGATCAGGTTGACGCCGCCCGCCAGGGCCAGATCGCATTCGCCTTCGCGCAGCGCCTGACAGGCCAGATGGGCAGTCACCAGAGAGGACGAGCACGCCGTGTTCACCACCAGGCTCGGCCCCTGAAGTCCCAGCACGTAAGACAACCGCCCAGCGCCGAAGCTGAACCCGGTCCCGGTCGCGGTGTGCGCGTCGGCCACCTGCGGGTGGGCCACCGGCATCTGGCACCGTAGGTAGTCGTTGCTCAGCAAGCCGACGTAGACTCCGGTGCTGCTGCCGGTCAGGCTATCCGCCGCAATGCCGGCATCCTCCAGAGCCTCCCACGCCACTTCGAGCAGCAACCGCTGCTGGGGATCCATGCCATTCGCCTCGCGCGGCGAGATCCCGAAGAAGTGGGCGTCGAACAGGTCGACGTCCGGCAGATAGAAGCCGTGGCGCACGTACATCTTGCCGATGGCCTCGGAATCCGGGTCATAGAAGGCATCAACGTCCCAGCGCCCGGAAGGAATCTCGCCCAGAGCATCAGCGCCAGACCGCAAGCGTCGCCAGAACGACGCCGGGTCGTCCGCGCCACCGGGAAAACGGCAGCCCATGCCGACGATCGCGATCGGCTCCCGTCCCGCCTGCTCCGCCGCTTCGAGTCGGGCCTCGAGGGCTTCGATGGCCAGGTAGGCCTCGACCAAAGCGGTGCGACTCGCGCTGGCTGTCATCGTGCCACCTCCCGTCGCACCGCCTGCGCCCGATTCCGCAGCATGGCGGCGAGCTCGTCTTCCGACATGGACGCCAGCTCATCGGCTCGACGCGCAGGCGCCTTCTCGACCGCCGGTGCCTTCTCGACCGCCGGTGCCGGCGGCTCCGACTCGGGAAAGAGCGTCTCGTCCAGGGTGGCGGCGAGCCCGGCAACCGTCGGCTGGTCGAAGACGAGAGTGGCGGAAAGGGATTGATCGAGACTGGCCTGCAGCGCGTTCCGCAGCTCGAGGGCCATCAACGAGTCCAGGCCCAGACCGAAAAGGCTCTCGCCACCAGCTATTGGCTGGCCGGTCGCAAGTCTGAGAATGCGACGCGCCTCCGAGCGCACGTGCTCTTCGAGCAGCACCCGTCGCTGCCGCGCCCGGCTCTTCGCCAAGCGTTCCAGCAGCTCGCGACGCACTCCCGACGGACGCGCCGTCGGCTGCTCGTCGAGCAGATCCGAAAACAGAGGCGGGGCACCGTGCGGGAAATGGGACGTGAAGCGACGCCAGTAGATCGGCAGCACGCCAACCTGGGCGGCGTCACCGGCCAGCGATCGCTCGAGCAGCTCAATACCCTGCCCCGGCTCAATCATCTGCACACCCACTTCCCGCCACTGGCGATGAATCTCGGCGTCGAGATCCGCTGCCAAGCCGCCTTCCGACCACGGCCCCCAGTTGATGCTGAGGGCGGGCAGGCCGAGGTGTCGGCGGTAGTGAGCCAGAGCATCCAGAAACGCGTTGCCCGCGGCATAGCTACCCTGGCCCGGCGGACACAGAATCGAAGCGGTCGACGAGAACAGCACAAAGCAGTCGAGCTGCCGTTCGCGGGTGGCGAGGTGGAGGTTCCACGCGCCGTCGATCTTGGGGGCCAGCACGCGCCGAAAGCGCTGCCAGTCCTGATGGGCTAGTACCCCGTCGTCGATCAGGCCGGCGGCGTGGAAGACGCCAGCTAGCGGCGGCAACGAGTCGTCCACCCGCTCGAACATCTCTGCAACCCGGTCGGCCAAAGCCAGGTCGACGCAGTGAGTCGTCACGCGCGTGCCGCCCCGCTCGAGCTCATCGAGCCTCGCGCGCACGTCATCGGAGGGTGGGCGGCGCCCCACCAGCAGCAAGTGTCCCGCGCCGCGCTCCGCCAGCCAGCCGGCGACATGCATTCCGAGGCTGCCGAGGCCGCCAGTCACCAAATAGGTCGCGTCCGAACGAGCGGCAAAGGCAGTAGGTTGTCGCACGGCTCGTGGGCCGCTGGTCTGTACGGCACCAGTCTGCAGGGACCTGGCCTGCAAAGAGCTCGGCACCAAGCGCGCCACCCGCCGCTGGTCACCGCGTAGGCAGATCCGATCTTCGCCATCTCCCGCAGCCAGCTCGCCGAGCAAGGCTCGCGTTTCGAGCTTCAGACGCGTATCGCTCGGCGGCATCGGATCGAGGTCGAGACGCACACAGCGCTGATCGGGAAGCTCGCGCCCGATGACGCCCCCTAGACTGAGCGCTGGCGCCTGCTCGAACGACGAGCCGGGATCCTCAGCGCTGGACGAAAGTGCGCCCCGCGTGACGACCCAAAGCGGCTGCGGCGCCTGGCCGCCAGCCGCTCCCAGGGCCTGAGCCAGATGCAGCAGACTTGCAAGACTCATCGTTTGCACCTGCTCTAGGGCCGCTTGCTCGAGGACTGCAGCTTGCTCGAGGTCCGCAGCTCCAGGAGCCTCGTCCGGCAGAGCCCACAGATGGACCACACCCCGCCAGGGTCCGACCTCTGCGAGGTCGGCCAACAGCTGACGGAAGTGTGCGGGCTGACTCGGATCCAGACACCACGTTCCGGGCGCCGGCTGATCGTAGCTCTTGCCGGCGTGGACGACGATCGCCTCGCCGCCAGCGGCGACCAGGTCACGAGCCAAGGCATCACCCAATCCCGCAGCGTCCGCCAACACCAGCCAGCTACCGGCCTCGATTGCCGAGCCGGTCCCGGCGATGGGCTTCGGCCGCCACTCGACCTCGTACAGCCAGTCCTGAGGGCGATCCCCCAAGACTTGCTCCAAAGCCTGCCAGTCCGTGCGCCGCGCCTCGAGGCCCTCGAGCCACAAGAGCGGCTGGCCTTCGGAATCCACCAGGCGAATGTCACCGATCACCTGGTCGAAGCTCTCATCAGCGGAGCGCAGGGCTGCGTGACACCAGACTTCACCCGCCAGTTCACCCAAGCGCTCGCAGCGCGCGATACGAAACGGCAGCAGCAGCTGCTTCCAGGCTTCACCGGCCAAGGTCACGGCCAGCAAGCGGAGGCAGGAGTCGAGCAGCCCGACAGGCATCACCCCGGGGCTGAGTCTCTCACCGGGCGGCGGCGCGATCCTGGCCAACGCTTCCCCGTCACAGCGATGGATCGACTCCAGCCACTGAACGGCTCGACCCAGCGTGAGGTCCTGGCCGCCGCACTCCGCAGCGAAAACGGCAGGGTCCAGAGCTTCGCGACAACGAGCTCGCACCGCCGAGAGATCCAGGCGCCCATCGAGCTCTCGAGCTCCTGAGGCGTCTGCGCTCGTTTGAGCCGTAGCATGCAGCTGCCAATCTTCCGAAGACTCGCCGCTGCTGAAGATCTGCAGCTCGCCGCTCTTTTGATCCCGGATCAGCTGGACCGGCCTGAGCTCGTCGTCGCCGACCACCAGAGGACCGAGGAAGGCCAGATCCGAGACTCCGTACGAGCTCGCGCTCTGCTCGGCCGCCGCCAGCACCAGGCTCACGTAGCCGGCCGCCGGCACCACTTGCTTGCCGAAAAGACGATGATCGTCGAGAAACGGCATATGCCGCGAGCCAAATCGGCTCTCGAAGATCTCCTGCCCCAATGCGGTCGTCATCCGCCGCCCTGGCAGATCCGTGGAGTCGGCTTCGAGCCCACCGCTGGCCGGCAGCCAGTGACGGCGACGCTCGAAGGGATAGGTCGGTACCGCGACACGTCGCCGCGGCCCGGAGGCTACCGCTCCCCAGTCGACGTCAACGCCGTGGACGAAGAGCTGGCCGAGGCTGTCGAGCATCTGGTGACGGTCCTCGACTCCCTCGCGCAGCGAGGGCAGCCAGACCCCAGCGTCAGGCGGCAGAAAGCGGCCGGCCATGCCGATCAGGGTCGGCGCCGGTCCGATCTCCACCATGACCTCGCAGCCCGCCGCCATCAGGGCTTCGAGGCCGGCTGAGAAGCGCACGGGTTGACGAATGTGCCGCAGCCAGTAGCTCGTCTCACTGAGCTCTAACGACGCCAGCTCACCCGAGAGATTGGAAGCCAGAGGCGTCTCCGCCGGGCTCAGGTCGACGTGGTCCAGCACCTCGGCGAATGCCTCGGCCACCGGCTCCATCAGCGGCGAATGGGCAGCGATAGAGATGTTCAAGGGGCGCGTTTCGACGCCCTGCTGCGCAAAAGTCTCGGCGATCCGGTCGACGGCGGCGGTGGTTCCCGAGACCACGACACTGGCTGGCCCATTGACCGCGGCGATCGAGATCTGACCCGACAGGTCGCCATTCATATCGGCCAGTGCGGCGGCCACTCTGGACTCCTCCGTCAGCAGGGAGAGCATCCGGCCGGGGGGCGAAAGATCACGCATCATGCGGCTGCGCTGTGCGATCAGCTCGAGGCACGTCTCGAGATCCAAGGCTCCGGCCGCCCAGGCGGCAGCGTATTCACCCGTGCTATGCCCCAGTACCGCCGCGGGGCGAACGCCCCACGAGCGCCACAGTTCGGTCAGGGCGACCTCGATCGCCAGGGTCGCGGGTTGGGTGAAGGCAATATCGTCGAGCAGAGACGCATCATTGGGCTCGGACGCGGCGGCGTCTGTCGGGTAGATCACCGACAGCAGCGAGCGGCCGAGGTGCGGACGAAGCAGCTCGTCGCAGCGATCGAGACTCTGGCGGAAGACCGGCTCCGAGGCGTAGAGCTGCCGCCCCATACCCAGGTATTGCGCGCCGGCACCGGTGAACAGGAACGCGACCTGCGGCGCGTCGCTGGCTTGCCCCAGGCACATCCCCTCCGCCACCGCCTGCCCGGCGCCAAAGGCCTGTAGCTTTTGAACCATCGCAGGGCCGTCGCCGGCATGGACCGCTAGACGGTGAGGGAAGGCCGTCCGGCCGACGTTGGCGCTGTGGCAAACGTCGGCCAGATCATGAGCATCCTGCAAACGCTCCGCGAACCGCCCAGCAAACTGCCTCAGGGCAGGCTCGCTGTGAGCCGACAGTGTCAACAGCTGGTGCTCCGGACCACTCGCTGGCTCCGGCGCGGGCGCAACGTCTGGTGACGCAACGTCCGGCGGTGACTGCTCGAGCACCAGGTGAGCGTTGGTTCCACCAAACCCGAACGAGCTGACGCCGGCAAGCCGAGGCCGTTCTGAAGCCCAGGATTCGATCCGGGTCGGCACTCGGACGGGCAGCCGCGCGAAGGGAATCTCAGGATTGGGCTGCTCGAAATGAAGGTGAGGATAGATCTCACCGTGCCGGACGCCAAGCACCGTCTTGATCAGCCCGGCGATCCCCGCGGCGGCTTCCAGGTGGCCAAAGTTGGTCTTGACCGAGCCGATGGCGCAGGGCGCATCTGCGGATCTTGCGGTCGCCAGCACCTTGCCCAGCGCCTGCACCTCGATCGGATCACCGAGGGCCGTCCCGGTGCCGTGCGCTTCGACGTAGCCGATATCACCCGGGGAAACTCCCGCCTTGCGATACGCCTCACGCAGCACTGCTTCCTGAGCACCTGGCCGAGGTGCGGTCAGGCCATTGCTGCGACCGTCTTGGTTGACCGCGCTGCCGCGGATCACCGCCAGGATACGGTCGCCGGCCTGGCGCGCCGAGCTCAGCGTCTTGAGCGCTACCATCCCGGCGCCTTCGCCACGGACGAAGCCATCGGCACGAGCATCGAACGTCTTGCAGCGACCGTCAGCCGCCATCAGGCTCGCCTTGGTGAAGTACACGGTATGGCCGGGCCACAGAAGGACGTTGACGCCGCCGGCGAGGGCGAGATCGGTCTCACCGGCCCGCAGGCTCTCACAAGCCAGGTGCACCGCCACCAGGGAAGACGAGCATGCGGTATCGACCGCCATGCTCGGCCCCTGGAGATCGAGCAGGTAAGACAGCCGGTTGGCGGTCATGCCATAGGCGTTTCCCGAGCCCGTATAGGCATCGATCGCACTCACCGCGCCGTAGCGGGTTTGGGCGTAGTCGCCGGTCATGATGCCGACGAAGACCCCCGCCCGGCTCCCCGCCAGGCTGGCGGGCAGAATGGCAGCGTCTTCGAGCGCCTCCCAGCCAACCTCCAGCAGCAGGCGCTGCTGGGGATCCATCTGGGCGGCCTCGCGCGGCGAGATACCGAAGAACCCTTCATCGAAACCGTCGACCGCTTCGAGGAACCCGCCCCACCGAGTGCTCATCTTGCCCGGGGCCTCGGGATCCGGATCGAACAGCTGCTCGACGTTCCATCGGTCTGCCGGCACCTCGCGGATCGCGTCGCTGCCTGCGCGCAGCAGATCCAAGTAGGCATCGGGATTTTCGGCGCCCGGAAAGCGACACGCCATGCCGACAATCGCGATCGGCTCAGCGGTTCCCGACGAGCGCCCCAGCCGCTGATCGAGCAGCTTGCGCTGATGCGGAGACAGCGCTGCCAAGCGTTCCGAGAGTCCAGCCGCCGTCATCCCACCGCTCCCATGCCGGAGCTCTCGGGCGACAGCAGAGCCTTCGCCTGCTCATCGGAGAGCTCTTCGACTTCCGCCAGCAAGCGCAGCATGTCGGCCTCCTCGGGCTCCATCAACGGTTCGGCAACCGCTGCCGGATCACTCGCAGGCAGAGAGGGCGCTTCGCCAGCCGCCAGGAACAACGCGAGCTCGGCGATCGACGGATACTGCCACGCTACCGTGCGATCGACACGAAGTCCCAGCCGCTCCGACAGCTCATCCGCCATAGCGACCGCGGTCACCGAGTTGAGCCCCAAGCTGGCGAAAGGCCGGTCGACCTCGAGCTCGGCCGCATCGACACCCAGCTCGCGGCTACAGAAATCGACCAGCCATCCGGTGATCTCCTGGCTCCTGGCACTCGAACCCACGGCCAGTGATACGGGCGTGACAACCGGCTCGGGCACCGGGTGAGAGACTGGCAGCGAGCCGTCTGAACGGGACACCAGAGCGTCGAGCTCCAGGTCCAAAGGCTTCACCATGGGCTCGATATCGCCGATCGTGTCGCTAAAGGCTGCGATCTCGGACCGCACCACTGCCGCCGAGCCCGCTTCGTCCATCAGGCTCGACGCCTGCCGGACGGCAGTCTCGAATCGGCTTTCGGCGGCTGCGGCGGCGTGCGACCGATCGCCACTCGCCGCCCACAGGGCCGCCTGAACCACCATCGCTCCAACCCGCCAGCCAACCGCCTGCTGCGCGGTGAGTCGTTCCGCGCCGGCCGAGGCGAGCTCGGCTCGTGATTCCCGAAGGCGCTCCAGCTCGTGCCGCAGTCGATCGGCGACCTCGGCGCCGGACAACCGCGCTCGCAAGAACGCGTCGAGCTCGCCGGCATCTCGCAGCACGCTGGCGCCGAGCCACATTTCGAGGGTTTCCGTCGGCCCTTCGAAGATCCGGAAGACGCGAGCGTCGCGCAGCATCCGGGCCACGCCGTTGTTCTCCAGGTAGCCACGCCCACCGAGCAGCTGCACGGCGCGATCGACGGCGCGCCACAGCAGCTCAGGGCCGGCGATCTTCAGCGCGGCGAATATCTCGGCCGGCACCTGCTCGCCGGCATCGAGGGCAGCAGCCGTCGCCGATACCAGAGCCGCCAAAGCCTCGACCTCCGCCGACAGCTCCCTCAGATGATGGAGGGTCACCGGATTCTCGAGCAGCCGGCCGGTGGCCACCGTGCGACGCGAGGCATAGCGCAGCATCAGCTGCAGGCACCGCCGAGCGCCGCCCACGGCAACCGCCGCGAGGCAGAAGCGCGTGAACAGCATGGCATCTTCGGCAACCGCCATCCCATTACCGGGCTCGCCGAGTAGCTGCTGCCGCGTCACGCGCACGCCGTCCAGGTGGATCGCGTTCTGAGTCATGCTGCGCAGGCCCAGGGTGGCGGCCTCGGCCCCGATCCGCACTCCCGGCTGATCGGGCCGCACGACGAAACCGATCAGGCCGTGGCTGCGTCCCTGCTCGTCAGTGTTGCGGGCGAACACGTTGATCCAACCAGCCCACCCTGCCGAGCCACTCCACACCTTGTGACCTCGCAAGCGCCAGCCCTCGCCGTCAGGCTCGGCGATCGCCGCCATCGCCAGGGGGTGGGATCCGGCGCCGGGCTCAGTCAGAGCGAACGCCGCCAGGTCGCGTCCGCGAGCCAGCTCGGGTAGCGATCGCCGACGTAGCTCCGCCGTCGCGTAGCGTTGAACCGGGCGCAAGCCGAGCGCGTTGTGACCGACCACGAACGTGGCGAGCGTGAGGTCGATGGCTCCGAGCTGCACCAGCACTCGCATCAGCGCGCCGTGGCCAAGGTCCAGCCCGCCATCAGCGATTGGCGCCTGCAGGCCGAGTAGCCCGCGATTGCCGAGAGCCAGAACCAAATGCGGCGGCAGTGTCCTGCGCTCGTCGACCTGGTACCAATCGATCTTCTCGCCGGCGAGCTCACGCAGCCACGCCAGCAGCTCATCGAGATTCGAATCATCCCCGGCCGCTTGGGTCGCGGCGACCTGCCCCGGCTGCTCACTCGTCGAGGCCTGCCATTCGGCCAGGACCTCGAACTCGCCAGCCAGGTACTCGGCTCGACAGGCACGACGCTGAATCTTGCCGCTCGAAGTCTTCGGGATGGTGCGTGGCCGGATCAGGACCAGCTTTTCGAGCACGACGTCATGCGCTTCCGCCAGCTTCCGGCGCACCGTCTGCGCCAGGTCGTCGATATCGAGCGGCGCGCGATCGCTCGCCTCCTGCACCACCACCAGGCGCTCCTCGCCGCCGGCTTCGACGCCGAAGGCCGCGCCGCACCCGGGTCGTAGGGCCGGATG
>JBCCEE010000069.1:0-25606 GCA_039030415.1 Acidobacteriota bacterium
GGGGCAGCCGAAGGCCACCGCCATCACGGCGGATGCCGGTACCTTCGCGCCCTCGGCCAGGCGGACGATCTCGCCGAACAAGGCGATCGATTCGTCGACCGACAGCCCAACGTTGTTGCGGTTGTAGGTCTCGGTGACGCAGACCACCCGCATCACCCGTCGCCCCGGGGTGCGCTACCTGGCGCTCGTTCCCAACCTCAAGGGCGCCGAGCGGGCGCTGGCGGCCGGAGTCGACGGCCTGAGGCTGGTGGTCTGCGTCACCGAGACCTACAACAGCAACAACGTTGGGCTGTCGGTCGACGAATCGATCGCCTTGTTCGGCGAGATCGTCCGCCTGGCCGAGGGCGCGAAGGTACCGGCATCCGCCGTGATGGCGGTGGCCTTCGGCTGCCCCTTCGAAGGTGAGGTTCCCGAGCAGCGCGTGCTCGAGCTCGCCCGCCGCTTCGTCGATCTCGGCAGCGCCGAGCTCGGGGTCGCGGATTCGGCCGGCCTGGCCAACCCGCGGCAGGTCCGGCGGCTGTTGGGACGCATCGACGACGCCGTTCCCGAAGTCGCCAAATGGCTGCACCTCCATGACACCCGCGGCCTGGGGCTGGCGAATGCGGTCGCCGCCATGGAAGCCGGCGTGACGACCTTCGACACCTCCCTGGGCGGCCTCGGCGGCTGCCCGATCATGCAGGGGGCGACCGGCAACATCGCGACCGAAGACGTCGCCTACTTGTGCCGCGAGATGGGCATCGAGACGGGGATCGATCTCGACGGCGTGAGGGACGCGTCGCGCGGCATCGAAGCTTTCCTCGAGCGTCAGCTGCCGAGCCGAGTGCTGCAGGCCGGCACCCGCGAGGAGCTGGTCGCCCGCAACCAGTCCAGCTCTTGAGTGCTAGCGACGGGTGCTGGACCCCCAGGAGTCACCGATGGATCGAACACACCGCTCGAAGATCGCCATCGTCCTCTGGCTGATGATGACGAGTGCCGTCACCCTGGCGGCCGCTGAAAGCTCGGAGGAGACCATGACCGCCAGCTCCCCAGTGCTGCTCTTCATCCAGGGAAAGCTGAATCCCGGATCCGAGGCCACCTACGGCCGCTACCTCGCCGGCACCCAGCCGCTAATGGTCGAATACGGCGCCGAGGTGACGGCGGTGGGCTCCGGCCTCGCGAGCGAGCACACCACCGACGACTGGTCGGTCAACGCCGTGCTGAGCTTTCCTGACCTTGAGGCGGCCGAGGGGTTCCTCAGCGATCCACGCTACTCGGAGATCAAGCCGCTGCGCGACCAGGCTTACGAGACGCTGCACCTGACGCTGGTGCAGAGCCGAGCGCCCAAGGTGCGGACCGCCCGGGACGTCGCCCTCGAAGCCTTCGAAGACTTCCGCCACGGTCTCGCCAGCGGCGATTGGCAGGGCTTCCTGGCGCGCCTGAGTGACGACTTCACGCTGCGCTTCCCGATGGGTCCCTACCAGGGCGAGCACCGGGGACGCGACAAGGCCGCCGAGTTCTTCGGCTACGTTTCCTCAGCGTTCCCCGGCGGCCTGACCATCGACGAGGTGGAGCGGGTGACCGCCGAAGGTCAGCAGGTCGTGTTCGAATTCCGCGATCACGGCGAGCTACGCGGCAAGCCGTATCGCAACATCATAGCGATCTCGCTCGACGTCTGCGGCGAACAGATCTGCGGCTACCGCGAATACTTCGGGCTCGTCGGCCCACCGCCAGCTCCGAAAGACGGTGCCGCCCAGGAAGACGGTGTCGCCCAGGAAGACGGTGCCCCGTGAGCCGGCGCCGGTCCGCCGTCCTCACCGCCCTGCTGCTGCTGACGGGCGTTCCCGCGGCGGCCGACGAGCCGACGATCGGCGGCGTCCACGAACTGGCGATCGGCGCCACCGACCCGATCCCGATCATTCAGTACTTCCAGCAGTTCGGCTACCGCGTCGGCCACAGCGGTAGCCTGACGGCGGACGCCGCCGAGGCGCTCTACGGCGTGCGCTCCCCACTGCGCTCGATCCGGCTGCTGCACCAGGACGCCGACCACGGTCTCTACCGGCTGATGGTGTGGGAGAAACCGCTGAACGACGGTCTGGGGCTGGCTCACATGAAGGTCCTGGGCGGACGCTGGGGAGCGGCGGTGACCCGCGACGTCTACAGCATCCTCAACCATGCCGAGGACGCCGCCGCCAAGGGCGATCCGATCTACTTCGTCGAGCCCCAGCGCCAGGTGATTTACGCGGGTGGCGAGAATGCGCGCCCTTTCCTCGATCCCGCCCTATGCGTGCGCGAGATGCTGCTGGTGCGGCCAGCTTCGCGTCAGATTCTGTTCCAGCGCTACGACTATGAGCTGCCGCTCTACGGCCGTATCGCCGAAGAGGCGCCGATGGCCACCAGTCAGGTGACCCATGCCGGCTTGATCACCCAGGGCGGACCCGAAGAGCTCGACTTCTATGACCAGGTGCTCGGCCTGCTGCGGGCGCGGCACGGTCACGTTTCAGACGATAGCGACGTCGCCTCGCGCAACATCTTCGAGCTCGAGCCGGGGCAGAAGTACATGTCCACCGACTTCGACGACCCGCGCTCCGTGCCCTCCGATCTATCCAAGGTGCGCTCGGGGCGCCTCAAGATCATCCGCTTCATCAGCGGGCCGCAGCTCGAGGACCTCCAGGATCGGTCTCGCCCGGGCAGCCTCGGGCTGTCGCTCTACACCTATCGCGTGCAGGGCATCGAGGCTTTTCACACCAAAGTCCACGCTAGCGCCGCGACTCGGGTGACCCAGATCTCAACCAACGAATTCGGCGAGCGCAGCTTCTCGTTCGTAGCGCCGGACGGCTATTGGTGGAACCTGCTCGAGTGACCCACAGCTGCCGTCTCGGTGCCTTCGTGCTGTGCTGGCTGGCTCTGATACCGCCGGCGCCGGCGCCGGCCGGAGATTGGCCCCAGTACCGCGGCCCAGGACGCGACGGCAAGTCGACCGCACCGGCTCCAGCGGCCCTCGGCCAGCCGGAGGTCGGCTGGCGGCGGCCGATCGGCGAAGGCTTCTCCGCCCTAGCGGTCGTGGGCAACGCGCTCGTCACGCTCGCTCTCGTAGAGACGGCACCCGGCACGCGACGGGAGCTCGCGCTGCGCTTCGACGCCGACACCGGCAGTGAAGTCTGGCGTCGGGAGCTCGGCCCGGCGTTCGAGGAGCCCTTCGGCAACGGGCCGAGGTCGACGCCCACCGTGGTCGACGATGAAATCTACGCGCTCAGCTCCCACGGCGTGCTGGCGGCGCTGCGGCTGGAGGACGGTGCGGTCCGCTGGCGGGTCGATCTGCCCACCGCGATCGGCGGCAAGCCGCCGCGGTTCGGCTACAGCCCGAGCCCGCTGGTGGTCGACGACCTGGTGCTGCTGCAGGTGGGAGCCGGCGAGGGCCGCTCGATCGCCGCCTTCGACCGCAAGACCGGCGAACCCCGCTGGACCAACCTCGACGATCGACTCGGCTATTCCTCGCCGATCGCGCTGCAGGTCGCGGAGTCGCTCCATCTGGTCTTCGTGACTCCAACCTCGGTCGTCGGCGTGTCGCCCGCTGGCGACCGCCGGTGGCATTGGCAGATCCCCAAGGGCTCGGCGATCGATCAACCCATCGCTATGCCAGTGGCGGTCGACGGCGACAAAGTGTTTGTCGCCCACCGCAGCGAAGGCGGTAGCGCACTGCTGCAGCTGGCGAACGACGAGCAGCCACCTACGGTGCTGTGGCAGAGTCGGCACCTGCTCAACCACATGAGCTCCTCCGTAGCCGTGGGCGGCCACCTCTACGGCTTCCACAACGCCACCCTCAAATGCCTCGACGCACAGACCGGGCGACAGGTGTGGGCCCATCGCGGTCTCGGCAAAGGCTCCCTGATCGCATGGGGCGAGCACCTGCTGATCCTGAGTGACGAGGGCCAGCTGGTGATCGCTCCGGCCACCCCGGAGCAGTACCGCGAGACGGCTCGCACGCCGATCCTCACCGGCCGCGCCTGGACCGCACCGTCGCTCGCCGAAGGCCGGCTCTACGCCCGCAACCACCATGAGATGGTCCGCGTCGACCTGACGGGCCAAGCCTCGGCGACGCCTCGCGTGGCGACCGCGACGTTGGCGCAGCAGCTCCCGACGCAGGCGTCCGCCAGGGTCGACGCGGTCCTCGCCGCCCACCGTCAAGCCCTGGGGGGCGACGAGCGGCTGGCGACGATCCATAGCCTCAGGCTGACCGGGCGCCAGGCGGAGAGCAGCCGCTACAGTGATTTCACGCTGCTGCGCCAGCGGCCCAACCGCTACCGGCTGGAGCGTCGACGAGACGGGCAGCTCACTGTTCATGCCTTTGATGGCGCCTCCGCCTGGTGGATCGACCCGAGCTCGAGCACGGTGCCAGGTTCAGTGTCAAGCCCGATGCCAAGCCCGATGCCGGAGGCGGAAACCACCAACCTGATGGCCGAGGTGGCCCTGCACGGCCCTCTGGCCGAAGGCCCCGGGGCACATCAAAGCATCGAGCTGATCGGCACTCGCGAGAGCGAGACCGGCCCAGCCTGGGAGCTGAGGCTCACCCGGCACGACGGCGCTGTCGAGACCTGGCTGCTCGACCGCGACACCTACCTGGCGAGCGAGCGCATCTCCACGTACCGAGCCTACGGCGAATCCTGGCAGCTCCACACCCACTACTCGGACTACCGCGCCGTCGAGGGGCTGATGCTGCCGCACCTGATCGAGATGGAGTTTTCGTCACTCCACCAGCTGATGCGGATCGAGCGGGTAGAGGTCAACCCCGAGCTGGACCCTGCGAGCTTCATCCAGCCGCCCCACGAGCCGAAGGCGGCCGAGCCATCGGATTCCACGAGTTGAATTGGCACATCCGAAAACGCCTGCGCCGCGTCATGTAAGGCAGTCAGAAAAAATGTATGGTGAACATTGGTTTCGACTCGAGCCGAGGGTTGGCAACCCTGCACGCTTGCTCGAAACCCTACCCAGAGGAGAACGCGATGCCTGAATCCACCCTGAGAACCGTGGTTGCGCTCATGATCTGTTGGGGGATGATGATCGCTGGGCCAGCGCTCTCCCAGAATGAAGGGCCCGAGACAGAGAGCTTTGAACCGGAGAGCTCAGAAACAGAGTCGAGCGCTACCGCGTCAGGCACGGAGGACTCTCAGATCAGCGATGAGATCACCGTCACCGCGCGCCAGGAAGAGGAGACCCTGCAGGACGTGCCGGCGACGGTCTCGGTGCTCACCGACTCGCAGATCGAAGCGGTCGGCGTCCAGCGGGCGGAGGACTTCGTCAAGCTGGTGCCGGGCGTCTCGATGGTCAACGCCGCCGAGGTCGGCGATACGCAGGTCAACATCCGCGGCATCAACGGCTCCCGCGACGCCGAGAACAGCTTCGCGTTCATCGTCGACGGCATCTTGATGACCAACCCGGCGGCCTTCAACCGCGAGTACAGCACGCTGCGCCAGATCGAGGTCATGAAAGGTCCCCAGGGCGCGCTCTACGGCCGCAACGCGGCGGCCGGCGCCATGATCGTTACGACCCGCGAGCCGGGCGATGAGGCCGAAGGCGAGATCAAACTCTCGCTGGCCGAAGACAGCACCTACTATGGCGCCCTCAACCTGGGTGGACCGATCGGCGACAGCGGCCGCCACCGCTACCAGTTCGCGGCGGATTGGCGCACGTCCGACGGCTTCTACTTCAACGAATTCCAGAACGACGACGTGGTCGACGACTTCCAGAGCTACAACGTCAGCGGTCGCCTGCTGTTCGAGGCCAACGATCGCACGCGCTGGGACTTCAAGGCGCGCTACGGTGAGGTCGACGCCGCGGCGATCACCTTCAACGCCGCCTTCGCGCTGCCCGACTTCGCCTCGGTGCTCGGCCTGCCTGAGTTCTTCGAAGACGTCAACGAGCATCAGTTCGTCTTTCAGGGCAACATCGACCCGCAGAACGATCAGGAGGCCCTGGAGCTCTCCGCCCGCGTCGAGCACGAGCTGGAGTGGGGAGAGCTGGCCGCCTGGGTGCTCTACAGCGACATCGAGAATACGCTCTCCGCCGACGGCACCAGCGGCGCGTTCGGTTTCTTCAACACCGAGCCGAACTGCATCGCCTCGACCGCTCAGTTGTTCAACTCCGGCGTCGTGCTGCCGTTCCCGCAGATTCTGGCGCCGACCCCGGCGGATTCGATCTTCGGGCCCTACACTCCGACCACCTGTGACGGCACGCAATTCCAGCTGCGCAACCAGGAAGACATCAGCTTCGAGCTGCGCCTCTCCGGCGAAGCCAACGATCGCCTGCGCTGGCAGGCTGGCGTCTACTACCTGAACATCGACCGCGAGGTCGGCGTCAACCTCGGTATCGACACCGGGCAGGGCGTGGTCGAGCAGCTGTTCGTGCCACAAAACGGTGCCAACCCCACCGAGCAGCTGGTGCACGACAACTTCGAGACCGACGTTTACGCCCTGTTCGGCGCTCTGCGTTACGACGTCGACGACGACGTCGAGCTGTCGCTGGCGCTGCGCTATGACAGCGAGCAGCGCGACGTCACCAACCTGGTGCCGACCGACGCACGCACACAGTTCGTCGACTTCAGCCTCGACGGCCAGTTCACCGGCGGTGCGCCGCTCAACCCGGGCCTCGATCCGTCGCTCAACCCGTCCGGCAGCATCGCTCCCAAGAGCGAGACCTTCGACGAGCTGCAGCCCAAGGTCAGCTTGACCTGGGACGCCACCGACAACCTGACCCTCTACGGCAGCTGGGGCGTCGGCTTCAAGAGCGGTGGCTTCAACAACCAGGGCTCGAACGCCACCGTCAACCTATTCTTCAACACCTTGCTCGGCACCGATCTGATCATCGACGACCAGTTCGACGAAGAGACCTCGAGCGCCCTCGAGCTCGGCTTCAAGTCGAACGTGGGGCCCAACGCCTACATCGAGGGCGCGATCTACCAGACCGACGTCGACGACATGCAGTTCTTCGAGTTCCTGGTCGGCCCCTTCGGCCTGCTGCGGGTGGTCTCGAACATCGACGAGGTCGAGATCCGGGGGGCTGAGGTCGGCTTCAACCTGCGGGTCAACAACTACCTCAGCCTCTACTCGGGCATCAACTTCGTAAACAGTGAGATTTTGGCCAACACTTCGCGTCCGGCCACCGTCGGCAACGAATCGCCCTACACGCCGGAGTACACCGGCAACCTGGCGCTCGACTTCAGTAAGCCGATCTCCGATCGCATGATCTTCACCGCCAGCGCCTACTTCACCCTGGTCGGCCAGACCTGGTTCCACACCGTGCAGGACGAAGAGCGGGTGACCCTGTTCAACGCCTTCTTCCCGGGTCTCGGCGTCGGTGACTATTCGCTGACCCGCCGCGACGCCTACGAGAAGCTCGATCTGCGGGTCGGCTTCTCCACCGAGCGCTGGTCCGCCACCCTCTTCGTCGATAACCTGACCGACGAGGAGTACCTCGAGGAAGTCATCACCGCGCCCGAGTTCGGCGGCTCCTTCATCCACCCCGGCAGGCTGCGGCGCGCCGGCATCGAGGTGGGCTTCCGGTTCTAATGGTCCGGCGCATCCATCACCTCGACTTCGTGGTGCGCGATCTCGACCGCGCCACGCAGCTCTACCGTCGCATCCTGGGCCAGGAGCCGCTGCCCCGCGAGCACCTGCCCCAGCGCGGCATCGACCTGGTGCGCTTTCGCCTTGGCGAGACCTGGCTCATCCTGGTACAGCCGCTGAGCGACGCCAGCCCGGTGATGGACTTCCTGCGCCAGCACGGCGAAGGCTTCTTCCACATCGCCTACCAGGTCGACGACGCTGCGTCCAAAGGCCAGGAATTGGCCGATGACGGCATCGGCGTCGTCAACCTGGAACCGCGGCTCGGCGTCGAAGGCTGGAAGCTCGTCGACCTCGACATGGCCGACACCCTCGGCGTCATGACCCAGTTGGTGGAGCAGGTGGGCTCTGACGAGAACTAACCGCTGATCAAGTCCTGGGCTTGGGGCGTTGGATAGCGGCCATTTTGGTGCAGCACAAGCCGTTCAATCAGTCGTCGATTCTCGTTGAAGCCCAAGATTCTCTCAGTCGAGGTGCCGATGTCTGTCCTGGGTTCGATCCGCATGTTCGAAAGCAGGACAAAGTGCTTCGACCAGGAATCAGTGCGTGGGTTGAAAAACCGAACAAGCTCACCTGTGTTCGGCACCACCGATCCCAGGTCACTGCCTTTGAATCGATTACAGAAAATGCACGCATATGCCAGGTTCTCCTGGGTCGTCGGCCCGCCGTGTTTCTCGCTGATGATGTGGTCAATCTGACAACCGTAGAACGTGTCGTCTTCATGAATCAGGCAGTACTCGCATAGCCCTTTGGCTCGGCTGGTCACAAATCTGCGGAGCCGAGCACCAACGCGAGACAAACTCACGTCTTGGTGGCTTGGGCGAAACTTTGAGCGCGTGCTTTGGCCAGACGCATTATGTGTTCCAGCTGGAGATACTGTGCCAGCTCGGAGGATTCCTCTTCGGAGAGGTTGCCTGACTTCTCGCGCTCCACAAGTTCCCAAACACGATGTCGCGTCTCGCTCGATGGGCGGAAGGCGATGACATTTTGAGGACTCGACCCCGCAGCTATGAAATCAACGATCTCTTCATACGCTTTGGCAAGACCCATCAATCTTCTCCCCGGGTAAATGGCTGATCACCATTGGACCACAATAGGTATGTTAACTCACGGTGGGAGCCTGTCACCGTTAGCCTAAGCTGGCCCGCCGAGCCGGCGCCAGCCGTCGATCGCCAGCAGCACGGCGAAGACCGCCAGGGCTGCGCCGAGCACCGTCATGATCGTGCGGTAGGTGGTCGGCGACAGGCGCTGGCGAGAGCCGCCGAGCAGGACGGCCAGGACGATCTTCGAGCCGACGAGGAGCACGTAGAAGACGGTGACGAAGCCGGCGGCCGCGCCGATGCCGTGCTCTCGGCTGGCGGTGACCACCATCGGCGCTCCCACGGTCAGCCAGAACAGGTAGGGATGAGGCGACAGCACATTCGCTAGCACGCCGGTGAGCAGGGAGCGCGGCGCCTGCTCGGTGATCTGCGTCGACGGGAACCGCGCTTTGGCCGTCTCGACCGCGAGGTAGAGCACGTAACCCGCGCCGATGAGTGCGACCCAGCCGAAGACGCGATCGAGATCGAGCGCTTGCTGGGCGAGGAAGACGGATCCGGCAACGATCGGCAAGTCGGTGATCAGTGGCGATGCCGAGACCAGGATGCCTTCGCGTCGGCCGTACTGCAGACTCTGGCGCAGAACCAAGGCGAGCAGCGGCCCGGGGGCGAGCCCGGCGGAGAGGCCAAGAACGAGGCCAGCGGCTAGATAGGTCGTCATCGCTATTGGACGCGGGAGCCTAGGCCTACTGATTACAAGTCAGTTGCTCCACCCGCTGACTCGCAATGTCGCGAATTGGAGCGGGACGCCTCGACCGCAGACTGCTCGAGCTCAGCCGATCTTACCCTTGGTGATCGCGGCTTCGACGGTGAGGAGGGTCTTCTCCATGGTGGTGCGCAGCGCCTGCTCGTGCTCGCCCTTGGGCAGCTCCTGCGCTTTCAATTCGGCGTAGGAGAGTCGCTTGACCCACACGACCGAACCTTCGTCATAGACCCGCACCTCGTAGGTCGACGCTTCGTCGCCCAGGTCTTCGGCTTGCAGATGGTACTTCTTGCCACCATGCTCGAAGATCGTGTTGATACCTATGATCATCGGTGCCCCATCCTAATCGCTAAGGACCCGCAGGCGCCACATCTTTGCAGGCCGTTCCGCAAGGCTCGTTCGCTCGATGTTGCAGCCGAAAACGGGTTCCGCATCGCTCCCGGAGCCGGCGCTCAACCTGCAGCTCACCTTCGCAAGGGTTGCGGAGGCCGTGAGCATTTGATCGAGCGCCCACGCCCCCTGGCGGACTGGCGCGCTCATTTGAGCGCGACGCCAGCAACGCTTTGCAGAATCGCCGCTCATTTGAGCGCGACGCCAACGACGCTTGCAGAGGTGCCGCCCAATTGAGCGGCGGGCCTGCAGTCACTGCGGACACCGCGCTCATCCGAGCGAAGCCTCCACATCGCTTGCGGAGTCGAGTTTTCGACGGGTTCGAACCGAAAAATCGTGACGCCGAAGACGATGAATGCTTAGACCATGAACTTCTCAGTCCGTCAAACTCGAAGACGATCGAGTCAGGTCGATGTTGGACGGGTATCTAGCCGGTCGAGGTCGAACATCATGAGATCGTGGCCGAGGAGTAGGCGTCCACGGTAGCCGCGAGCCTTCGCTCGGGCCTCGAGCTCGTGGGCGTCGATCTCTCGATAGCAGTGGGAGCACACGATGCGCCGGGCCTGACTGCGCACCGCGAGCCTTACGATCTCGTCGTCTTCGAGGTGTCCGGAGTCGATCACGGCCAGATCGACGTCTGCCAGAAACGCCACCTCCTGGTCGTGAAACGACGAGTCGCCGGTCAGTGCGATCGTGGTGTCGCCCGTGCGAAAACGCAGCCCGTGGTTGTCGGCCGGCGGCAGATCCACGAAGTCGACGCCCAGCCCCTCGATGGTCAGACGCTCGTCGTGGGTCTCGTGCAGATGGACGTCGAAGGTCTCACGGCTCAGGGTCGACGGACCGAACAAGCTGAGCAGACGCATCAGCTGGACTTCGAGCCCGATCGGGCCGTAGATGTGGAGATCCTTGTGGCGCGGATCGATCTGCGACCAGGCCGCGGCGTGCAGGTAGGGGATCAAGTCCGACAGGTGGTCCGGGTGGAAGTGCGACAGGACGATGTGCTCGACGTCGTCCTGACGCAGCCCCAGCTCCACCAGCCGGTGCGCGATGCCGCGGCCAAAGTCGTAGATCAGCCGCGTGTCGCCAAGCTCGATCAGCACCGACGAGGCCATGCGCTCGTTCTGTAGCTGGCAGGTGCCGGTTCCCAGCAGCACGATGCGCTTGTTTAGGCTTGCCACGGACTGAGTCTAGCGCTTCGGCAGGACAGCGAGGCACAATGGCGCGCATGAGCCCACAACCCATCGCCATTCTGCTCTGCGCCGGCTATGGCACCCGCATGGGTGCGCTCACGGCATCGACTCCCAAACCGCTGCTACCGGTGGGCAGTAAGCCGATGCTGGACTACCTGCTGGATCTGCTCCTCGAGCTCGAAGGGCTCGGCGCGATCCATGTGGTCTCCAACGCTCGCTACTTGGCGGCGTTCCAAAGCTGGGCCAGGCAACGCAGCAAACGGCACAGGCGCGAGATCTTCGTCCACAACGACGGCAGCACGTCCAACGACGACCGTCTCGGCGCCATCGGCGACCTGCAGTTCGCCTTGCGGCACGCCGACGCTGGGGCCGGGGCTCTGGTAACGGCCGGTGACAATATCTTCCGCTTTTCATTGCAGCCCCTATGGCAAGCGTTCCGGGACCGCGGTCACAGTTACGTGCTCGGGCTGGAAGAGCGCGATCCCCAAAAGCTACGTCGTACCGGGGTGCTGGAGCTGGCTGAAGATCAACGGGTGGGGCGGCTGCACGAGAAACCGCAAGAGCCACCTTCGCACTGGGCGTGCCCTTCGCTCTACTGCCTGCAGCCTTCCGCCCTCGAGCGGCTGCCGAGCTACCTCGCAGCTAGCGATCAGCACGACGAGATCGGACGCTTCCTCGGCTATCTCGCGTCTCGCGAGCCACTCTATGCCCACACCACCACCGGCCAAAGACTCCACGTCGGCTCGCCCGAAGCTCTGCAGCACGCGGATCGAGAGCTCACAGATCCACCCAATAACGATCGATAGACGGTCGCGCTGGATGGGCTGCGCGCGGCCTGTGGAGCTCGCCTCGGCAAGCTCATGTCGCCCAAGAATCTTGTTTGCTGGGCTTTGTAGACGAGGGATGCCGGGCCCGGCTCAAACAGTCCTCGCCCGTGCTCGCTCCACCAGCGCGACCTCCAGCTCACCAGGCCGTTCCTGGGCACGGCCTGGTGAGCAAAAAACCTGGCTCAAATCGCCCGGGATCGCGAATTGTGGTCCCTGCACCGTGCAGACACCGCAATCGAGGCTAAATCGTGGTCTCTGCAAGGTGCAGAGACCGCGATTGACGCTCAACCCGGGTCTCTACATCGTGCGGAACCCCGATTGAGGCTAAATCGTGGTCTCTGCAAGGTGCAGAGACCGCGATCGACGATAAAACCGGGTCTCTGCAGCTTCAGGAACGTGCAATCGACGATCAGATCTCATGGTCGCCAGGCCGCAGCGCCACCCACTACGACTCAGAGCGACCGCCATCGACGATTTCGCGGACGTTCATGTAATAAATCTCTGCCGGCCTCGTTCTCCTAGTGACAGAGGCTCTCCCGAGCCCGCTCTCTCACAAAAAAACGCCAGCTCGATCCGCCAACGGACCCGCTAGCAGAAGCGTCGGAAGGAGAAGGATTTGTTAGCAGCCGTGAACGATTCATCACTTCCCGGACCCTCACCAGGCCTGGAGCGCATCTTCCAGCAGCACAGCTCGAAGGTGTTCGCCTCAGCCTACCGGGTCACGGGCAGCGCACAGGACGCTGAGGACTGTTTGCAGACCGTCTTCCTGCGCCTGCTGCGCAATCAAGGCCGAACCGACTTGACGCCGAGTCCGGGGGCCTACCTGCACCGCGCGGCGGTCAACGCAGCGCTCGACCTGCTGCGAGCCCGCTCGCGCTCGCGCTCGATTCCGCTCGACGAGATCGAGACGCCAACCCTGGGTGAGCAGGACGATCCCGACCGGCGCCAGCACGATCGCGAAATGCGACGCGGCCTGCGTCAGGCGATCCTGCAGCTGTCGCCCAAGAACGCCACGATCTTCAGCATGCGATTTCTAGACGGCACCCCCAATCGCGAGATCGCAGAATCCCTGGGAATGTCTCAAGCCGCAGTCGGAGTCGCCCTCCACCGCGCTCGCAACCAAGTCAAGCAAGAGATGGCCAGCTTCGTAGGAGGAAACTGAAATGACACCGATGAAAGATGTCGACGCGCTGCTCGATCGCGCCGCGTCCCAGATCTCGAACGCCGAGCCCGATGCCACCCGGGCCAAGGCGGCTGCAGAGCGGGTGTTGAGCCAGCTCTCGGCAGACAACGCGAATGCCGCGGCGCAGGCCGCCGAAGTCGACGAGATTCGTGACTGTGACGATTTCCAGGCGCTGATCCCCGCCTACCTCGAAGGCACCCTGCCCGAGGCTCGCAGGATGCTGCTGGAAGACCATACGCGCAGCTGCGTTCCCTGTCGCCGGGCCCTCAAGCTGGCTCGCGAAGGCGAAACGGCGGCACCCGCCTGGCAGAAGGCGGAGCAGCAGGCGACGCCCGGCTGGCAGTCCTACAAGCGTTGGGCGCTGGCGGCAGCGCTGATCGCGGGTATCGGACTGGCGCAGTTCACGGTGCGCGAGATGATGCCGTTCGGCAGCTCTCAGAGCGCGACCGTGCACACGGTGGACGGCGACCTGTTTCGCATCGCCGAGACCTCCCATGTGCCGATCGCCCAGGGCGAGCCCATCGCCGAGGGCGAGATGATCCGCACGGGTCGCACCGGCAGCTCGATCGTACGGCTCAACGATGGTTCGCTGATCGAGGTGCGCCAGCGCTCCGAGATGCGTATCGAAGAAGGCCGCCGCGGCACCACCATCGCCCTCGAGCGCGGCAGCGTCATCGTGCAGGCGGCCGAGCAGCGGCAACGCCACCTGTTCGTGAAGACCGACGACTGCGAGGTTTCGGTCACCGGCACGATCTTCTCGGTCAACCATGGCACCAAGGGCTCGCGCGTGTCGGTGATCGAAGGTGAAGTGGTGGTCGCCCACTCCGGCGAAAAGCACACGCTCCACCCGGGACAGCAGGTCGCCACCGACCTCAACCTCGACGTGGTCGACATTCCCGAGGAGATCTCCTGGAGCCGCGACGTCAATCGCTACCTGACGCTGCTCGAGGAGTACTCGCAGCTGCGCCAGGATCTGGCTCAGAACATCAGCCGGCCGGGCCTGCGCTACAGCAGCCAGCTGCTCGACCTGGCGCCTGAGAACAGCGTGCTCTACGCCGCGCTGCCCAACCTCGGCGAGACCATCGAGGACACCCATCGCATGATCCAGGAGCGAATCGACAACAACGAGGTGCTCGCCGAATGGTGGAGCTCTCAGGGCGGCGGCGAGCAGTTCGCCCCCGAAGTCGACGAGATCGTGACGCGGCTGTCCGAGTTCGGCGAGTTCCTCGGCGACGAGATCGCGGTGGTGGGCTACGCTGCCGGCTCCGACGACTTCGATGGCCCGCTGGTGATGGCCGAGATCGTCAACGCTGCCGGGCTGCAGGATTTCGTCGAGCGCCAGCTGGCGGAGATCGTCGGCCAGGGCGAGATGCCGAATTTGGTGTTCGTCGAGGATCCGTTCGCGCCGGGCGCCGGCGGTGAAGACACCCTCTTCATGTGGTTCGCCGACACCTTCGCGCTCGCTACCGGTGACGCCGCGCAGATCACGCGCGTGGCAAACATCGCGCTCGACGGTGAGTACAACCCGTTCGTCGATACCGACTTCTACGGCGCCATCGCCGAGCTCTACGAGGAAGGCACCGAGATCATCGTCGCCGCCGACCTGGCCGACGTGGTCAACACCGCGATGGCCGACGAGACGGCGGAAGAAGTCAACCGCATCGATCGCCTCGGCTTCCTCGACGTCCAGCACCTGCTGGTCGAGCAGAAGAAGCTCGCGGACACCACCCACCATCGCGCCTCGCTGAGCTTCACCGAAGCCCGCAAGGGCCTGGCCTCCTGGCTGGCGCCACCGGCTCCGATGGGAGCGCTCGACTTCGTGTCGGCGGACGCGCATCTGGTCGGTGCCTTCGTCTTCAAGGATCCGGTCACGCTGATGGACGACCTCTACGGCCTTATGGACGAGCAGTCCAGGCCCAGCTACCTGAGCGAGCTCGAGCAGCGTCTCGGTTTCAGCCTGCGGGGAGACGTCGCCGAATCCCTGGGCGGTGAGTTCGCCGTCGCCCTCGACGGTCCGCTGCTGCCGACGCCGTCCTGGAAGGCAGTGATCGAAGTCTACGATCCGGCCCGTCTGCAGTGGGCGCTCGAAGAGTCAGTCGCCGAGCTCAACACCCACATGCAGCAGGAAGGTAAAGACCCGGTAGAGATCGTGCAGGAGGAAGTCGCCGGTCGACTGTTCTACTCGATGGAATCCCACGGCATCGGCGTCCACTACACCTTCGTGGAAGGCTACATGCTGATCGGGCCGAACCGGGCGCTGCTGGATCGCGCGATCCGCTTCCGCGACTCCGGCTACTCGATCGCCGACTCGGCACGGTTCACCGACTTGCTGCCGGCCGATGGCCGTAACAACTTCTCCGCGCTGCTCTACCAGGATCTCGCGGAAGTGATGCAGTCGGTGGCCGAGCGGTTGGCGAACGGCCAGCTGTCGCAAGACCAGCAGGGCTCGCTCGACGCGCTGACGGCCGAAGGCAAACCGATGCTGGGCTACGCCTACGGCGAGGAGAACAGCATCCTCGTGGCCGCCTCGAGCGAGAACGATGCACTAACCTCGACTCTGCTCTACCTGCTGGGCGTCAAGAACCCGGCAGGGCTGGAGCAGCTCCTGCAGGGCATCTAAGCGCTGAACCTCAGGGCTCGATCACAGATCGGGTCCTGGCTGGGCAGCCTGCGAGCCCTCGAAAACCCATAAATTCGACCGCAGTTTGGGCACCGTCTCCCGCCCGGGAGGCGGTGCCCTTTGTCGTTTAAACAAATAAATCATGGCAAGGCCATCGGCCTCACATTAAACTCAGAAAAACACTGGTTGAAACGGAACAAAAGTCGATGGCTCGACGTAGGCTAGTGCAGATTCCCACGGCACCGTCACATCGACCGGCCGCCCTGCCCCTATCCGACGTTCGCTCAAATCTCTGCACGAGACACGCATATGAATCCCGTCATCGAGCTCGATTCTCTCTCGCTTCGTTTTGGCAAGCTCGAGGCCCTGAAAGGCCTGAGCGGTGCCTTCTCCGGCCGCGCCATCGGTCTCCTCGGCCCCAACGGCGCAGGCAAAACGACCCTCATTCACACTCTGCTGGGGTTTCACAAACCCTCGGCCGGCAGCGGCCGCATTTTTGGCAAAGATATCCAGCATCAAGACAAGGCCGCTCGCGCCTTGATCGGATACATGCCGGAGCGGGACAGCTTCATCGCGGGCATGACCGCGGTACGTTTCGTTCGCATGATGGCAGAGCTTTCGGGTCTGTCGCCGTCCGCCGCCCTGGAGCGCACCCATGAGGCGCTCTACTATGTCGGACTCGGAGAAGCGCGCTATCGCAAGCTCGAGACCTACTCCCTGGGCATGAAGCAGCTCGCCAAGCTCGCCCAGGCGCTGGTGCACGGCCCCAAGCTGCTGTTCCTGGACGAGCCAACCAACGGCCTCGATCCACCGGCGCGAGAGCGCATGATTCGATTGATCAAAGAGATCCGCGACACCGGCGAAGTGCACGTCGTGCTGTCGTCCCACCTGCTGCGCGACGTCGAAGAATGTTGCGAAGAGGTCATGATTCTCAGGCAGGGCGAGCTGGTCTACTACCGCAACTTGGAAGAGGAGCGAAAAGCCAACCGTAAGTTTCTCGAACTAAAAATTCACGGCGACCGCGAACGCTATGTCGATAGCGTTCGCAAATTGGGCTGCGAGTGTGCGCTGCACGGTAAGCAAAATATCAAAATGATTTTGCCGCCCGAGCGCACCATTCGCGAGCTCTACTCCCTCGCCGCGGAACAAGACGTTCAGATTCGTCACTTGGATTATAAAAAGGATTCGCTCCAAGACATCTTCCTCAAGGCGATGGACACGCGGAAGGAGGCCGAGCATGGCAGTCTATGAGCGAAGCTATAAACGCTACGAAGGCGCCTTGACCCCACAATGGTCACGTTTTCTGGTGCTGCCACGCTACGCCTACGAAGAGGTCGTGCGCTCCAAGCTCTTCATCATCTTTTTCATCCTGTGCTTGATTCATCCCGCCATCCAGGCGATTCGCATTTACCTCTACCACCGCGGCAGTAAGATCTTCGAGGCGCTGCCGGGCTCGGCCGAATTCTTCCGTCAATTCCTGAGCGTCGACGCTGAATTCTTCGGGCTGGTGATGGCCTTCCAGAGCACGTTCGCTTTCTTCATGGCGCTCTTCATCGGCCCTGGCCTGGTGTCGAAGGATCTGGCCAACAACGGCTTGCCGCTGTACCTGAGCCGCCCGATCTCGCGCGCTGAGTACGTGCTGGGGAAATTCTCGGTGCTCGGCATCCTGCTGTCGTTGATCACCTGGGTCCCCGGCCTTCTGCTCTACGGCCTGCAGAGCCTGTACGCCGGCTGGGGCTGGGCGTTCTCGAACCTGCGCTTCGCGGCCAGCATCCTGGTCGGTTCCGCAGTGTGGATCGGCACCATCTCGCTGCTGGCGCTGGCGGTCTCGGCGTGGGTGAAGTGGCGCCCAATCGCCGGCTTCATGATGTTCATGATCTTCCTCGGCGGCAGCTTCGTCGGCCTCGTCGTCAACGCGCTCTTCCGCACCGACTGGGGCCACATGGCCAACCTCGGCGTCGTGATCGCCCGCATTTGGGAGAGCCTGCTGGGCTTGCCGGCATCGGATGATCTACCGGCCTGGGCCGCCTGGGTCTCGATCTCGATCTTCTGCCTGCTGTGCATCCAACTGCTGAACAAAAAAATCCGCTCCTATGAGGTGGTGAGCTGATGACCCAACCGCTTGCTACGCCCGAAAACAACTCGGTCGAGAACGACTCGATCATCTTCGACAACGTGTCGAAGTTCTATGGCGAGGTGCTGGGCGTCAATCGCATCACGCTGCGATTCCAACCCGGCATCACCGGCCTGGTCGGCCCGAACGGCTCGGGCAAGACCACCCTGATGAACCTGATGGCCGGCCTGCTGCGCCCCACCCAGGGATCGATACGCGTGCTCGGCGTCTCGCCGGATACCCCGCACAAGCTCTTCGCCAACGTCGGCTACAGCACCCAGTTCGACTCGTTCCCGGGCGGCATGAGCGGCTACCAGTTCATCTACTCCTACCTCCGGGTCCACGGCTTCAATCACGCCAACGCCCACGACCTCACCTGGCAGGCTTTGGAGCGAGTCACCCTGACCGACGCCGCCAGCCGCAATGTCGCTGGCTACAGCAAAGGCATGAGGCAGCGCGTCCGACTCGCCCAGGCGATCAGCCACCGGCCCCGCGTCCTGATACTCGACGAGCCGCTCAACGGCCTGGATCCGATGGCGCGGGCCGAGGTCATCGACATCTTCAAGGATCTCGCCGACACCGGCTGCCACCTGATCATCTCGAGCCACATCCTGCACGAGGTCGACATGATCGCCGACCGCGTGGTCTTGCTGTCGAGCGGCTACGTCGTGGCGGAGGGCGAGATCGGCGGCGTCCGCACCGAGATGGACGACCACCCGATCCAGGTGCTCATTCGCTGCACCAAGGCTTCGACCGTAGCGGCCCGGCTGTTCGAGCAAGAGCACGTCGTCGAAGCTTCGCTGCACGACGATCGCCAGGGCCTCGAAGTTCGCACCCGCGACGCCAAACGCTTCTACGCCTCGCTCAACGAGATCGTACTGGCCGAAGAGATCGACATCGATACGGTCACGGTGGCGGACGCGGACGTGCGAGCGGTTTATCAGTATTTGATCGGTCAAGAAGGAGAAGCCCGATGACTTCGATCACCGCCGACCCCACCCGTACCGACGAGAGCCGCTCATCGGGCCTCGATTGGGGGCTGATCGGCCGGCAGATCGCCGGTATCCTGCGCCTCGAGCTACGTCGCAACCTATTCAGCCGGCGCTCGTTCGCGCTCTACTTCCTGGCCTTCGCGCCGGTGGGGCTGTTCTTGATCTGGGCCATCTCGCCGGCCACCAGCTACTTTGCCGACCCGGCCCAGGCCGTGGCGCAAGTCTTTGCACCGGTCTTCGTCGGCTACCTGCGCACCGTGATCTTCCTGAGTGCGCTCATCACCTTCATGAGCCTCTATCGCTCGGAGATCCTCGAGCGCAGCCTGCATTACTACTACCTGACTCCGGTGCGACGCTGGGTGCTGGTCGTGGGCAAGTACTGCTCTGCGCTGATCTCATCCTGCGCGGTGTTCGCCGTCGGCACGTCGATGCTGTTCCTACTGACCTGCATCCCGTGGGGAGTGGGCGACGCCTCACGCTATCTCTTCCAAGGCCCGGGGCTGGGTAATCTCATCGGCTACGTCGGCATCGCCATGATGGGCTGTTTGGGCTATGGCGCCGTCTTCCTGCTCGTCGGCCTATTTTTTAGAAACGCGATCATTCCGGCAGCCTTCATCTGGGCCTGGGAATGGGCGAACTTTGCTTTGCCGGGCGTGCTCAAGAAGATTAGCGTTGTGCACTATCTAAGAGCGCTCTACCCGATCCCGCTGCCGGAAAACATTGCGGAAAACTTCATTGCCGTCGCCAGCGACCCGACGTCGCCATGGGTCTCGGTTCCTGGTCTGGTGATCTTCACCGCCCTGGTGCTCGCATTCGCCGGCTGGAGGGCCGGTCAGATGGAAGTCAACTACGAAGGCGACTGAGCTCGAGCCAGAAGACCGCCTGCCTTCCAGCGGGACCAACTGTTGCTTTTCTGTGACGGCGTGCTCCAATGGCAAGCCGAGCGACACTCCCTGAGCGACCGAAGCGCGAGCATATCAATGCGCATAGCCCATAAAGCGAGCTATTGCGTAGAGATCTTCTCGTCTGAGCAAACGTTCCTCGCTCATTGAGAAATCGCTATGTTCGGTTAATTTCCTGATATCGTTCTGACGATTCGATAGTGCCATTTAACTCTGGCCCAGGGGCTTTGCCGCTGTCGGCACATTGCCAGAGAAAATGTTTTTTATCGGCCGATTTTCGGTCGAGAGTTAACGTTTAAAGCGACTCCTAGCTGCGTCGACGTGTTAGCTCTGGAAACAGAGTAGCCGTGGCTAGGTGTGGATAGAAAAAGAGCGCGCACTTCACAGGCGCGTGAATGGCGGAGCTTTGTCCAATCGATTTTCGAATTGGGAATCAACTCATGGGAAATAACACCGCAGAGAACACAGGCTCGACCGCTTTCGTCCACGAATGGGTAGCACATCATGCAGCGCACGACCCGCAGGCGCCAGCTCTGGTAACGGGTCATGGGGGTCGAGACGATCGCACTTTGACCTATGGCGAGCTGGACGCCCGCGCCAGCTCGCTGGCCGGATCTCTCAGGCGTCAGGGCGTGGGCGCCGAGAGCCTGGTCGCCGTGATCCTGCCGCGAAGCCCGGAGATGGTGGTGGCTCAGCTGGCCATCCTCGGGGCCGGTGCGGCCTACCTGTCGCTCGACCCGTCCTACCCGACCGATCGACTCGCCTTCATGCTGGAAGACTCCGGCGCCGAGCTCGCCCTCGTCCAGAGCCCCGAGGCCGAGGCCGAGGAAGGAGACCACGATCCAGGCTATCGTGACGCGGCCAAGCGGCTGGACCTCGAATTGATCGAAGTCCCGGCAACCACAGCGTCAGCTCCTGAGACGGCAGCTCCTGTAGCCGAGGCCGGCACGCTGGCGGCTGTGATCGATCCGCTGCAGCGTGCCTATGTGATTTATACCTCCGGCTCGACGGGGCTACCCAAGGGTACCGAGCTGACCCACGCCGGCTTGATGGCGCTGGTGCGCTGGCATATCGACACCTACCGGGTCGCAGCCTCGGATCGAGCCACCCAGGTAGCGAGTCCGGCATTCGACGCGTCAGTGTGGGAGATCTGGCCGTACCTCGCGGCTGGCGCGGCGCTGCACTTCCCGAGCGAAGCGTTGCGCAGCTCTCCTGCTGAGCTCTACGGCTGGCTAGCGGATCAGGTCATCACCCTCGCCTTCTTGCCGACGCCGCTAGCGGAGGCGATGCTGGAAGAGCCGCTGCCGGAAGCCCTGGCCCTGCGGGCCCTGCTGGTCGGTGGCGACAAGCTGCGCCAGCCACCGCCCGCGAGCCTACCGTTTCGCCTGGTGAATCACTACGGCCCGACCGAAGACACCGTCGTCACCACCGCCGGCGAGGTGGCGCCACTGGCCGCGGATGAAACCGCCGAGCTGGCGCCCTCGATCGGCCGCGAGATCACCGGCGAGCGCGTGCTCCTGCTGAGCTCGGACTTCGAACGCGCCGCGGACGGCGAAGCGGGCGAGCTGGTGATCGGCGGCAGTGGCCTGGCGCGCGGCTACCTGAAGCGGCCGGCCATGACCGCCGAGCGTTTCGTGCCGGACCCCTTCGGAGGCGACAGTGAGCGCCTTTATCGCACCGGCGACCTGGCGCGTCGACTGCCGGACGGCAGCCTGCATTTCCTCGGCCGTATCGACCATCAGGTCAAGGTCCGAGGTTTCCGGATCGAGATCGGCGAGGTGGAGGCAGCGCTCAATGACCATCCGAGCGTACGCACCGCCGTCGTCGCGGCACGCCCCGACGCCTCGGGAGCGAACCGGCTGGTGGCCTATGTGGTGCCTGATGAAGGTCAGGACGTCGAGGGCGAATCGGACCTTCGCGACGCCCTGGCGGCGCGGTTGCCCGAGCACATGGTGCCGACGGCGTTCGTGGAGCTCGCCGAGCTGCCGCTGACCCCCAACGGCAAAATCGATCATGACGCCCTGCCCGAGCCCGAAGACGATTCGGCGGCCCCCTGGGAGGCACCTCGGACGGCCACGGAAGAGCGCCTGTGCGAGCTGTTCAGCCGGCTCCTCAACCGCGAGTCGATAAGCATCCACGATCACTTCTTCGCCCTCGGAGGGCATTCGCTGCTGGCTGCCCAGCTGGTGGCGCGGGTGCGGCAGGCGTTCGACGTCCAGCTGCCGACCAGCGACATCTTCGAGCACCCGACGGTCGCCGAGCTGGCGACCCGGCTCGATCGCCGGGCCGATACCCCGGCCACGCTGCCGCCGCCACCGCCCGTACAGCGCGTGCCGCGTGACCAGCCCCTGCCGCTGGCGTTCCCGCAGCGCGCGGTCTTCTTCCTCGACAAGCTGGTTCCCGGCTCCATCGCTTACAACGCCCAGTTCACGGTCAGCCTCAACGGCAAGCTCGATATCGAGGTCTTGCAGCGCGTGCTCACCGAGATCGTTCGCCGCCACGAGGTGCTGCGCACGACGTTCGTGGAGATCGACGGGCAGCCCGTGCAGCAGATCCACCCCCCTTGGGAGGTGGATCTGAAGGTGGTCGATCTCACCGATCACCCGGTCGCCGAGCGCCAGCAGCGCGCCGACGAGCTGACGCGAGAGGTGGTGCGGCGCGACTTCGATCTTGCGGTACTGCCGCTCGCCGAGTGGCAGCTGGCTCGACTCGACGACGAAGCGCACCTGCTGATTCAGGTCGAGCATCATTTCGTGCACGACGGCTGGTCGGTGGGCGTTCTGCTGCGCGAGCTGATCGCGCTCTATGAAGCGTTCCTCGAAGGTCGGCCTTCGCCTCTACCCGAGCTGCCGATCCAATTTGCAGACTATGCCACCTGGCAAGAGCAGTGGATGGCCGGTGACGTGCTGGCCGAGCGCATCGCCTTCTGGCGTGAGCTGGTGAAGGACTGCCCGCTGGTGCTCGACCTGCCGACCGATCGCCCGCGGCCACCGCGCCAGCGCTTCCGCGGCAAGCGCCTCGACACCGACCTGCCGGCGGAGCTCTACGGCGAGCTGCGGGCCCTCAGCCGGCGCGAAGGCGTGACGCTGTTCATGACCATGCTGTCGGCGTTCCAGGTCTTGCTCTACCGCTACAGCGGCGAACAGCTGTTCATCACCGGCTGCGGCGTCGCCAACCGCACGCTGCGCGAGATCGAGACCTTGATCGGCATGATCGTCAACACCATCGTGATGCGCGGCGACGTGCGCGGCGAGCCGACTTTCCGTGAGCTGCTAGCGCGGGTGCGACCCATGACCCTGGGTGCCCAGGAGCACCAGGATCTGCCGTTCGATCGCCTGGTCGACGCCCTGGCACCGCCACGCGACCTGTCGCGCAACCCGGTGTTCCAGTACATGTTCAGCTTCCACGACTCACCGCTGCCGGACGTCGAATTCGCCGGCCTCGAAGGCCGCCTGCTGGAGCGCCACAACGGATCGACCAAGGCCGACTTCAACGTCGTCTTCCGGCCGCGAGCCGAGCAGCGCGTCGGACGAGCAGCGAGTGAAGAAGACCAGATCATGCGCGTCATGTGGGAGTACTCGACGGATCTCTTCGACGACACCACGATCGACCGCATCTGGGGCCACTACCAGCAGCTGCTGCGCGCCGCGGCGCACGATCCGCAGACGCATATCGCAGACCTGCCGCTGCTCGGCGAGTCTGAGCGAGCGCAGCTGCTGGCATGGGACGACACCGCGGTCGAGCTACCGGCGGTCGCCGCGGTGCACGAGCTCTTCGAGCACCATGCCGAGCGCGAGCCGAGCGCCCTGGCCGCGGCCGGCGAGCATCAGGAGCTGACCTACGGCGAGCTCGAGCAGCGGGCCAACCGCCTGGCCCATCACCTGCTCGAGCTGGACGTCGGTCCGGAGGTGCTGGTCGCAGTCGCGATGCAGCCGGCTCCCGAGCTGCTGGTTGCGATGCTGGCGGTACTCAAGGCCGGTGGCGCCTACCTGCCGCTTGATCCGTCTCATCCGCGCGAGCGCATCGCCTACACGCTCGAAGACTCGCGCATCTCGGTACTGCTGACCGATCGCATCTCGCGAGACGTCGTGCCCGAAGCGCTGGCGGCGCGGGTCGTCACCGTCGACGGCGAGCTGCCGGAAACTTCGAGCGAGCGGCCGGCGACCCGCGTCGGTGGCAGCCATCTGGCCTACGTCATCTACACGTCGGGCTCGACCGGACGCCCCAAGGGCACCGAGCTCAACCATCGCGGTCTGCTCAACCTGATCTCCTGGCATCAGCGCACCTACGGCATCGAGCCCGGCGATCGCGCCGCCAAGACCGCCAGCCTGGCTTTCGACGCTTCGGTGTGGGAGATCTGGCCTTACCTCACGGCCGGCGCCAGCCTGCATTTTCCGAGCGATACCGTGCGCTCGTCGCCCGCACGGTTTTATCGCTGGCTGGCCGAGGAAGCGATCGACATCACCTTCTTGGCGACGCCGTTCGCCGAGGCGATGCTGCTCGAAACGCCACCCGAGCCGCTGGCGCTGCGGACGCTGTTGGTCGGCGGCGACAAGCTGCACCGCGCGCCGACGCAGCCGCTGCCCTTCGAGCTCGTCAACCACTATGGGCCCACCGAGAGCACCGTCGTCGCGACCTGTGACCGGGTCGCAGCGAGCGCCGAGGACACCACACCGCCACCCATCGGCCGACCGATCGACAATCTCAGGACCCGGGTGATGGATCGCTGGCTGGAGCCGGTGCCGATCGGCGTGCCCGGCGAGCTGACGGTGGGCGGCGTCGGCCTGGCGCGGGGCTATCTCGGCCGCCCGGGTCTGACCGCCGCGAGCTTCGTGCCCGACCCGCTGGCCAGCCAGCCCGACGAGCGCCTCTACCGCACCGGCGACCTGGTTCGCCTGCTGCCGGACCGCCGGATCGATTTCCTCGGGCGCATCGATCGTCAGATCAAGCTGCGCGGTTTCCGCATCGAGCTCGGCGAGATCGAGTCAGTCATCGCCGAGCACCCCGAGATCGCCCAGGCGGCGGTAGCTCTGCGTGAAGCCGGTGCCGGCGAGCCCATGCTGGCCGCCTATTACGTGCCCAGCGCTGCTGAGACCAACGGCTTGAATCTCTCCTCCTGGCTCGAGGACCGCCTGCCGCGCTACATGGTGCCGAGCAGCTTCCAAAGACTCCCGGCCCTGCCGCTGTCGCCCAACGGCAAGGTCGATCGCGACGCCCTCCCCGAGCCCGAGCTCGAAGCGGCCGCCGTAGAGCACGTGGCGCCGCGCACGGCGGTCGAGGAGTTTCTGGCTGAGATCTGGTCCGAGGTGCTCGGTAACCCGAAAATCAGCGCGCTCGACAACTTCTTCCAGCTCGGCGGTCATTCGCTGCAGGCCGGCCGCATTCTGGCGCGCGTCCAGGAGGCGCTCGGTATCGAGCTCGCCTTACAGGCAGTGTTCGAAAACCCGACCCTCGAAGCGCTGGCAGCCCAAATCGAAAGTGCCCTCCTCGTCGACTCCGAGGAGCCGCCACCGGCCGGTGGCACGACGGATCCCGCTGCCAACCTCTCCGAGCCCCAATGAGCGATCGCTCCGCACCAAATTCGGCGGCCGGCAGCGCCGTCGCGGTCTCGGAAGCGCCACCGCAACGCCCCGACGCAATGCGCGCCCTGCTCGAGCGCAGGATGCAGCAGCGTCGTGCTGCTGCCGAGCAGCGTGGTATTCCGCGGCGCAGCGCCGAGGATCCCGCTCCGCTATCGCTCGCTCAGCGCCGGCTGTGGTTTCTCGACCGCTACGAGCCCGATAGCTCAGCCCACAATATTTTCCGGGCCTTCACCCTCCAAGGCCAGCTCGACGTGGCGGCACTTTGCGCCGCCGCCGAACGGTTGCGTCTGCGGCAGCAGGCGCTGGCCACCATCTTCACGGACGATGGCGACCAGCCGGTTCAACGCGTGTCATCGACGCCGGTCGGCCTGCCGGTCGTCGATCTGTCGGCCATCGACGCGCCACGTCGGCA
>JBCCEE010000070.1:0-25424 GCA_039030415.1 Acidobacteriota bacterium
GGTCTGCAAGTGCTACGCCAGCGCAAGTGTTACGCCAGCGCAAGTGCAGCCAACGCAAGCGCTGCGCCAGCGGCACGTGCAGCGCCGGCGACTCCAGGACTGAGCCCACAAAGGCGAGGGCGTCAGTAGTCTTCGCTTTCCAGCAGCGCCCGCATCTCGTCGAACTTCGCGAGCTCGGTCGGGCTCACCTTGGGATACGAGAGATCGAGGCGCTTCAGGCTGTCGACAATGATCTCGGCCACCTTGAGGCGCATGAAGGCCTTCTTGTCGGCCGGGATGGCGTACCAGGGTGCCCAGGGTCTCGAAGTCGCGCGTAAGACCTCCTGGTAGGCGTGCATGTACCGGCTCCAGTAGCCACGTTCGCGCACGTCGCTGCTCGAAAACTTCCAGTGCTTCTCGGGCTCGTCGAGGCGCGACATGAATCGCTCGCGCTGCTCTTTGCGTGAGACGTTGAGCCAGAACTTGAGGATCACCGTGCCGTTGCGCGCCAGGTGCTTCTCCATGTCGAGGATCGATTCGAAGCGCTGCTGCCAGAGCTCGTCGAGATCTACCGGCACCGGCAAGCGTTGAGCCTTGAGATAGTCGGGGTGTACCCGCACCACCAGCGTCTCTTCGTAGTAGCTGCGATTGAACACGCCGATACGACCGCGCTCCGGCAGGCGTCGGTTGGTGCGCCATAGAAAGTCGTGATCGAGCTCCTCGCTGGAGGGAACCTTGAACGACGATACCTGGCAGCCCGCCGGATTGACGCCGCTCAGCACCGCCCGGATCGTGCCGTCTTTGCCGGCGGCGTCCATGGCCTGGAAGACCAGCAGGATCGCGTGATGATCGTGGGCGTAGAGGATACGCTGCAGCTCGTGCAGCTCCTGGGTGCAGACCCCGAGCATCTTCTCGCAGCGCTTCTTGCCGGGAGCGTCCTTGGGTGGACGCGTGGTGACGTCGTCGAGGTCGAACGAGCGGTCGAACGGGACCAGGTAGGGACTGTCTATGGCTTCGAACATCAGGTTCTCCTTGCGTTCAGACTATTCCATCGTGACCCACGTCGCGCCCCAGCCGCCGGCCTCGCCGGGGGGATCGCCGTAGCTGACCACGCGCGGGTGACGCTCCAAGAGCGCTCGTACCATGCGGCGCTGCACGCCGGTGCCCTTGCCATGAATGATGCGCAGCTGGCGTAGGCCCTTGTCGTAGGCGAGATCGAGGTACTCGGCCACCAGCTCCTTGACGTCGCGAGGCGGAAAGGAGTGCAGGTCGAGGACGTCGGTGATCTCGAGCTCGATCGGCTCCATCGTTTCGAAGTCTTCGAGCTCGACGGAGGTTCCTTCGATACACGGTTCGATCGGCGTTTCGACAGCCGGCTCGGCTTGCTCGGGTTGGGCGCGAAACCATTTTTTCCAAAACATGCCGCCTCCTGGGTGCTAGAGCGGGTTGCCTCCGTTGCCGAACTGGTACAAGGTGGGTGCATGGGTGCGACCTATGTTATCGGTGATCTCCACGGCTGCTTCGATACCCTGCAGAAGCTGTGGCCGCAGCTGGGCTTCGACACGCGGCACGACCGGCTGTGGCTGGTCGGTGACCTGGTCAATCGCGGCCCCAAGTCCCTCGAGGTGCTGCGCTGGGCACGCGATCTCGATCAGCGCCTCGGCGATCGCATGCGGGTGGTGCTCGGCAATCACGATCTGCATTTGATCGCGCGGCACGATGGAGTGGCCGGCGAGCGCCCCAAAGACACCCTGCAAGAGGTGCTGGCGGCGTCGGATCGCGAGGAGCTGATCGCATGGCTGGCGAGTCGCCCGCTGCTATATCACCAGGAAGACGTGCTGCTGGTCCATGCCGGCCTGCTGCCGCATTGGACGCCGCACGACGCCGAACGCCACGCCCGTGACCTCGAACCGATTCTGCGCGACCCCGCACATCGCAGGCCGCTCCTCGAGCGCGGTGCCAAGCAGGCCGCGGACAGCCCTTGGCGCCCCATGCGCGAGCGTCTTTCGGCCTTTGTCAGCCTGCGAACCTGTGACGCCACCGGCCAGCCATGCAAATGGAAGGGGCCGCCGGAAGGTGCTCCGCCGGGCTGTCTGCCGTGGTTCCAGCACCCGCAGCGCCACAGCTCGGACGTGACGGTGGTCTTCGGGCATTGGGCGGCGCTCGGCCTGCGGGTCGAGCCCAGGGCGATCGGCCTGGACAGCGGCTGCGTGTGGGGCAGCCGGCTGTCGGCACTTCGCCTCGAAGATCGGGCGTTGTTTCAACAGGCGAGCGTCGAGCGAGGCTAGAGCCAAGCAGCCTCCTATTTGCGGGCAGTAATGTGTCTCGCAAGGTAGAGCAGGCAGCATTTGCCACGGCGGCGGGGGTTCCCTCGTTGTCTCGGCATCAGTACAATTGATCCGTCGAATCATTCGCGCGGTAAACGGTTTCTGGCTCAGCACAGAATCGCGAAACGCGCGAACCTGAGTTACTCTGCTGCCTTCCAGGGATGATCGGAACCTGCACCAAAGCTGGGCTGTAACTTCGAAGTGCGCGGGTCGCACCTCGAGCCTGGCCTCCCGTGTGCCCGATCGTCCGCACCGCGGATGGTGTGCCCGCTAGCACGACTGAGCGCGTGGGCCACACTCCGACAGTTTGCAGCAGCGGAGACCAGCAGTGAGGAGAGAGTCGTTGAACCCGAAGCCTGAAGTCACTGAAGATCTACGTATGGTCGAAGAGGTTGCCGTCGGCAGCCGCACCCCGAGCCCGGGGGCCGATCGTGCCCTGATCTTCACCATTCACGACGGAAGTCAAATTCCGCGCCATCTCTTCGGCGAACGGACTGCCGAGGTCCTGGCGCAGCCCGAGATCTCTCGCGCCTACATTCGCGAGCGGGATTGGGGAGCCAATCTGGTGGCCCGCGAGCTGGCGCGCGAGATCGGCGCGGCGAGCTACACGCGCGTCAACCTGGCGCGGGTGGTGATGGACTTCGGGCGCTTCCCGGGCTGCTCGTCGGTGGGGGCGGAATACCTGCGGCGGCACGCCATCTTCCCGCCGTTGGAGCACCTGCTGTCGGAGCAGGAGCGCCACGAGCTGCTAGCTCGCTACTACGACGGCGCGTCCCGCACGTTCGTCGACCAGTTCGCGCGCCGCCGACTGACCGTTGCGGTGCACTCCTACGATCCGTGCAACAGCTCTGGCACCGAGCGTCCGGAAATCAGCCTGGTGGCGCGTTCGCTCGAGTATCAGTGGACCTCGACGATGCCGCCTTACATCTTCGACCCGCTGTTTCCGCCCGAGCTGTGCGAGACGACCTGCCAGCGCTACCTGTCCTACCGCATGCTGGCCGATCTCGAGCGTGACGGCTGGCGCACGGCCTTGAACTACCCCTACATCATGCCCGAGGGCTCGGTCGAGATCCGCGCCCAGGTGTGGCTATTCTTCCGCTACTTGCGAGAGCGCTTCCTGGCCGCCTTCCCGGAGCATTGGGAAGAGCCGGGCTACCAGCGGGTGTGGCAGCTGCTGCTCGACGTGACGCGGCGCTCGGGCGAAGCGGAGCGTCTGCGCGCCTTTCTGCACCGCTACCGCGAGGCGCCCCGAGATTCCCAAGAGCTGTTCGCCGAGGCCCGCCGCGCCTACAGTAAGATCCGGCGCTTCACGGAAGCACAGCGCGAACAGCTGTTGACAGACTACCGCTTCTCCACCCAGCGCACGAGCTGCCTGGGGATCGAAATCCGCAAGGATCTGCTGTGTGAGGTCGATCGCGAGCGCGGTCTGGCGCGGCTGCTGCCGGACGCCGAGCATACGGCACGCCGGATCGCCGCCTGCATGGCGCCGGCGGTGCGCGAGCTCGTGGCCGAGTCTGCAGCCGGTGATACCACGCCGGATGCCCTGAGAGGCCAGGACACCTTGGACCCGCAGTTCACGTCACCGGTGGTCTCTTGAGGTCCGCGCGGTCGACATCGCGCTGCCTGCGGCATTAGCGGATAGACTAGAGCGTTCCGGCACCACGATTCATCCTTCTCGACACCGAAGCAAGACAAGGAACATCGCGCTGCGCCAGAGGCGCCGCTCGAGACCGACTGACCCCTCCAGGCCGACTGATCTGTTCAGACTATGAGAACGCTCTACCACGAATTCGAATCGCTCGAGCACCTACTGGCCAACCGCCTACTGCCTGGCGGTAGCTCGCAACCGATTCGCTTCGTGGTGTTCGGCGGCACTGGAGCCGTTGGCGGCGCTTCGGTGCTCGAGCTGTGTCGCATCATCTTGATGTCGCGGGAGCTGCGCCAGCCGCCGCTCGCCGGCGAGATCTATGCCACCGGCATCGCCGACAAAGACATCTCGAACTTCGCCAGCCGTCTCTACCTGGCGCTCGGCGAAGAGGTCGAGATCGAGAAGATCGAGCCCCGGCGTCACTATCGAATCGACGGCCGCATCGACCTTCGCTTCGACCTGCTGCAACTGCAAGTGCCGCAAGATCTCGAACAGCGCACTGCGCGCCGTCAGGCCGAGCACCCGGGTATGGATCTGGAGGCCGCCCTGCAGGCCGAGCTCGCCGAGCAGCCCTGCCCCTTCCTGAGCTTCGTCGAGGGGCTCGACCAGGCGCTGCTGCACGCTGTGATGGTAGCGATCCCGCTGCCCAGCGTCGCGACCTACACCCTGGGCGCCATCGATCGACTGCTGGCCAAGGGCGGTTTCGACCACGCCACCCTGCAGCGCGTCAAGAAAGATTTCCTGCGAACCTTCATCCGCGGTCTAGCGGTCATCCAGCAGCGCCACGCCCGCCACGTGGTGATCGCTCACACCACTGCCGTCGGCGGCATGTATCGGGTCGACGGAGGGCGGCCGGAGATCCGTCTCGGTTTCGCCCACAGCGCTCTCGGCAAGAGACTGGTCGACAAGAAGTACTTCGCCGAAGAGCTCACCCAGCTCTACCTCGACCACGGCTTCGACGTGTTGGAGACCGCCGCCGCCATCGGCATCGACGGCGTCGAGTTTCGTCAGCGCCTGCCGCTCGATCGCGCGGTACGGCGCAAGCTCGCCGAGCGCGTCGAGGCGATCGAGCCGCCGCCCGTCGCCGCCAGCGACGTCGACAGCGCCAACATCCTGCTCTATCCCAACGTGCGGGTGCCGCTGATCTTCGAGGAGCCGGACGAGGAAGAGACGGCCGAAGAAGACGGCACACCCGAAGCGGTCGACGAAGCGACGAGCGAAGCCGCTGCGGCCGAGGAACAGGCGTCCAAGGAAGAGACGGGCGAAGAAGCCTCAGAAGAGGCGGCCGAGCTCGATGGCGAGGCCACTGACGAAACAGCGCCCGAGCAAGAGCCCAACGGCTTCACACCGGAAGCCGCACCCGATCCCGACGCGCCGATCGATCTCGGCGCCGGTAAGGAGCTGATCGTCGACGTCGCCATCCGCTCCGGTGAAAACGGTATCTTCTCCGTTGGCAACTGCGTCGCGCTCTACCACGTGATGAAGGTGGCGATTCCCGAGGAGCTGGCGATGGTGCTGGTGCGCCATGCGGTCTTCGGCCCCGAGCGCCGCGCCGACTGGTTCCACGACAAGTTTTCGTACTACACCGAGACCGAGAACTCCTACTTCGCGCTGCGACTGCTCGACAGCTACCCGCAGCTGGTGCGGGCCCACCATGGAGCGTTCGCTGTCCAGGCGTACCAGGCGTTGGGGTCTTCCACCCACCAGGCACGCATGCACGAGCTCGGGCTGCTGCTGCTGGTGCTGCGACTGCGCGAGCTCAGCGAGACCTTCGCGTCGATCTCGGAGCGGGATCTGATCGACGGACTGGCCGATCTCGATCAGTTCTTCTGGACCCACACGCGCATTCCAAGCTTTGAAGACTTCGAAGGCGTCACCGGCGAGCAGCTGGCGGAGCTCTTCGGGAAGCTGTGCGAAGTCGACTCCATGGAGTCGGCGGGTGCCCTGCTGGGTTACGATCCGCGCTTCCATGCCATCCGTGAGCCCGGCCGCGAGCGCTTTCTGGCCCGGCTGGCGACCCGCATCGCGCGCCACCTGCAGATCATCACCTCGCTCGGCATTCCCGTGCTCTACCGCAGCCCGAGTGACGGCAAAGACCGTATGCTGCTCGGCCCTTACGTGGCGCCGGTGGATTCCGCTATCGAGCGCTGTCGGGACCTGGATCGGATCTGGGGCGAGCTCGCCGAGCGTCACGGGCTCGAGGTCGAGACGGTGCGCGATTGGGTGATCGCCAACAACGGCTTCGTCGACCTGCGGCCGCTGGCGATCGGCACCGTCGCTACCGACGCCAGCCCGGGGTTGACCGATCAGGTACAGACACTGAACAGTCGCGCCGAGCTCGAAGCCTGGCTGAGCGACCTGCCCACGGGCACCTACTTCACGACCTGCGGCACCTTGGCTCTCGAGCTGCGCTTGGCGCGTCTCGGGCGCGCGGTCTGTCGCCGCAAGATCCGCCTCGGCACGCGCGAGACCTGGAAGCACCTGTTCAAAGAAGACCGCCAGGGTCGCCACCTGATCTCGCCCGGTCTGGTCGAGACCGTGCGCCTCTACAGCGAAGGGCTGGGCAAGATCACCGGCACCGAAGCGCTGTGGCCGCGCTGGGGCTACTGAGCGGCGCGCGGGCCGCGTCGCTTTCTGAGCAGACCTGAGCTCGGGCTCGGGTGCCCGCGCTACGATCCGCTGGGCGAGCGGCTGTCGCTGCGCTGACATTGATCGGCTGATGGCGAGCGGCCAACGGTCCCTCGACTTGGTCACGCTAGACTATGCTATTAAAGCATGTTATATTTTGGGTCTGAAGGATCGAAGACTTACCTTACGTTTTTCTATAGGGGCTTGAGCCAGGCACCGAGTGTGAAGCGGAGTCACCATGCGGACGCCTTCGACATCCTCATCTCCTACGGCCGTGCCATCTCCTGCAACCCCGTCCTATCCTGCGACCCTGCCTTTTCCTGCGACCCTGCCTTTTCCTGCGACCCTGTCCGTCGAGATTACGACCCGCTGTAATCTGAAATGCAAAATGTGCGCGCTGCTGCTCGGCGGCACGCGTTCGAGCCAGATCGCTGGGCATATGGAAGACGAGGTCTGGGACCGCGTGATCGAGGCGGCACCACACCTCGGGCACGTCAACGTCAATGGCTGGGGCGAGAATTTTTCTCATCCGAGATTTCTGGCCTTCCTCAACGATCTCGATCAGCATGGCGTTTCGACTAACTTCTCGACCAATGGCACCTACCTGACGCCATCAGCGGTCAAGAGCCTGGCGAGCCTTCGCCACCTGCAGAGAATCAACGTCTCGATCGACTCGCCTGATCCGGAGATCTTCCGCGAGATCCGGGGCCGCAGTCTCAAGCCTGTCCTGCGCGGCCTGCGCTCACTGATGGGTGGGTTTCCGCGACCCGAGCGGGTCACGGTCTCGTCTGTTGTCATGCGCAGCAACGCCGAGAGCTTGCGAGACTTTCCATCCCTGCTTGCCGAGCTCGGGGTTGGCGGTTACGTCTTGCAAGGCCTGGTTGATGCGGATGATCAGCTGAGCCAGGAGCACGTGGGGTCAGGCGCAGAGCCCAACGAGGCCGACATCCGATCGGCGGTGGACGCCGTCGTCGAAGCGTGTCACTCGCACGAGCTGCCCGTGCTGGTCCACCCTTATCTCGGCTACCAGCTGGGTCGCCAGGAGCCGACGGTCCCGGCCCAGAGCCAAGAGTCGATCCGCCAAGCACACCGCAGTGCGCTGGCGGTTGTGCCGTCGACCCGGCAGTGCGTGGCGCCCTGGGAGCACATCTTCATCAACAAAGACGGTCTGGTGTTGCCGTGCTGTAACTGCTCGCCTTGGGAGCAGAAGCTGGGTAACGATGACAGTGTCATGGGCGATCTCGGGCAAGAGAGCTTCGCCGAGATCTGGCATGGCGAACGCTTCCGCAAGTTCCGCGACGGTCTACTCAACGGCCGCCTGCCGGCGATCTGCCGCGGCTGCACGGTGACCACGTTCGGTCCTCATGTCTTCAAGCTCTACTCTGCCAGGATCGTTGAGGACTCGAGCGGCTGCGAGGGCGATCAGGTGTATCTGGTGATTGAGAATACCGGCGCTGTGGAGTGGACCCGCGAGACGTATTTGCGTCTCGGTACCTCTAATCCTCGCGATCGTGACTCCAGCCTCTGGCATCCGACCTGGCTGAGTGCACAGCGGGTGGCAGGAATCGAGGAGGACGTCGTACCTCCAGGCGAACGAGCGACTCTGCGCTTCAGGTTGGGCGAAGCGAAACATCGCGGCGGCCGCCCTGAGCGCTTCCAGCTGCTGGCAGAGAACCTCTGCTGGCTGTTGAACACCGAGATCGAGCTAACCTGCGAGGCTTCCCGCTGGCCGCTCATGCGCTTTCTCGGCGGCCCTCGTGCCAGGATGAACCGTCCGATTGCGGAGGCACCTGAACCAAGCGGTACCTGAGCCCCCGGCACCTAGACCCGCGGCACCTAAACCAGGGCTCTTTTCATAGTAATATCGCTATGAATCTGCGGGGCTCATGTTGCCCTGCTAGGGTACCTAGTCACACTCTCGTAGTCGTGCGCGATCCTGCCAGCGCCCTTGACCGCCTCGCGCGTCGAGGCTCATATCGAGCTCGATGCCCCCGGCGGCGGTCTGGTCGATCTTCCTTCAATGACGTCACCAAAGGACTGCTGATGAAAAGGCTCATTTTCCTGATTCTCCTTGGCGTAGTCCCGACCCATGCCGAGCCCGTGCCGCGCTTCACCGGCTCGGCGGTATGGAGCCAGAACATCGCGACGGCAGCGCTCCATCCGAGCTCGGCGTCGATGATCTCGACCCTCGCCGGCTTGGGCGGTTTCGGCCTAGGTCGCTTTCAGATCGACTTCAGTCTGCACGTCGTCCACGCCGCGCCGGACGCGCCGACACGGACCATCATCAGTCATCCGAGTGGTTATTTCTCGCCCGATTGCGACCCACTCGGAACCGCCATGCCGGTGCCGCTCGGCGCCGCGATCGAAGGCGAGACCGGTCTGACTTGCGACAATCTGTCGGGCGACTGCCACCTCTTGGTGGTGCAAGACCGTATTCTCTACGAAGCCTACAGGGTGACCGCGTCGGGCGGCACGCAGCTCGAAGCGCAGTGTCTCGCGATTTGGTATCTCGATGGGGAGTATCCGCCCGAGGGACGCGGCGAACACTGCACGAGCGCCGACGCGGCGGGTTTCCCAATGGCCCCGCTGCTCTTCAATGCCGACGAGATTGCCGCCGCGCTCTCGGCGGATCCTTCGGGTGACGGTGACCTCGGCCATGCCATCCGCTTCATCCTGCCCAATGCGCGGATGGCTACCGATCCGAGCTTGGGAGGCGTCGAAGGCAGGCTCTATGTGCGCCCGGCTTCCCACGCCGGCGGGCCAAGCGGACCGGAGGGCACCGTTCCCTACGGCGCTCGTCTGCGCCTGCGCGCCGACTTCCCGCTCACCGGCTACTCACCCGCTGCACGGGTCATCCTCAATACCCTCAAGCGCTACGGAATGGTCTTGGCGGACGGCGGCAATATCGCACTGACCGCCGAAAGCGATCTCTACACGACGACCACCTGGGATGATTTGGGGATCAATTCGCGCGTCTTCGACCTCACCCCCGGGGCGGCCCAGGTCTTTGCCACCGATTTTGAGGTAATCGATACTGGTCCCCGCATCGGCGAGACCTATGAATGCGAGCGGACCACGATCCCCCTGACGGGGATTTTCGCGGACAGTTTCGAGTCGGGTGACACCACGGGCTGGTCTAGTTCGCGTCGTTTCAGGTAGTCGGTTAAAAGGGCAACCCAAGGAGAGGTTCGCCTTCACAGCGCGCTGTCTGGCGGTACGAACCTCGTCGAGGCCTACAAAAAGCCTAATCGGCGCGGATTCAGGGACGGTTGCAGTCTAGGTATGCTTCAGTGCTCGAGAGAGAATCATTCGCTGCCCGAAGAACGAGACTCCGAGATAAATATCTAATACACCGTTATTTAGGTCTTCCATCTGCCTCTAAAGGCGGGGCCTCTTCGATGACGCCAAAGGACTGAGCTTACTTATTGTTGACACAATATGTTCAAAGTATAATACAATATCAATTACCACATAGAGTGGTCAGAAACTCTCATTCCGATTGGAGGAAGACATGGCTGAGAAGACTCAAGAAGAGATGGAGAATGCCCTCGAGGATCTGCAGCTCGATCCGGAAGATCTCGACGCGGTGGCCGGTGGAGCGACCTGCAGCACCTGCTACACCGAGTACACGACCGAATCCGAATCGGACAGCAGCATCGCCTAGGCCTAGAGTCGAAAGGGTGCGCTGACCGCGCTTGCCTTTTGGCGGTGCGGCTTCCTGGCTCATTGTCAAGGAAGCCGCACCGGGCCGAGCAACTCACTCCCGTTGACAATGGACTCTGACCACCGTGGACATCGACCTTATCAACGACAGCGTTGAGCGTACGTGGACTAATAGTGTTCCTTTTGGTGACTGGCGATACATCCACCAAAGGGTGATTGAGAGCGTCAGCCGGCGGCTCGACCTTTCACAGCGCTTGTTCCCTCAGGCAACGTCGATCCTGGAACGAATTCGAGCTCTGGATGAGGCGGCGACCGATCGCGTGCTCGAGCATCCGTTCTTGCGCTCCGCGGTGCTTGCCGCAACCCGGCACTTGAAGCAGCCGTGGGAGGTTCTCTCACAGGAGCAGGTCGAGCAATATTACGAACAGCTAGAGAACTTGCTGGCCGAAGGCTGGAGAGGTGGCAAGCTCTCATCACTCTCCCTGCTGATGGAGGTAGAAAAAGAGAATGGCGAGAATGCGACCTCGCACACTCTCTGGGCATGGACTGGCGAGCAGGGAGATCAAACCCTCACGGGCATCACCCCCACGGTTTTTCTGAAGAACAGTCCCAACTGTGTTTTTCGCCACCCCACCGAGGATGAATGTGGGAATCTCCGCCTGGGAATTGAGCTTCTCGGAGAGCTCTTCCCTATCCTGACGCCCAGCGTCCTGCAACATATCGACGTCGTCACCCTAGTCGGGGCCAAGCCAACCCGCGACGAAGCTGGTCTGCGCGACGACTACCCTCTCTCTGCCGATCCTCTCGTTTCCTGTACCACCGACACGTCGCCCGGGGTTGTCTTCGTCAGCCCCAGTGCACTGACCAACCCCTGGTACATCGCGGAGATCATCCTACATGAGGGCCTCCATTCGAAGCTGTATGACGTCATGGCGACACATAATCTGCTGCGGCCGAACTATACGGGCGGGGAGTCTGCTCAGATCCATCCGCTGTGGCACTGGTCTTCCGCATCGTGGGACGTGCAGCGTTCCCTCTTCGCTATGCACGTCTATGCGCATCTCGCCTTGTTCTTCCAGCGGGCGGAAAGAAGCGTTGATGCGCTGGAGCATCGCTTCGGTCCCCTCCATGTCAACGACGCCCGCCTGTCGATGCGCCGGTCGCTCGATCGGGGACACTTTCTCGGGATGAAGCTAGCGGAGGTCGGTGACCAGGATTTGGGGCCGGCTGGCAAGCTACTGCTCAAGCAGCTTCAAGAGATGCTGGTGGCGCTCGATGACGCGTGCGCCGTGGATGACGCATCCAGGCAGGGGGAAGTGGCTCAGCGACTGGTCGTGGACATGTATGCTCGACAGACTCAGGCGTTGGAGTCCATCCTCACTCACTGGACCACGATTGCTTCGCATCCACAGGGCAAAGGCATTCCCGCGTTCCTCACCGAGGTTGCCCAGCTGGACGCTGATCTCGCGGGAGGGGATGCGGCCATACCGTCGCCCGCCGCAGGGGCCGAGGATACGTTGAGAGTGCTCATCGATCTCCGGAAGCAGGTGGCCCATCGGTTCATGGTCAACGGGAATGGAGCGTCGCCCAGTCTCGATATCTTGGCGGACTCCGCCACCCGCTCGGGCCGCCTGTTCACCCGAGCGAACATCCCGGTCGGACTCAACCCCTGAGGAGCGCTTCTCGATGAGCTACGCAGAGACACGCGCAGAATGGCTCGCTACAGAGAAGCAGTTGGCTCAAAGTCTGCCGTTTGGCTCCGTGGGCTATATCCGCGAGCGAGCTGCCCTGACCTACCGCCGCCGCCTAGAGCTGCTGGGGGAACATCTGCCCGCGGCCGCGCAACTCCAGCAGGCGTTTGACTCGGACCCGAGCCACGACTCCGATCAGTTCTTCGCGGACCCTGTCGTCCGTGGTTCCATCGACGACCTGCTTCGGGCCTTCAGATTCGAAGGAGAGCGGAATCTCGCGGAAGACCAGCTCGAGCTCTTCGCCTACTACAGCGCTCATCTCGATGAGCTGAAACGTGATATTTCGGACTCGACGGACAGCTTCCGACAGGAGCTTCTCGATCGGCCCATCCGATACTGGTCCAATGCGAGTGCCCGGACAGCCCGTGACCGCGCCTTCGCTGCGATGTTGCGGAATCATCTGCCGGAGCCGCGCGTCTACCTCGCGGATGCGGAGACTGAGGCCGCTATCAGCCAGGGGCTGGCGCTCCTTCAGGAGCTCCTCCCTATGGCTGCGCACAGCGCGGTGGCTCATCTCCACTTCCTCTTGGTCGACGACTTCTACAGCGAGGTCGGTTCCACGACCTTCGCCCCCATTCCCGGGGCGATCTTTCTGGCCCGAAGCATCGTGCAGAGCCCCTGGACCATCGCAGAGGCCATCCTCCACGAGTGCATGCACCTCAAGTTCGTCGAGCTCGAGCATACGCACTCGATCATGGCTCGGGGCTACTCCGAGAAGACCTCTCCTCTTGTTCATCCGCCCTGGCACCCCGAGACGGTGACCTGGCCGATGAACAGGGCGCTCACGGCGGCCCATGTCTATGTCGCCCTCGCCCTGTACTCGGTGGCATCCGAGGCAGCGTCACCGGAGCTCCAAGCGCGCTATGGTCCGTGCCAGCGTTCGCAGCTTCTCGTGGATACGAGCGCTGCCGGCGAACGCGCGAACCGTCTCATCGACCTCGCGTCGAGACACCCTGAGAGCCTCGGCAAGGCAGGGCGGATGTTCCTCGAATGGATGGGAGATCTCCTACAAAAGCTGGCCACGGGGCCCTCGGTGCTGCGCCAGGCTGTCTAACTCACGTGAGCTTACGCGAGCACTCGTCTGTGCTCTCTGCCGATGCAGTCGCCTCTATTCCTGGCCGAGCCACGGTCGCCGCAACGGCTGATTACGCCCGGCGTCTCCAGCACATAGCTCACTCCGAGCACTTTCGTGACACGCATTGTCCGAAGGTCTCGTCGATCGGTATCGGTACCTTCATGGGTCCCGCGACCAGCGACGCCGATGCTTCCTACAGCAGCGCTATCGTTCGAGCCACTGAGCTCGGGTGCAACCTCATTGACACAGCGATCAACTACCGCCATCAGCGTGCCGAGCGGTGCGTCGGTGCGGCCCTGCGTACGGTCTGTGCGGATACGAACCGGCGCAACGAGCTCGTCGTCTCGACCAAAGCCGGCTACCTGCCGTTCGACGGCGAGCTGCCCCAGGATGCTGACCGGTATCTGTACGAGCAGTACGAGGAGCGCTTACAGCTCGCACCCGGCGAGGTGGTCGAGAAGCACTGCATCGCTCCCGCGTTTCTGCGAGACCAGGTTGCCAGGAGTCGCGTCAACCTTGGGCTAGAGACCATCGACGTCTTTTACCTGCACAACCCCGAAGAGCAGCTCCGATTCGTCGATCGGGCGTCCTTTGAGTCCCGCCTTCGCGCCGCCATGGCGACTCTCGAAGAGTCTTGCCAGCAAGGACACATCGCCAGCTACGGTTTGGCGACCTGGGTCGCCTTTCGCGAAAGTAAAGATCATCCGCAATACCTGTCGCTCGACGAGGTCGTCAGGTGGGCGGTCGAGGTGGGCGGCCCGCGGCACCACTTCCGCTTCCTTCAGCTGCCGCTGAACTTGAAGGCGCTCGAACCCTACATGCTCGCCAATCAATGGTACGACGGCCGCTGGTGCACTCTGTTGGAAGTCGCGCAGGCCCATGGCATCCACATCGTGACTTCCGCCCCTTTGCTTCAGGGGCGCATCCTCGGGCGGCTGCCCCCGCCCATTCAGCGAGCCTTCGCCGCGCTGTCCAGCGATGTACAGCGTACTGTGCAGTTCGTGCGCTCCATACCCGGGGTCGGCAGTGTGCTGGTGGGAATGGGGCGCTCCCAACACGTCGAGGAAAACTTGGCGCTGGCTAGCCTCGCCCCGGACACCGCGGCCATCCAGCAGATATTCCGGCACACCTGACGCACCATGAGCGCGAGGGCACTCCACCGCTTAGCGCTCGCGCGTGCGCACTAATCAAGCGGCAAGAGCTCTCAATCCTTCCATGTCAGGTCCACTGGTCTCCATTGTCGTTCTATCTTGGAATCGCCCCAGGTCCACCCGCTCGACCCTTCGCGCCCTCAGCAACACTCCAGCCGGCGTGCCACGAGAGATCATCGTCGTGGACAATGGCTCCAGCTTACAGACAATCGACGAGCTGAAGATCCTTCAGAGCGAGGGCCTCATCGATCGCCTCGTCCTGCTGACCGAGAACCTGGGAACCTCTCCAGGCTATAACGCGGGCTTCCGGGCCGCGGATCCCCGCTCGAGCTTCTTCACGAAGCTCGATAACGACATCGAGATGCTGACGCCGGACTGGCTCGAGGAGTTGATCGGGCTACTTGACGCGTGCTCCAGCGTCGGTATCGCTTCCACGGAAATCGTCAACCACGTCGGTATCCAGGAGCTGCCTCTGATCCGCCTGGAGACAGGACAGCAGGTGCGGGACTGGATAGGGTGTCCGGCGGGAGGCGGCGGGATGACATTTCGCCGCTCGCTCTACGAGGAGATCGGCGGTTTCCGTGAGAGCTACGGTGAAGGCCTGTTGCTGATGCCGGACGATCTGGAGTTCTTCTTCAGAGTCCGAGAGCGAAACCTGAAAGCCTACCATGTCCACGCCGTCCAATCGCGGACGATTGACCACCTGGAAGAAGTCTCAGCCTCTTATCGCTCCTTCAAAAAACGTCAGTACTTCCTACTGGGGACCCGCTACTTCGATCTAGCTCGCACGGGGGGCAGTATCTTCGTCCCCTACCTCGTTTCGGTCGAGGCGCTTCCGAGCTTCATCCGTCCCGGACAGTCGATCAATGTGCGCTGCTCCATCGCAGCGGGAGATCAACGGAGCATGACTCTTGGATGCACGCTGGTCTCAGCGGAGACGAACAGCATCGCTGACTGTAGTGTGACCTCGGACATCCAGACCACGGCGCCCCTCTCCGTACACGAGCTGTCACTGCGGATTCCGCCCGCCCTGCCACCCGGACCCTACTTCGTCAAGGCAACTTTGTGGATAGACCCCACCGCAGCAGACGTTTCCGAGCGCTTAGCGGACCTCGTGCAGATGAGCGAGCCCGTTGAGGTCGCAGACAGCTAGCTCTGCCAGGCAGTCTAAAGTCATGCGGTCCAGGTCTTGCCACCGATCTCGAGGTGATCGAACTGGTCGCCGCATCGCCGAGACCTATGAATGCGAGCAGGCCACAATCCCCAGGGTGCTCTTCGCGGACGGTTTCGAGTTGGGTGACACCGCGGGTTGGTCCAGTTCGACCTCCTAGTGGCGAACGAGAGTGTCGAGAAGCTCCTTTACATAAGCTCTGGCAAGCTCCTCACTAAGTGCCCTTGTGTCAATTACGTTCACTTTCGCTGCAGCGTTAGAGACTCGGTTATCGCTACCCGAAAGAACGGGCACGAAGTGACTTGGGTAATCCAGGAGCCTGACCAGATCGAGCGCGCTGGCCGCTGAAAGGTCGTCAATGCGGATCGGCGATGTAATCATCGCTTCGCCAAACCAGCGCTGTAAGTTTGCCTCGTTTACGTCAAGTTTGACTGAGAACTCTTCAGTCGACGAGAATTCCTGTTTGAAAATGTCTACGATTGCCTGTGCTTCGTTTGTCACATCGGACTCGATAGCAACCCTGCGTTTCATCTTGCGGCTAAAGCGTTGGAGCTCCGCATGGTAGCTCGAGAGTGTTTTTATGGCTGTTTCGACGGGCAGGAGCCCGACAAAATCGGCCTCTCTTTGAATCAGTATTCGGGTGGCCTGAGTCAGGCTCTCGAGCAGGAATGAGAGAAGAAAAAGCCGGGTTGACCACCATTCGGTAGAGATGTCTATTGTAACGACTCTCATTTCTCGAGCAGTTGTTGCTACTTGAGTCAGATCGCCAGCATAACTTGAATCTGGAATGGACTGGCCGCCCTGTACTGGGGCACCAAGCTCAACGAGATTTGCTGCTACCTGGCCAGAGATACGAGTGTTGGCTATCGCCGCAGTTACCGCGCTTTCAACCTCACTAGGTGTCGAGAAAAAAGAGACGACATAGTCGTTCATCAGCTGGGTGCGAAGGCGAAGTACGTGATCGATTGATCCTTGGCCAGCGAAGCCATCAATATAATGCGGCGGCCAAGGTGCGTTCTCTCCTAGCAAGAATACGAGGATTGGGATCTCCTTTTCCTTTGCCGCCAAGAGCTCGTACTCTGTGATGGATGTCTCTCCGGCAACTGAACCTTGCGGTAGTCCTTCCTGGTTGGTTGGAGTGGGTACAAAACCGTAGCGCCATGCGATGAGCATTACGAAGGCGTCACTTTCCCTTACAAGCTCTAGCACGCGGTCGACGGGATAGGAGCCGACGGCCGTAAAGTCTTCCATGGCTATGACTTCATGTCCAAGGCGTCTCAAGCCTTGAATGGCAGCAGCTCGATGTTCAGATAGATCTTCAGACGTCGAGGAGATGAAAATGCGCATGGATTACTCCAGGGTGTCTTCTAGCAGTGCACCTACGAATGCCTCTACGAGACCTATTTTAGCGCTCAATGATTAGGTGGGCGGCGTTGCCGGCGCCCGGAGACTTCTAGGCTCCCTCCTCGATAACGAAGGTGACGGCTCGAGCGTCCGAGTTCCCCTGCGGGCTCACTCCTTTGACGGTGAGCCTCTACCTGCCGCAGGCTGTCGTCCTCATCCCTGAGGACGCCTACCTCAGACTCTCAGCTCCCCATCCTCACCATTGAAAACGCCCACCCCAGGCTCCCAACTCCCCGCCCTCACCGCTGAGGACGCGAGTCGACGCTCCCAGCTCCCGTCCTCACCGCTGAAGACGACGACCCGAGCGTCCCAGCTCGTCTTCCTATCCGTTTGGCAAGCGATCTGAGAGCGCAAGCTCGCCTTCTCACTGCTGAAGTCGATCCTCTAGCTGTCGCTGAGCTCCGTCCTCACCACTGAGGGCGCCCTCCGCGGAATCTCAGACCCTCTCCTCATCGCTGAGGACGCTTTCCCGGGATTCTCAGATCCCGCTCTCAACGGTGAAGACGGCGACCCGAGACCCTCAGGTCGCCAACAAAGCCACGAGGCAAGCGACTCGAGACGCCTGGGTCGTTTGCATTTCCTCCGAAGGCGACCATTTCTCCGCGGCAGAAGGGTGTCCTTAGCGTTGAGGACGCCCTCCTGAGATTTCACTAACCCCACCCTCAGTGTTGAGGAGGCGCCTTTTCGAGCCAAATTCCTGCAAATCTGCTGGGATTTGTGACCGACTGCGATTCTGAGCTGATCGGAGCCGCCTGGCCGGCGCAGCGGAGCTCCCCGCGCGTCACGTGAGGGATTCGGGCTGCTCAGCCATTACTCAACCCGTGGATCTGCGCGCGGGCATACGCCGACCACCGACGGGACACCGGCAGGACAAATCACTCCGGCCGTGATCGAATAGGCCACCGGTTTTCGCCGTAAGTTGTTGCATGATCCGACGCCCGAACCCTTCGGCAGGAGCACCATGAGCGAGTTTCTCCAAGCGGCATTCACCATGCCGACGACAATCTTCAGCTGGATCCTCATCGTCGCCGCGGTCTACTGGACGACCGTGTTTCTCGGCCTGCTCGACCTCGGCATCATCGATGGCCTGTTCGACATCATCGATGGCCTGTTCGAAGGCTCGGCAGCCAGCGTCGAAGGGGCGGCGGAAGGGGTGGTGGAGGGCCTTGGGGAGCGCGGGGGGTGTCTGGGGCTGGCCGGGGTGCCGCTGTCGATGATCGGCACCTCGATCGCCGCCTTCGGCTGGGTGTTCTCCTACCTCGGGATGAGCTTCCTGCCGGCGGCGGTCACCGGTGCGGCGACGGTGTTGGGTATTGGCGCAGGCGCCACGGTGCTGGCCCTGGGGGCGACGGCGGTTGCGCTGCGCCCGGTGCGCAAGCTGTTTCGCATCGCCCCGGTCACGGGTCGTAAGGATCTGGTGGACAAGGTTTGCGTTGTCACGACGCTCAGGGTCGACGAGAAGTTTGGCCAGGCCGAGGTGCGCGACAATGGCTCGGCGATTCTGATTCAGGCGCGCTGTCTGCACGCCAATGATCTGACGCGGGGGTCGAAGGCGTTGATCTTCGAGTACGATCCCCAATACGAAGTGTTCTATGTTCTGCCAGTGGATGATGAGATGGCGGCGCTCTCGGCTGCTGCTCACGCTGACGCGGATTGATTCTTTCTTTTACGGCTCGATGGCGGCAGGTACGTCGGGCCGTGGGTACCGCATGAGGAGACCTCGATGGCAATAGGTATCGTCAAGGTTGAACAGGGCAAGGCTCTGATCATTAGTAATGTTATGACGGGTAAGGTTCATGTCAGCTTCACGGGTGGCTTGGTGATTCCGATCATCCACAAGGCCGAGCGTATGGACATGACCGTCAAGACGATCGAGATCGACCGCAGCGGTTCCGATGGCCTGATCTGTCGCGACAACATTCGTGCGGATATCAAAATTACGTTTTTCGTACGGGTCAACAAAACTGAAGAAGACGTGATCAAAGTTGCCCAGGGTATCGGCTGTGCGCGAGCGTCGCATCAAAATACCCTGGAAGAGCTGTTCAGCGCGAAATTTTCAGAGGCTCTGAAGACCGCGGGTAAACAGCTCGATTTCGTCGACCTCTACACCCAACGCGAGGATCTGCGCGACCGCATCATCGAAGTGATCGGCACGGATTTGAACGGTTATTCGCTCGAGGACTGCGCCATCGACTACCTCGAGCAGACGCCCCTCACCGAGCTCGACGACTACAACATTCTCGACGCTCAGGGCATTCGTAAGATTACGGATCTCACCGCGATCGAGCACATCAAGACCAACGAGTTCCAGAATAACGAGAAGAAGCAGATTACCAAGCAAGATGTGGAGGCGGCGGAGGCGATCTTCGAGCTCGAGCGTCAAAAGGCGGATGCCGAGTCCAAACAGAAGCGTGAGATCGCCACGGTGCAGGCGCGCGAGCAGGCCGAGACGCTGAAGGTCCAGGCCGAGGAGAAGCTGCGCGCCGAGAGCGCCCGGATCAAATCCGACGAAGACATCGCGGTGCAGGAAGAGAACCTCAAGCGCCAGGTCGAGGTGGCGCAGAAGAACCGCGAGCGCGTGGTGGCGGTGGAGCACGAGCGGGTCGAGAAAGACCGCTTGATCGAGGTCATCAGCCGCGAGCGCGAGACCGAGCTGCAGCGCATCGCCAAAGACAAAGAAGTCGAGCACGAGAAGCGCGACATCGCCAACGTGATCCGCGAGCGCGTTGCGGTCGACAAGACGGTGGCGGAAGAGGAAGAGGCCATCAAGCGTCTGCGGGTGGTCGAAGAGGCCCAGCGCACCAAGGAGGCGACGGTGATCAGTGCTGAGGCCGAGGCCCAGGAAGCCCTGGTCAAGGACATCAAGGCGGCCGAGGCGGCGGAAGCGGCCTCCAAGCACAAGGCGCGCGAGCAGCTGATCCTGGCCGAGGCCCAGCTCGAGGCGACCGACAAAGAAGCCAAGGCCAAGATCCGCCTGGCCGAGGGCGTGCAGGCCGAGCAGGCCGCCTCCGGCCTGGCCGACGTGCAGGTCAAGGAGCGCGAAGCCGACGCGGTGGAGAAGCTCGGCATGGCGGAGGTGCGGGTCAAGGAAGCCGACGCCGCGGCGATCGAGAAGAAGGGCGCGGCCGAGGCCCAGGTGCTGCGTCAGACCGGTATCGCCGAGGGCGAGGCGATCCGCGAGAAGCTGATGGGCGAAGCCGCTGGTTTGGCCGAGAAGGCGGAGTCGATGAAAGCCCTCGACGACGCCAGCCGCGAGCATGAGGAGTACCGCCTGCGGCTCGAGGCGCAAAAAGAGATCGAGCTCACGGGCATCGACGTTCAGCGCCAGGTCGCCGAGGCCCAGGCGATGGTGGTCGGCGAAGGACTCAAGAACGCCAGCATCGACATCGTCGGTGGCGACTCGGTGTTCTTCGATCGCCTGGTCAACTCGATCGGCATGGGCAAGGCGGTCGACGGCTTCGTCGACAAGAGCGAGACCAGCCAGAAGCTGCTCGGCGACTACCTGGGCGGCAAGGAGAGCTTTGTCGCCGACCTCAAAGATGTGCTGACGCGGCCGGCGATGTCCTCGAGCGACGTCCAGAGCCTGACGGTGTCAGCGATCCTCGGCAAGGTCATGGTCGGCGCCGACGACGAGCGCAAGACCAAGCTGGGGCAGCTACTGGAAGCTGCCGAGCGGCTGGGTCTCGGCGACGTTCAGATCGACGAGCTGATCGGCTGAGGTCGGGAGCATGAGCTCCGATTCAGAACGCGGCGCGGCGAGCGCCGGCATGGACGAGGCATCGGCTGCTGCTTCGTCAGCTGAGGCTGACGAAGCCCAGCTCGATCGCGGCACCTACGAGATCCTGCGCGACCGGCTGCTCGAGCACTCGGCTGCCCTGCGCGCCAGTGCCGACGGGCTCAACGCGCAGCGTCTCGAGCTGTTCGGCGGCACCGAGACCACGGTGCTCGGCAACGAGCGCATCCGCACCGAGCACAACTGCGTGCCGCGCGACATCCGCGACGTTGGCGACACGCTGCTGTTCGGCTACAACGTCTTCATCGGCTTGAAGACCGAGACCCAGGTGGAGGATGTGCTGAGCCTCCACCGCTTCAGCGAGACCGACACCGGCTTCGCCTTCGAGACCGTCGGGGCGGCGGAGGACGGCAATTTCCTGGCCGACGCGGCCTTCGTGCGCGATTTCCACGAGCTCTACAAGTACTACAAAGACACACGTCTTCTCCAGCTCAGGCGCCTTGAGGGCAAGCTGCTGGCGATCTTCCAGACCGGACGCTCGGTGACCGATATCAAGGTCTTCCGCTGGAGCGTCGATCCCGACGGTCGCGTCACCTACATCGACAACCGCGGCGAGCGCGACCACGTCTTTCCGCCGTCGCACGACTTCGAGTGGACGCTGACCACGCGCGACAACAACGTGTATGGGCGCCACCCTCACGTGTCGATACTCGACGAGGTATTCGTCGAGACCGTCGGCGGCGATCTGACGGTCAAGGTCGAGGACAACACCGAGGACGGCCGGGGAATCTACCGTGAGCTGGTCGACGATCCCGACCAGAGCCTCGATGATGCCGAGATCCACTACGCCAAAGTGGGGCCGCTGATCCTGCTCAAGGTGCTGCCCTACAACGAGACGGCGTGGCGCTATCTGATCTTCAACACCCGCACCCTGAGGGTCGACCGCATCGACGCCATCGGCCAGGCCTGCTTGCTGCTGCCGGAAGACCACGGCCTGATCTTCCCCGGCGGCTACTACCTGGAGAGCGGCGAGACCAAGTCCTTCGAAGGCAACGTCGAGGACATGGAGTACATGCGGGTGATCCAGTCGCCCAACGGCGAAGACGTGCTCTACGTGTTCCACGACCGGGTCGAGGGGCGCAGCATCCTGCTGTCGTACAACATGATCCGCAAGCAGGTGCAGAGCCCGCTGCACTGCCACGGCTTCTGCCTGTTCGAAGACGGCAAGCTGGTGATCTTCCGCGACGCGTCGAGCGAGCCGACCCGCGTCCACCCGATGCAGATCTGGCAGACGCCGTTCACCAGCGACGAGTTCGCGGCCCAGGCGCCCACCGGCGACAGCCTGCTCGAGAACATCGGCAATGCCGACCTGGTGCGCGGCATCTCGGACGCGCTGTCGATCAGCCGCGCGACCCTCGATCAGGAGGCCAGCGCTCAGGGCTACGAAGACCTCATCGCCAGCTCGGTGCGCGCTCTCGACGCCTACTACTGGATGGGCGAGGACGAGGTCGGCGACCTGGCGTCGAGCCTGAGCGAGATCCGCGCTACCGCCGAGCTGATCATCGACGAGTACGAGAAGGTACGGCAGGTGCGTCAGCGGGCGCGCGACGCCATGGCGGAGGCGGAGAGTCGCTCGCAGGAGCTGTTCCAGCAGGTGCGCTCGGTGGCCAAGTCTACGACCGGCCATTTCGTCGACGGGCTGGCCGAGCTGCGCTCGCACCGCGGCCACCTGATCAGCCTGCGGGAAGTGCGATACGTCGATCGCCCCCGCCTCGACGAGCTCGAGCAGCAGGTGGTCACCGAGCTCGAGAAGCTGGGTCGCGAGACCATCTCGTTCCTCGAGACCGACGCCGCGCTCGATCCCTACCACCAGGAGATCGAGCGCCTGGTCGACCGCATCGAGAAGGTGGAGAAGACCACCGAAGCGGCCGAGATCGAGGAAGGGCTCGGCGGTATCGGCGACGCTCTCGAGCTGCTCACCGACATCCTCGGCAACCTCGAGATCGACGACCCGACGGTGCGCACGTCGATCCTCGAGCGCATCTCCGAGGTGCTCGGCTCGCTCAACCGCGGTCGCGCCCTGCTCACCTCGCACGCCAAGCAGCTGCGCTCGCGTGAGAGCACGGCCGAGTTCGGCGCCCAGTTCAAGCTGTTCAGCCAGAGCGTCTCGGGGGCGATCGCGCTGGCCGACACGCCGGAGAAGTGCGACGAGCAGCTTTCGAAGCTCTTGCTGCAGCTCGAGAACCTGGAGAGCCGCTTCGGCGATCTCGACGAGTTCGTGGTCGAGCTCGCTACCAAGCGCGAAGAAGTCTACGAGGCGCTGAGCTCGAAAAAGCAGTCGCTGCTCGACGCTCGCCAGCGTCGCGTCGGCCGTCTGATGCAGGCCGCCGAGCGCATCCTCGAAGGCCTGGTGCGGCGGGCGGCGGGGCTGGGCTCTACCGACGAGCTCAACGCCTACTTCGCCGGCGACGCCATGGTCGCCAAGGTGCGGGATATCTCGCAGGAGCTGCGCGACCTGGCCGATAGCGTTAGGGCGGACGAGCTCGACTCGCGCCTCAAGAGCGCCCGTGAAGATGCGGCCCGCGGCCTGCGCGACCGTCAGGACATCTTCGAAGACGGCGCGGCGGTGATCCGCCTGGGGCGTCACCGCTTCAGCGTCAACACCCAGCCTTTCGACCTCACGATGGTGCCGAGCCCCGGGGCCAAGAACGGCGAGGCCGCCATGGCTTTCCACATCTCCGGCACCGACTTCTACGAGACGGTGACCGACGCCGAGTTCGAAGCCACGCGGGAGTATTGGGATCAGCTGCTGGTGTCCGAGACGGAAGACGTCTACCGCGGCGAATACCTGGCGGCGTCGATGCTGTTCGACGCCGAAGAAGAGGCCGCCGGCCTCACCGTCTCGGCGCTGCACGAGGCCGTCGTGTCGGAAGGCGGGCTGCTCGCCCTGGTGCGCCAGTACTCCGCCGAGCGCTACGACGAGGGTTATGAGCGCGGCCTGCACGATCACGACGCGGCGTTGATCCTCGAGAAGCTGCTGGCGCTCTATTCGACCGCCGATCTGCTGCGCTTCGCGCCTCGCCCGCGGGCCTTCGCCTGCCTGTTCTGGGCGTTCTTCACTGAACCGACGTCGCGGCTGCTGTGGCAGCGCAGGGCGCGCAGCCTGGGGCGCCTGCGCCACGCCTTCGCCCACAGCCCGGCAATCACCCGCTTCCACCGCGAGCTGGCGACGGCGATCGGCGATTTCTTCGGCGAGCACGGTCTGGCGATCGATGGCCACGAGGGCCTGCGCGCCGGCGCTTATCTGTTCGAAGAGTTGGCCAAGAAGCCGCTGCGCTTCGTCACCAGCGCCGAGGCCGAGCGGCTGCGCAAGTCTTTCCTCGATCATCTCGAGACGTTCGAGAATCGCCGCGAGCTCGACGAGGATCTACAGGAGCTCGAGAATGACCTGCCGCAGCGCTACCGCCTGGCCCGAGCGTGGCTCAGCGCCTTCCTCGACCAGGCCGACGCGTCGGTCCAAGAGCTCGCTCCGAACCTCGAGGAGGCGGTGGTGCTGCTGCTCACCGACGGCCGGCTCGAGCGGTCGACGTCCAACGCCCTGTCCTCGGTCGAGGTCGAAGCGCTGCTCGGTCAGCATGCGCGCATCGAGCACCGCACCCTGCGGCTGCGGCTCGACGAGATGCTGTCGCGGCTGTCGACCTTCCGTCAGGAGCGGGTGCCGGGCTACCGCCACTTCCAGGAGACCCGCCACGAAACGCTCGAGCGCGAGCGTGAGACGCTGCGGCTGGAGGAGTACCAGCCCAAGGTGATGAGCGCCTTCGTGCGCAACCGGCTGATCGACCAGGTCTACCTGCCGCTGATCGGCGAGAACCTGGCCAAGCAGATCGGCGCTCTGGGCGAGGACAAGCGCACCGACCAGATGGGCCTGCTGCTGCTGATCTCGCCGCCGGGCTACGGCAAGACGACCCTCATGGAGTACGTCGCGAACCGTCTTGGCCTGGTCTTCGTCAAGGTCAACGGCCCGGCGCTGGGCCATTCGGTGACCTCGGTCGATCCGGCGGAGGCGCCCAACGCGACGGCGCGGCAGGAAGTGGAGAAGATCAACTTCGCCCTCGAGATGGGCAACAACGTGCTGCTTTACCTGGACGACATTCAGCACACCCATCCCGAGCTGCTGCAGAAGTTCATCTCGATGTGTGACGCCCAGCGTCGCATGGAGGGCGTGTGGGGTGGCCACACCCGCACCTACGACCTGCGCGGCAAGCGCTTTGCGGTGTGCATGGCGGGCAATCCCTACACCGAAGCCGGGGAGAAGTTCCGCATCCCGGACATGCTGGCCAACCGTGCCGACACCTACAACCTGGGCGACATCTTGGAAGGTAAGGACGCGCTGTTTGCGTCCAGCTACCTCGAGAACACCCTCACCTCGAACCCGGTGCTGGCGCCGCTGACCACGCGTGACCCGGAAGATCTCTTCAAGCTGCTGCGCATGGCGAGCGGTGAAGAGACGACGCCAGATCAGCTGAGTCACGATTATTCGGCCGTGGAGCTAGAGGAGATCCTGGGCGTCCTGCGCAAGCTGCTGCGGGTGCAGGAGGTCTTGCTGGCGGTCAATCAGCAGTACATCTACTCCGCCTCCCAGGACGACGCCTACCGCACCGAACCGCGCTTCCAGCTCCAGGGCAGCTACCGCAACATGAACAAGCTGGCCGAGAAGGTCGTGGCGGTGATGAACGATGAGGAGCTCGAGGCCCTGATCGACGATCACTATGCCGGCGAGGCCCAAACCCTCACCACCGGCGCCGAGCACAACCTGCTCAAGCTCGCCGAGCTGCGCGGCGTCATGAGCGATGAGCAGCGCGAGCGCTGGGACGAGATCAAGCGCGGCTTCGCA
>JBCCEE010000071.1:0-25352 GCA_039030415.1 Acidobacteriota bacterium
CGAGCGTCCGCTGAGGCAATCTGGTGAGCCCATCTCGAGACCTACCGTCTCGAGACCTACCGTCTCGAGATCTACCGTCTCGAGATCTACCGTCTCGAGATCTACCGTCTTGAGACCTGCAATCGAGCTCGGCCTGATGGTGGCTCTAGTGCTGGCAGAGCTGTGGCTGCCGCTGTCAGCCGAGTATGAGCCCGTGCGGTGGGTGGTCCGCTGCGCGGCCGCGGCGCTGTGGATCGTCTCCTACCGCCACGCGCTGGCGACGCGACACGCTGATTCGACTCCGGCTGCGGGTCGACTGCGCGCTTGGCGGGAGACCCTGCTGGCGACCCTCCTCATCGCCCTGGCGCTCGCCTTCTGGCTGGCATGGGTTCGCGAGCCCTACGAAGGCTTGACGGCCCCCGCTGCGTCTCTGGCTGGCGGGTTGGCCTGGCTGGCTCGGCGCTTCGCCCTGGCGATGGTTCAACAGCTCGTGCTGCAGCGCTTCATCTGGCGGCAGATGCGGCAGCTCCTCAGCAGCGAAACGGCCGCGGTGGCGTGCGCGGCCGCGCTGTTCGGGCTGCTGCACCTCCCCAGCGTCGCTCTGGCGACCGCCACGTTCCTGGCGGCGCTCGTTTGGATCAGCTTGTTCCGTCGCACAAAACGCTTGGCACCGCTGGTGGTCTCGCACGCGCTGCTCGCGGGCTTGGCCTCACTCAGCGTGCCGGAGCGTCTGTTCTACGAAATGCGAGCCGGAGCGGTCGCTCTGCCGGCGCAGCCGATCTATCGCCAGCTCGCCCGTCCGGAGACCCGCAGTCTGCTGCGCGAGCTCACGTCTGAGGCCTATCTGGAGCACCGGAGTGGAACCCGCGAAGGCTTCGTCGCCGGGCTCTACCGTGATGTGCTCGGGCGCCCCGCCACCGACGAAGAGATCCGGCGGGGCGCCAGCTCCATCTGCTGTGACCGCTCGAGCGCTCGAGCTGCTCTCGCCAAGGCCCTGGTCACCTCGGACGAAGCCGTGCGTGACGACCGCACCTTGCGAGGCATTGCGCTGGACATCGAGCCGCTGCCCCCCGCGATCATCCTCCACTCGCAGGACCTCCACTCACAGGACCTCCACGCGCAGGACCTTGTCGCAGACTCTGGCTGGCACGACGAGGAAGCTGGCTGGCGCTGGGCCAGGTCCCAGCAGCCAATCATCACGTTCCCTCTGCAGCCGGAAGCGCAGCGAGCCTACCTGCTCACGCTTTCCTGCGGCGCCCGGCTCCCTCAATCGGTGAAGCTGAGGCTCGACGACTCACCGCTCGGCGAGGTGACCTTCGAGACCTTCGAGCCGACGCTCCGGCGCGTCGCGTTCGCCGGCCAGCTCCTGGCCGCCCGTGAGCACCACACCCTGCGTCTCGACATCTCTGGGGAGCGGGCTGCCCTCGCGCCCGACCCGAGACCGCTCGGCCTCGGCTTGCGCTCGCTCGAGGTGCGGCCGCTGCGCTTTCCGAGCGTTGCCATCAGCCATCTCGACGACGCCTACTTCCTGCGCGGTTTCTCGGCGGCTGAGAAAAACCTGCGCTGGAGCCAAGCCTCCGAGGCCAGCCTGGTGTATCCCCTGCGCGACCTCCGCTCGACGCGCTATGCGTTCGAGCTGTTGGCCGGAGCCCTGGGAGACCAGACCGTCGAGATCCGGCTCAACGGCCACCCGATCGCGAGCTGGTCCCTGGCGGGCTTGACTCCGCAGCTGCAGCGGGTCGAGATCGCCGCTAGCCAGCTACGCACGCCGGTCAACACGATCGAACTGCTGCTGCCAGATGCCCATAAAACAAAACGCGACCCCCGCACATTGGGGATCGCGTTTGTTTCGGCTCGGCTCTACCCGATCGCTCGAGACGAGAGCTGAGCCTCGGAATCGACGAGATCTCTAGCGCGCCCGGTAGACCTTGGCGTCGCCGAAGGAGATCATGTCGTGCCAGCTGCAGCGGGTCACGAGACGCGCACGCCGGAGTCCGTTGCGGTGCGGAGCACCGAGCTGCTCGGTGCCGTCCGGATTGAGCTGAAGACGCAGGACATTGACGCCGCGAACGTCGATCTCGACGAACTCACCTTCGCCGTAGGCATAGATCTCGCCACTCTGATAGAGCACCTCGCCGTCGCCGAGGATCCGGAAGTTGGCGGCGGCACCAATACGAATCGGGTTGGTCCGCTCGGCACCGCGGAAGCCATCACCCGGACGCTCGAGGCGAATCCAGCGGCCGGTATTCTCTTCGACCACCGCCCATTCGTAGTGGTTGAAGTAGTGATCGTCGATCCGGACCACCGAAGAGAATACCGCGTAGTCACCGTTGAGCTGGAACTCCATGTACGGCACGCGACCCCACAGCGGATACCAGGACACGCCCTTCGCGTACTCCACGCCGTTGATCTCGATCGGCTTGAAGCCACCGACCGGAATGCCGCCGGGAGTGCCGTGGAACTCGGCACCCGAGCGATCCAGGAACGGGCCGACCTCGATACCACCGAAGCCCACCACCGGCAGGTCGCTGATGTAGTCGAACTGGTTCGATACGCCGGTCAGCGGACGCTGGAGCTCGGACTTGCCGCTCGCGCCACTCTGGATGAAGGCGATCTCGCCGCTGCCCGGATAGTTGGCCACCGCATAGGGGAAGGACGCCTGATCGCAGGCGACACCGAAGCGCATATTGGTCTCATTGGTCTCGCCCAACAGCCTCAAGACGTTGTTGAACTGGTTGTGGGACAGCGGGTTGAGCGTCAGCACCACATCGGTCAGCACGGCCTCGCCGTTTTCCCGGTAGATGTCTACCAGGCAGTTGGTGGCTTCCTGGCCGAGGTTGACGATGCCAAAGTTGGTGTAGGAGATCGCTCCGTCGCCCAGGCGCTCCAGGCCCATGAGCTGCACCGTGGTGTTGGCCGGCACGGCGTTGGTCGACGAAACGACCGGAATCTCGACCACTTTGCCAGCGGCCGGACCCTGGCCCACCAGCCGCGCCTGAATGTAGACCTCGCTAGAAGCCTCGACCTCCAGCATGCCGCGTGCGCCGCCCCGCGTCAAAACCCGCGTCTCTCCCGGCAGCATCCAGTTTTCCGTCGGAGTGTCTTCCTCCGCCCGCACGGTTCCGTCTTGGAACGACGCGATGGGGTAGGTCTCCGCCACGGCCAGAATGTCCGGGAAGTTGTTGGATACCAGAATTTCAGTCTGGTAGAGCTGGCCGCCCACCAAGATATCGCCCGTCAGGGGCACGTAGGAAGTGCCGGCAAACACCGGCGTGGTGAGGAGCAGGGGCAGCATTAAGAAAGCGAGATTTTGCCGTTTCACAGCGGTTCTCCGAGTCATGAGGGGTTTCGCATCAGCTTCTCTCTGAAGCCGATTCGGACTTGAGCGAGATTTCAGTAACGGACAGTTCGTCGGACGAAGCGAACTGGATGCAAGATCCAGAGGGGAATTTTTGGCGGTGAGATAAAGATCCTATCAAAAGCGCCGTCCTCACGCCGTCTTCAGGATGTTTTGCAGCCCTTGCTGCGAGAATTTACTCGAGGTTAATCGAGCTAAGTCCGCATGATGACTAGCAATTTAACCAGAGTCGCAAGTGCTTTGCAAGTTACGCGCCGCTGAGGCGTGCCGCCAGCTCTCGACGCATCTCGCCGCGCGGCGTCGGCACTTCGAGCTCTTCATAGAGCTCGCCTCGGTCGATCACCTCTGCCAGCAGCACCGCCAACCCACTTCCGATCAAGGCTCCGGCCGGCGCGACGGCCCCACCCCCCAGCACCAACAGCCCAATCGGCACAGATCCCAGCCCCACCCGCGCGAGGCTCCACTTCCAGAGCGGGTCCAGGCCCCGTCGCCGTCGCTGCCGCTTGCGGTTCAGGTAAAGCGCGATCTTGATGAACGCGAGCAGCGCCAGTGACTTCGGCTCCCCCGCCAGCAGGGCAACCAAGAGCGCCGCCGTCAGCAGGACATCAGCGCTGTGGACGGGCCGAGCGTCCTCGGCCCGGGCCAGGTCATAGACCCGGTCGATCGCGAACAGCGCCGCCACGCCCAGGACTCCCGTCAGCACGTCGAGCCATGGCGGCGCCCAGCCCACGTGAACCCACGCCGCGGCACCCATGAATGCGGAAAACAAGGTGATCTCGCGGCTCAGCCAGGAGCTCCACGGGTTGAGCAAGGCGCGCCACGCACGCAGCGGCTTGCCGAGATGAGCCGTGCTGGTCCCCATGCCGACGGCGGCGATGGCTAGGAATGCTGGGAGCGGCAGGCTGGCGAAGCCGAGCTGGGAAGCCAGGTGGCTGGCCACCAGGATGGCGGCCGCCAGCGTAAAGACCATCAATGGCCACTCCGAGCGCAGAGAGATCTTGCCGGCAGCGCTCGGCGGCGAGGCCACCTGCGAGCGCTCAGAGCACGCCGCGGGGCCGCGCTGATCCTGGTTCCAGGGAATGAAGCGGATCGAGGGCGCGGGCTCCAGGGTCGGCATGCCCACGCCGTCTACCCCGCCCGGCAGCTTGGTGAGCTCCCCAAAACCCAGCGCGCCGGTCGGACACTGCTCGACACAAGCAGGCTCTAGGCCGACCGCTTGACGGTCGCTGCAGAACGTGCACTTCGTCATCACCCCGGCCTGCCGATCAAACGTCGGAGCGTCGTAGGGGCAAGCCCAGCTGCAGTACCCGCAGCCAATACAGCGTTCCGGATCGAGGTCGACCCGCCCGGTCAGCGGATCTTTGCTGTAGGCGAGCGCTGGGCACGCCGCCATGCACGGCGGGTCCGCGCAGTGGTTGCAGGCCACCGACAGATGCATCGTCGGTGCGGACGGCAGACGGGATTCGTTGAGCGTCACGACCTGGCGCCAGCTGACGTCCTCGAGCTGATTCTCGATCGCACAAGCCACCTCACAGGCTTGGCAGCCCGTGCAGCGATTGACGTCGAACAGGAAGGCGCGCTGGTTCAACGGGCCTTCGCGACCTCGACCAGGTTGTCGTGAAACGCCGCGCCGTGCCCCAGATCGGTTTCGCGGCCCAGCGAGCAGACATTGACCGCTCCGCCGTCCGAGATCCACCAGCCGTTGGTGACCGCGACACAGCCGGGACGCAGCCCATGGTCGAACGCCGCCGGCAGCTCCAGATCGCCGCGATCGTTGAAGACGCGCACTGTCTCCCCCTCTTCGACTCCCCGAGCGGCGGCATCCTCGGGATGCATCATCACCCGCGGCCGATCGCTCACCCTGCGGATCAGCTTCAGGTTGTTGAATTGGGAGTGAATGCGATTCTTGGTGTTGGGCGTCATGAAATAGAGCGAATACTTGCGAGACTCCGGCGAATCGCGCCGGACGGATTCCCTCGACTCGAAGTAGTGCGGCACGGCATCGACGCCCCACCGCCGCTGCGCCTCTTCACTCTCGAGCTCGATCTTTCCCGACGGCGTCGGAAACTGGAGGTCGGCAAAGGCGACATCCTGATGTCCCGGCGGCAGCACCGGGCCCTGGCGCAGCGCGTCGAGCTCGATCCCCACCGGCTCCAGCCGCCGTTCGAGCCAGTCATCGATCTCATCCAGCGCCGGGATCGGCATTCCCGCCACCCGGGGCTCTATTCCCAACCGCTGCGACAGGAGCCGGTAGATCTCGCTTTCGGGCTTGACCTCTCCAGGAGGATCGAGCGCCTTCTGGCGCAGCTGCAGGTAGGGATGCCAGTAGGCCCCGATGACATCGGACTGCTCGAAGAGGGTCTTGGCGGGCAGCACGAGATCCGCTTCGCGGGCGGTGTCGGTCAAAAATTGGTCGACCACGACTCGGAATTCCAGAGCGCGGAACGCCTCGAGCACGCGGTGCGTCTCGGGATTCTGGGTCACCGGATTGCCGCGCTCCACCCAGGCCATGCGCAGCGGGGGGTCCTGCGTGCGCAGCATGTCGCGCCCGAGGCGGGCGGTCGAGATCGAGACCCGCGCGACTCCGTCCGGCGCTTCTGGCGGATAGAACGCGACCGGATCCGGCACGGTGTCGAACACCGCACTCTCGAGGTTGGCAAACTGCCATCCCGCTCCGGCTCGCCCCAGGTTGCCGGTGATCGCCAGGAGGGCCAGGATAGCCCGCATGGCCTGCCCGCTGTTGGTGTAGCGCTGCATGCCGTAGCCGGCGCAGATCGTCGCGGGCGCGAGGGTCCCGAGCATCTCGGCCAGCGCTTCGATATCCGCTACCGGGATCTCACAGATCTCCGCAGCGGACGCTGGCGTGACCTGCAGCACCGTCTCGCGGTAGCGCTCGAAGCCGTTGACGTGGCGGGCGATGAATTCCTCGTCGATGTGGCCGCGGCGGATGAGCAGGTTGGCGACCGCCAGGGCCAGGGCGCCGTCGGTGCCCGGGCGAGGCTGGATGAAGCGCTGCGCACGCTCGGCCGTCTGAGTCCGCCGCGGGTCGATCACCACCAATTTGCCGCCCCGGGCCTGGGCGCGGTCGACGAACGTCATCTGATGGATGTTGGTCTCAGCCGAGTTCTTGCCCCACAGCACGATCAGGCGCGCATTCTCGAGATCCCAGGGCGCGTTGTGGCGGTTGGCGCCCAGGGTCAAACGGGTCGCTTCGAGACCCGCTGGCCAGCACAGGTCGCCGTAGGTCGTGGTGTATCCACCGTACGCGCTCCAGAACGCCGGAGCCACACCGTTGAGCAGCCCTTTGGTCCCGCTGCCGGCGTAGAACAGCACGCTCTGCGGCCCGGGATCGCGGCGGTAGCGTTCGACATGCTCGACAATCAGAGACAGCGCCTCATCCCAGGACACGCGCTGGAGACTGCCATCGGGACGGCGCCTCAGGGGATGGAGGATGCGATCCGAAGCCACCACGCGCTCGACATAGCTGAGCCCCTTGAGGCAAGGCCCTTCGGCTGTCGCCTGGTTGCCGCGATGGGGCAGGATGCGCCGCAGGCGGCCCTCGACGATCTCGGCCCGCATGGTGCAGGTGCTGTAGCAGTTGCGGGGACACGCTGTCGTTATCGTCGGCATACTTGCACTCCGAGAAGACTTTGACCCTAACACGCCACCAGGCCTCGACAGCCCAAGCTCGGTGCGTGCTGGGCACAGCGCTAAGAAAAAACTCAGGGCGCATGAGGGAAACCGTCGGGTTTCTCCGCAATCAGTACCAAAGCGCCACGAATCGCGGCACGGTGACCGCGAATCACGCGTAGCGCTCCCTCTGTGGGTATCGCTGCGGCCTGGTGATCGCTCCGTCGATCGCCCCCGCCGATACTCGAGACCTACACCCAGGAGGTATCGATGTTCCGTGTCTTCTCGTCTGCAACCCTGCGTCCCGTCTTGGTCTTCGTCGGCCTCGCCCTGTCGCTCAGCGGCAGCGCCGCGGCCCAGTGCGACTCTCTCAACAATGGCTCCTTCAACGTCGGAGCCAACTGGTCGTGCGGCTTCGTCCCCGGTCCCACCAACACGGTGCGTGTCTTCCACAGCATTGACTCGACGACCGATGTCGGCGTCGACAGCCTGGATGTCTTTCCAGGCGGAGTGCTGACCATGAATGGATTTCCTCTCGAGATCGAAGTCTCGACGATGGTGATCCATCCCGGCGGCACCTTGACCGGCGGCCCGAGCAGCTCGATCTACATCACCTCTCCGCCAGGACTGCCCTTCGATATCACCAACGACGGGGTGATCTCGGCCGGGGCGCCCGGCGGAGACATATTCATCCATGACGGTGGCCCGGGCGGAGACCTGCCCTGCCCATCGGGCTCACGGGTGACCTCTTCCAACGGAGCGTTTCTCGCGGCCGGGGTCGACGGCAACGTCTACATCCTGGCGGATCAAGTGGATCTCATCGATGCCTGGGTCGAGGCCGGCTCGGGCTCTGTGCCCTACAACGCCATCTGCCGCAGCGTCGCGGGCAGCGTCTACATCGCCGGCGTGACGGTCATTCTCGACGGCAACACCCAGATCTATCAGGGCCTGAACAGCAACGGGGCGCCGCCGCCCGTCTGGTGTCCCGGCGCGTCGGCTGCTGATGGCAGCGTCAACGTGCTGGCGCTTGCCTGCAACTCGGCAGCCGGTATCCTCAACATCAACGGCAGCACGGTGGTCGGTCATCCCATGGCTACGAGCCCAAGCCAATGCGCCACCGTCTTCGGCACGACTTCGATCATCGCCGGATCCGCGACGATCAACGGCAGCGGTGCCGGCTGCGTCTACTGGGATCCGCCGCTGCTGGCCCTGGCCGATGATGCCACGCTCGAGGCCGGCGACATCACCGTCGCCGGCGAAGACCTCGACGCCAGCGGCCTCGCCGCACGTACGCTGCCGACACCGGCGCTCGACGCCGCGGATACGCTCGAGATCCGGCTGCAGCCCGGTGGTGAGCTGAACCTGCAGAACCTGACGCCAGGAAACGCCTACTTCCAGGCCGGCAGCCAGATCATCATCGCCGCGGATGAGGATCAGATCCTGACCGATCCCGGCGTCGCGCTCGAAGAGCTGATGGATCCGGCGCCGGAGCTGGTGCGCGCCCGGCACACCTACGTCGTGACGCTCAATCCAGACTCCGAGCGCCAGGTGACTCCAGGCAGTACGGTCGAGCACCCGATCATCGCCTCCAGCCTGTCGACCGGGACCGGCCTGGTCGAGCTCTATGTCGAAGACTCTGAAGGCTGGCTGCAGGGGGGGCCGATCTCGGTCGGCGCCAACCGGGATCCGGGCGAAGCGTTGCTCCGCACCCTGACCCTGAACGTGCCGGCCTCGGCCGCGCCGGGAACCGGCACCGTGGTCAAAGCCGTGGCTTCGATCAACGGCGGGCCGCCCGTGAGCTCCGTCGCGATCTTCAGGGTCGCCAAACCTGGCAAGGGCCGTGGCTCGTGGGAGAGCACGCCGCCCCGTCGGTAGCAGCCGCTTGCAGGTCGATTCAGAAACGTTCCCGCGCTAGGGAGCGAGAACAGCCGGCGCTCCGCCGGCTGTTCGCTCATCGAGCATGGAATCGGCGCGAGCCGGCGATCCACCCGCTCGAATCAGCCGAACCGCGACGCCAGGGTCTCGATCAACAGCTGAGCTGCCATGTGCGGCGTCAGCTCAGCGGGATCGAGATAGGGATTGACCTCGACCAGATCGACGCCGACCAGCGTGCCGCGGTCAGCGAGGGCAGCCAAGATCTGCTTGACATGCCTCACGGTCAGCCCTTCCGCCTCGGGGCTCTCGGTGCCGGGACAGATCGACGGATCGAGTCCATCGATATCGATCGAGACGTAGTAGTTGCCCAGGTCCTGCGGCACCTGCGCAAACAAGCTCTCGATGTCATTGTCGAAGACGTCGTAGTTCGGAAAAAACCAGGTTGCCGTGCTCGCGGCTTTCCCTCAGCTCCTGATCGGTCGACTTGATGCCGCGAATGCCAAAGCTCAGGATCTGTTCGACGAACGGCAGTTCCCAGGCACGACGGAACGGGCTGTTGTTGGTGTACTTGAGCCCCATCAGCTCGTCTTTGTAGTCGAGGTGCGCGTCGATCAGCACCACCCGCAGAGGCCCCTTGGGCTCGAAGGCACGCAGCACCGGGTAAGAGATCGAGTGGTCGCCACCGAGCACGACCGGCACGGCGCCGTGCTCAAGGATGGTGCCGACGCTGTCCGCGATCAGCCTGAAGTTACGCTCTTGGTCAAAGTAGATGACGTCGACATCGCCGCAGTCCACGATGCGCACGCCGCGCATCAGGTTGCGATCACGGTTGATGTCGAAGAAGCCGGTGGACTGGCTGCCTTTTCCAAGGAAGCCAAAGCGGGTCGACGCGTCACGAATGGCGCGCGGCGCCTGCCGGGAACCGGGACGCATCGCGGTCGCCTCGTCATAGGGGATGCCGAGCACGGCGACATCGGCTTCGAGCTCGGAGAGATCGGGGACGTAAGCGCTCTTGCAGAAGGTCGCTATCCCCGTATGCGGTAGGGACGTGGGTTGATAGGCCATGGCCAAAAGCCTAACAGCTGCCGCAAGGCTTGCGCACTCGGCGGAGCCTGCGTGCCCGGTGCTCCACTAGCGGGCGGAAACGATGGAGGCGACGGCCGGATTCGAACCGGCGAATAAGGGTTTTGCAGACCCTCGCCTTACCACTTGGCCACGTCGCCCGGGTTTCCGGCTGCTTTGCCAGAAAGCAAACTTGGAGCGGGAAACGGGATTCGAACCCGCGACCCCAACCTTGGCAAGGTTGTGCTCTACCACTGAGCTATTCCCGCCCGGGGGCAGCAAGGATATTGAGCCTAGTGGTGGGTGTCAAGCATTCTGTGGCCCCTTCTCGCGCCTCGGCAAACAATCTACCCGGCGAGCGAGAAGGCATCCTGAACGAGGGTGTAGCGCCACCCGTCGTCTTCGCTGTCGAGCGCCAGCACATCGAACCGGCACGGCCCTTCGAAAGGCCGCCGCGCCAGGTAGAGCGACGCCGCCCGCGCCACGCGGCGCTGTTTGGCAGCGGTGACCGCTTCAACAGCAGCTCCATAAGTCTTCGAAGATCTCGCCTTGATCTCCACAAAACACAAAGTCTCGCCATCGATCGCCACCACGTCGAGCTCTCCCACCCGGCTCGTCACATTGCGATCGAGGATGCGATAGCCCCTCTGCTGCTGCAGCCATTCGACCGCGGCGTCTTCTCCTAGCTGGCCCTGGGCGCGGGTGTGAGGCTGGGTCCGAAACGCCTCGTCCTGCATGCGCTAGCTCCGACGCCAGCGCGGCCCTTGGGGGGTATCTTCGATCAGGATCCCCTGCTGCTGTAGCTCGTCACGGATGCGGTCCGCCTCGGCGAAATCCCGTCCCTTCCGCGCCGCTTGCCGTGCTTCCAGCAGAGCTTCGATCGCCTCGTCGCTCAGCCCCTCGGCACCGTCTCCTTCAGCCTGCCACTCGCTGGGATCGAGCACGCCCAAGACCCGGTCGACATCCGCCAGGGCGGCACGAATCCGGTCCCCATCTCCCTCCCCGAGGGCTTCACTCTCGATCGCCTTGTTGGCATCGCGCACCAGCTGAAAGACCGCAGAGAGCGCTTCTGAAGCGTTGAGATCGTTGGCCACGGCAGCGGCGAAGCTCTCCTCGAGCTGCCGGGTGGCAGCCTTGATCTCGGCACTTGGCTCGCCCTTCTCGGCGGCACTTTCCAGGCGGAAGCGCATCTGATCGATGCGCTCGAGAGCCTTGGCGGCGGCCGCGACCGACTCGAAGGTGAAATTGAGCTTCTGACGATAATGCGCCGAGACGAACAGATAGCGCACGGCGCGCGGGTCGATGCCGCGCTCCTGCAGATCGCGCAACGTGTACTGATTGCCCAGCCGCTTGGCCATCTTGGCGCCGTCGACCATGAGATGCTCGGAGTGGATCCAGGTGCCTACGAAGGGCTTGCCGGTGGCCGACTCGCTCTGGGCAATCTCGTTCTCGTGGTGCGGGAAGATGTTGTCGACGCCGCCGCAGTGGATGTCGAAGCTCTCGCCGAGATATTTCATGCTCATCGCTGAGCATTCCATATGCCAGCCGGGACGCCCTGGCCCCCACGGCGAATCCCAAGCCGGCTCGCCGGCTTTGGCGGCCTTCCACAGCACGAAGTCGCGGGCGTCTTCTTTTTCGTACTCGTCGCTGGCCACGCGCTCGCCTTGCATCTGGCTCGAGAGATCGATCCCTGAGAGACGGCCGTAGTCGTCGTCTGCCGCGATCCGGAAGAACACCGAGCCCTCGCTGACATAACCGTAGCCCTTCTCGATCAAGGTCTCGATCATCGCGATCATCTCGCCGACATGCTCGGTGGCGCGAGGGTAATGCTCGGCACGCTCGACGTGCAGGGCATCGAGGTCTTCGAAGAAAGTCTCGATGTAGGTCGCCGTGTACTCGTCGAGGGACATCCCGGCTTCTTGGGAGCGCTGGATCGTCTTGTCGTCGACGTCGGTCAGATTCATGACCTGAGTCACCTGCAGCCCGAGATAGCTCAAGCTACGGCGCAGGAAATCCTCGAACACGAAGGTCCTGAGGTTACCGATATGCGCATGGCCATAGACCGTCGGACCACAGGTATAGACCTGGACCGAGCCCGGCTGCCGCGGAACGAAGGTCTCTACCTTGCGCCCCAATGTGTTGAAGAAACGGATCTCACGCATCAGCTCGCTACCCTATGTCGGCCTCGGTAGGCCAAGAAGAAGATTACCTGCGACCGAGCTTCTTGAGCTGGCGACGCACGCGGTCGCGTCGCAGTCCGCGCAAATGGTCGATGAACAAGATGCCGTTGAGATGATCGACTTCGTGACAGATCGCTCGGGCTTCGAAATCTTCGGCTTCGAGCTCGAGCGGGCGCCCGTCGAGATCTCGAGCCACCACTCTGACGGTCGTCGGCCGCGCAACCTTCTCGGTCAGGTCGGGAATCGACAAGCAGCCTTCCGTATCCATCTCGCGGCCCTCCGCCTCGACAATCTCGGGATTGACCAGGACTTTGAGAGCCTCAGGCTCCTTGCCGACGCTCACGTCGACCACCGCGAGACGTTTCTCGACACCGACCTGGGGAGCCGCCAGGCCGACACCCGGCGCCGCGTACATGGTCGCGATCATGTCCTCTGCGAGACTTCGCAGATCACTGTCGAAGGACTCGATCTTCGAGCAGCGCACCCGCAAGACCGGGTCCGGGTAGGTTCGGATCGGTAGAACGGCCATCAGCTGGCGTAGAGGCGTTGAATCGAAGCGGCGACGTCACGATCGTTGGCCTGCTGGCGCAGCACGCTGAGGAAGGCAATCGGGTCGTCGTTCCCGACCATCACCGACTCGAGCCCTTGACGATCCAGCTTGAAGAGCGTTGCCGAATCCACGATCTTGTATTCTGCCGGCCACGACTTGCGCTCCAGCAGCGCCGAGTCCCCGATCAAATCACCGGTCGAGAAGCTGCGGATCACGACCGGCCGGCCGTTGACCTCCGAGGCGGCTTCCACGACGCCGTCGACGACCAGGTACATCACTGGAACCTGGCTGCCCTTCTCAGCGAGTACCTTGCCCGTACGCCCCCGCACCATCTCCATCACCGAAAAGAGCTTCTTGAGGTTTTCGGCACTGAGCTCCTCGACCAAATGGCTCTTGGCGATCTTGTTCCACAGCAGCTCGATCTCCAGCTTTTGATTTCCAGCCGTCTGCTGCTTGGTGGTCTTGTTGCTCAACAGACCTTCGACCGCCAATTGCCTTCGCTTCTCCAGCTGCTTCATGCGACGGTACTTTTCGAGCCGCTTGGGCAGCGTTTCGTCGCCAGGAGCCAGTTTGGCGGCCTTGGACAAGATCGCTATCGCCTTGTCGAAGAAGCCGTCGTCGGCCTGCGAGTCGGCGACGAAGAGGTACTCGTCCAAGGCTTTGGGCACGTTGTGGAGCTCGACATGGACTTCTGCCAGCCGAAGGTGCGCGTGAAGGTCCTTGGGGACCAGCTTGATCCGAGCCCTGAGCTTCTCTTCAGCCTCCTCGTAGCGCTCGAGGGTAATCAGGTCTTCGACCGTGAGCTCCCGCTCGTCGGACTCGGGATTCGCTTTACGGCCGCGGCCGAACATCTTTCTGAGCACGGATCGTCGCTCTCCTGGGAATACTCTGAATCGCTCATCACGGGTCGAGCGTGGCGAGGTCGAGCCGGCCGATACCGGAAGTCAGCAAAATAACCTAGCCTTATCGTTCGAGTATAGCCGATCTCTGTCACCGATGGGATAACGCTGACGTTGCCTCTGGACGGCCATGGCGCGCTGCGCTGCTCCGGACTTGGGAGTCAGGTGGCACCTCGGACCCCGAATGCGTAAGATCGCACTTTCATGGATATCGAGAGGCTCGTTCGGTTCGTATTCGTGCTGTACTGCGCCACGGTGGGTGCAGTGCTAGTGCTAGTCCCTTGGTCCCCGGGCTGGGAGCGCATGATTGCGCATCTGCCGGCAGGCTTCGAGATCCTCCGGCAGCCGCTGCTGCGCGGGGCGCTCAGCGGCTTTGGACTCGTCCATCTCGTATGGTGCGTCCACGACCTCATCTTGCTGGTCGGTACCGAAGTCTCGTCGCGAGGACCCGGCGCTCCACGATCGCCGGGCTCCAGCTCGCCGGCCAGCGAACCGCAGAAGCCCAACCGCGTCTAGCGGGGCGCCTGGCTCTAGCTCCTGAAAGCTCTCTGCTGCCTGAGACGCCGTGATGAGGATCCCAAGACTGATGGCGATCAGCGACGCCAGCTCACGGGTTTCGAGCTCGCTGATCCCTTGGCTGGGGCAGATTGAAGGCCTGGTCGACGGCGTACAGCTGCGCGAAAAACACCTCGCTGACCGAGAGCAGCTCGAGCTCGCCGTCCGCTGCCGATCAGCTACCGGCAGCATGCTGTTGATGAACGGCCGGCCGGATATCGCGCTCGCCGCAGGGTGCGAAGGCGTGCACCTGACTTCGACCGGTTTGCCGACCCAGGCGGTGCGAGCCGCCTTTGGCGACCGGCTGCTCATCGGGCGTTCGACCCACCACCCGGATGAGGTCTTGGCCGCTCGCCAAGACGGCGCGGACTACGTGGTCTTCGGGCCGGTCTTCCCGACACCCAGCAAAGCAGCCTATGGCTCCCCACCGGGACTTCCCGGCTTGCGCCAGGCCACGCAGCACGGCTTGCCCGTCATCGCCATCGGTGGCATCGGGCCGGAGCAGATGCCTGTCGTAGCGTCTGCCGGAGCTTCAGGGGTCGCGGGTATCCGAGCCTTCCAGGACCTCACCCAGCTGAACGCCATGGCAGCCATCGCCCATCGGCTCTGGCCGGAATCCACCCCGGCAAACTCCCCCATCTCCTGAGCTGTGGCGATTCTAGGCATCGGCATGGATCTGGTCGACGTCGAGCGGATCGGCAGAATCTATCGCCGCCACGGTGCGGCTTTCGTGGCACGCATTTGCCAGGATGGCGAGTGCAAACCTTATCGGGGGCAGGCTCTGATCGAGCACCTGGCAGGGCTGTTCGCGGCCAAAGAAGCCATGTTCAAGGCACTGGGCACCGGCTGGGCCAAAGGCGTCGGTTTTCGACAGGTCGAAGTCACCCGGGCCCCGAGCGGTGCTCCCGGCTATCGGCTGCACGGTGCAGCGGCCGCTCGGGCGACCCAACTGGGCGTCGTCAGCACCCACCTTTCGATCACCCACGAGCGTCACCTCGCAGCCGCGGTTGCCGTCCTCGAAGGCGAGTTTCCCGCCTCGGGTGAGGTAGGCTAGTGGCCCGCTCCGAAGGCCCGTTCGAACGATGACCCTCGAAGCCCCAAGCACCCCCAGGGAGACACGCATGACCTCAGAAGCCCAGGCACCACCGGCGAGCGCTACCCCGCCAGATCGGGGTAGCGATCACGCTCAGCGACTCGCCGATATGAAGGTCAAGTGGCGCTACCTGATCTTGGCGGCGGTCGTTCTCATCCTCGACCAGTGGACCAAGTGGTTGATCGAAAGTCACCTGGCGCGTCACGACAGCATGGAGGTAATTCCTCAGCTGCTGAACTTCACCCACGTCCGCAATACCGGAGTCGCCTTCGGCTTTTTCGCTTCTTACGGCAACGCGACGGGGACTCTGGTGCTGATCCTGCTCGGGCTAGCCGCTCTATGCTTTGTCGCCTACTACTTCTGGCTGGTTCCCCGAGGCGACAAACCGCTGCTGGTCGCCTTGGCGCTGGTGATAGGCGGCGCGATCGGCAATCTCGTCGATCGCATCATGCAAGGGGGAGTGACGGACTTCATCGACTTCTACCGCGGCACTTACCACTGGCATACTTTCAACATCGCCGACACGGCGATCTCGATCGGCATCGGATTGATGATCTTGGGGACGTTCCGCCGGCCGAACGAGGGGTCCGAGGTCAGTGAGAGTCGCCCGACACCCTCCACACCGTGAGCGGCGACACCAATTGGACTGTCTCGAGCGATGACGCTGGCCAGCGACTCGATCGATTCGTCTCCGAACGCCTGGGCATTTCCCGCAGCAAGATACGTCGCTGGATCCTCGACGGCAGAATTCAGCTGTCAGAACGCGTCGCCAAGCCCGGTCTGACCCTCAGAGAGGGCGAGCAGCTGGAATGCCGGCCGCCCGATCAACCCGTCGAAAGTCGCCTGCTACCGCAGGACGAGGCGCTCGATCTGCTCTTCGAAGATCCCGACGTCGTAGTGGTGGACAAACCTGCGGGTCTCGCGGTACATCCTGGCGCTGGCCGGGCGCAGGGTACCCTGGCCAACCGCCTGCTGCACCGCTATCCGGAGATCATGGGCGTCGGCGGCCCAGGTCGGCCGGGTATCGTCCACCGGCTCGATATCGACACCACGGGCGCCATCATCGTCGCCCGCTCAGAACGGGCCTACCAGCGCCTCTCCGAAGCCTTCGCGGAGCGCCGGGTCGAGAAAACCTATGTCGCCGTCGCCTACGGGACCCCACGCGAGCAGAGCGGCAGCATCGACTCCCCGATCGGCCGCCACCGCCATCATCGCAAGCGCATGGCCGTCCGAGCCGATGGCCGCGCTGCTCTCACCCGCTACACCACCATGGCGAGCGCGACCGGAATCTCCCGCCTTCGGATCCACATTGAAACCGGCCGCACGCATCAGATCCGAGTCCATCTCAAGGCCCTCGGCAACCCTCTGGTGGGAGATCCCGTCTACGGCGAAGCGCGCTGGCGCAACCTGCCCAGGTCGGTTCAACCCGCCCTGCGGGACTTCCCGCGTCCCGCTCTCCATGCTCGGCGACTCGCCTTCGAACACCCGACGACCGGCGAGCCCATGGCCGTCGAGGCTCCCCTACCCAAGGACCTCGAGCAGCTCTGGCAAGCCGTTGCCGGATGTCCGTGGGACTGAGTCGCTAGAGCAGCTCGGCCAAATCCGTGTAGGCGCGCCCCTGCGACTCTGCTACCGGCCGACAGGTTATCTTGCCGGCATAGGTGTTGACCCCTTGCCAGAGGTGCGGATCGGCCTTCACCGCCTGCTCCAGGCCCAGATTGGCGATCTTGACGGCCAGCGGCAGGGTCGCGTTGTTGAGCGCCAGGGTCGAGGTGCGAGGCACCGCCCCAGGCATATTCGCAACGCAGTAGTGAACCACACCATCCACCTCGTAGACCGGATCGGAGTGGGTGGTTGGGCGTGTCGTCTCGAAACAGCCACCCTGGTCGACGGCGACGTCGACGATCACGGCGCCGGGCTTCATGAGCTTCAGCATGTCGCGGGTCACCAGTTTCGGTGCCGCGGCTCCGGGGATCAGTACCGCTCCGATCAGCAGATCGGCTCGAGCCAACACGGCCTCTAGATTGAATCGATTGGACGCCAGAGTGGTCACCGCCCCCTGGAACAGGTCGTCGATGAACCGCATCCGGTCGTGATTGGCCTCGAGCACCGTCACGCGCGAGCGCATGCCGTGGGCGATGTTGATGGCGTTGAGTCCTACGATACCGCCGCCGATGACGACTACGTCCCCCGGGGGAACCCCCGGAACTCCAGAGATCAAGACGCCGCGCCCGCCGAACGCCCGCTGCAGATAGGTGGATCCCACCAGCACCGACATCCGGCCGGCGACCTCGGACATCGGCGTCAACAGAGGCAAACCGCCTCGAGAATCGGTGATCGTCTCGTAGGCGACGCCCGAAACCTTTCGCTCCTGCAGGACCGCGGTCAGCTCCGGCAAAGGAGCCAGGTGCAGGTACGTGAACAGGATCTGCCCTTCACGCATCAGCTCGTACTCGGGCTCGATCGGCTCCTTGACCTTGATGATCATCTCGCTGACGCCGTAGACGTCATCGGCCGTCGGCAAGATCGAGGCTCCGGCCTTCTCGTACTCTTCGTCTTGGAAGCCGCTGCCGAGACCAGCACCCCGCTCGACTACGACGTCGTGCCCTGCCGTGGCCAGCGTGTGGACGGAGGCTGGCGTCATCCCGACCCGATACTCGCGATCCTTCAGCTCGGTGGGGACCCCAATCTTCACCGGCCTGCCCTTCGATGCTTGCGCCCACCGCCTTGGTTGTGGTGGTGGCCGCCGCCAGCTTTTCCTCCGCCCGAGCCCGATGCCGCTGCAGGCGCGGCATTCGCTGGCGCAGGCTTGGAATCTGATTTGGCCGGAGCATCCGAGGACTGGGACTTACGCGCCACGTTCTCCGTCATCTCTACCTTGCCTTTGAAGAAGGCGCCTTCGGCGATCACGACCCGTGGCGAGAGGACATCACCTTCGAGGCTGCCGGATGCCAGCACCTCGACACGCTCCAAACCTCTGACGTTGCCCAGCACGTGACCGCCCACCTCGACCGAGCGAGCCAGCACCTTGCCTTCGACACGCCCCTCGGGGCCGATGACGACGCGGCTTTCGAGCTCGACTTCGCCGTCTACCAAACCATCGATCACCAAATCCGCTGTCCCAGAGATCTTGCCAACGACCTTGGAGCCCTTCGCAATATGTGTCGACTCACTCTGCTGAGTCTTCGCAGGCTTGGAAGGGCGCGGTGAGGGTATTGATGGCCTCGCCGTCGGCTTTGGTTCGGACGGCGGATCACTATCGCGGCGAAAAATCGACATCAGGGGGTGTCCTCGACTTCTGAGTTTTGGAAAGGAGGTAGGTTCCGGGTCTACCGGAATACAGTGGCGAGCCAGGCCATCGGAAAGGTCGAACTGGAGCGGGCAACGGGACTCGAACCCGCGACATCAAGCTTGGGAAGCTTGCACTCTACCAACTGAGTTATACCCGCTCGTAACCTAACGAGACCAAGCCCCTAAATACTGGAGCCAGGACACAAAAACTTAGCCCACCTCGCGTCTGCGGGTCAAGTCAGAACGGGCCTTTGGCCCGCGGCCCAACTCCACGCTCCCCCATCGACGCGGCGACTCACAAACTCTAGCGACAATTCATCAAATCTGCGATTCCCCATCCTAGCCGAGCAAGCTATACTGAAGGAGTCATGCGGTACTCGGAGCGTCCCTCGACCAATACCCAAGCCGAAGCATCGAACCGCGATCCCAACGAATCGCTCTACTTTTTCCCTGACCAGCAAATCTCCGAGAGTCGCGTTCGGTCGATTCTCCAGCATGGATCTCTGGAAGAGCGCGCTTGGGTCATCTCATACCTCTTGCGATATGCACAGTGGGACGACATCTGGACTTACGTCAGTCGTGACGAAGTGCGTGAGATCTTCCCTCAGCTGGATCTGCCTGAGAAGCTGCAGACCGCCTGGGCGCGAATGCTCAAGGTTGAAGCTCCAGTCGCCTGAGCTCGCACAGTCGCCCATCGACCCGTGACAACTTCGACCTGGTACCTGGAAAGCCGCTTGGACAAGCGCGGTCGGGTGCGCAGGACGGCGATACGACCGCTGCCTTTCCGGGTGGGCCGTCAGATCGACTCTGACCTGTTTCTCAACTCGAGCCATGGCTCTCAACGCCATGCAGAGCTGTTCGAGAGCGATGGTAAACTGTGGTTGCGCGATCTTGAGAGCACCAACGGGACCTCCGTCAATGGCGAACGAGTCCATACGCCCACCGCGTTGAACCATGGCGACGTGCTCCATTTCGCCGACTGTGAGATGCGAGCCATCGAGCAGACGTTCGAGCCCGCGATGCAGACGACTCAGGTGTTCTCGCTCGACGAGCGCGAACGGCTCGAAGTTCAGGTTCGCGCGCCCGGTGCATTTCGCGAGATGCTTCGCGGCCGCAACCTCAGGGCCGACTTTCAGCCCGTTGTTCGGTTGGCTGATCAGCAGATCGCGGGCTATGAGCTGCTGGGGCGAGCGCAACTGGCAGGGATGGATGCCGCGCCGGAGCAGCTGTTCTATATTGCCGAGCGACTCGGCGATGAAGTCGAGCTCAGCCAGGCGTTTCGGGAAGTCGGGCTCGGGCTCTCGACACGTATACCCGGTGCCGAACAGGCCCGCCCTCCCCTGTTGTTTCTCAATACCCATCCCGCAGAGCTCGCCGAGCCCAACGAGCTCATCAAATCCATCCAGACCCTCCGGCAGCAGCATCCGGCGGCAGAGCTGGTGCTGGAGATTCATGAAGCGGCCGTCACCAATATCGCCGCGCTGCGCTCGCTCCGAAACGAGCTCGAGAAGCTGGGAATCGCGTTGGCGTTCGATGACTTCGGCACTGGCCAAGCGAGACTGGTCGAGCTCGCCGAGATCTCGCCGACCTACCTCAAGTTCGATGCGATCTGGATCGAAGACTTGCACCTCGCTTCCAACAAACGGCGCGAGATGATCGCCAGCCTGCTGCACATGGTGGCGGACCTCGAAATCATCGCAATCGCCGAGTGCGTCGAGAGCCGAGAGGAAGCCGAAGCCTGCCAAACTCTCGGTTTCAGCCTCGCTCAGGGTCGTTTTCTCGGCCCGCCCATCCCTGCTGCCGAGCTCGGAGCGTAGCGGTCCAGGCTGGGGCGGTATTCCTTTCGCAGGTCACTCGTGCTCGAAACGATTCTTCAACACCCGGATCTCTGGAAGTACCTCAGCATCCCGCTGGTAGCGGGTGTCGTAGGCTGGAGTACGAACTGGGCTGCGATCAAGCTGACCTTCCTCCCGCTGGAGTTCATTGGCCGCAAACCCTATCTCGGATGGCAGGGCATCATCCCTTCGAAAGCAGCGAAGATGGCAGGCATCTTCGTCGACTCGACCATGATCAAGCTCGGAACCCTACCCGAGCTATTCGAGCAAATGGAGCCAGCGAAGATCGCTGCACAGATCGAGAAAGTGATCACGCCGCGACTGACGCGCTACACCGACGAGATCGTGATGGCCGAGCACCCGCAGCTGTGGCGCCGTACACCGCAGGTCGTCAAGAACCGAATCTACGAGCGCATTCGCCAGGCCTTCCCCCAACTGGTCCAAAACCTGATGGGCGAAGCGAGCGAGCAGATCGAAGACCTGATCGACTTCAAGCACATGATCACGGAGCGCCTGGTCAACGACCGAGCGCTTCTCAACCGGCTCTTTCTGGAGTCCGGCGTTCAGGAGTTCAAGTTCATTGTGCGATCCGGCCTGTACTTCGGATTCCTCTTCGGCCTCGTCCAGCTGCTTGTCTGGGTTTTCTTCCCGGCCTGGTGGGTCCTTCCCACCTTCGGACTCTTGGTGGGCTATGCGACCAACTGGATCGCACTCAACATCATCTTTCGACCGCTGCAGCCCAAGAAGGTTGGCCCCTGGACCGTCCAAGGGCTCTTCTTGAAGCGCCAGAGCGAAGTGGCCTCGGTGTGGTGCGAGCTCGTGACGCGCGAGATCGTCAACGTCCGAAGCATCATCTACGCCATGGTCGGCGGCGCCAAGTCCGAGAACACCAAAGCGCTCATCAAGCGACATATCGAGCCGATCGTAAACGAAGCTCTCGACCCACTCTTGCTCCTACCGACCCAGCTGACCGTAGGCTTGGAGAGTTTCGACGAAATGATGACGCGAGTGGGCGAGAAATCCGTTCAGGTCTCGACGGATCCCTTCGACGACTGGCATTTCAACACCGAGCGTGCTCAGGTGGTCGAACGCCTGCTGCGCGAACGCATGATCGAAATGCCGCCGGACCAGTTTCAAGACCTGCTGCGCCCCTGTTTTCAAGAAGACGAGACCAAGCTGATCCTGGTCGGCGCCGCGCTCGGCTTTCTAGCTGGCTTGGGCCAGCTGTTCTTGGTCTTTGGCGGGGTCGGCTGAGCGTCGAGCGCGACCGGGCTGACGGAGGCCAGCGCGCTCGAAGCGGAAGCGTCTCTCAGAAGCTGAGGTGGATATCGAACCTCGGCCCTCTGTGGTCGAAGAGACCGGTCGCGAAGTACTTGCCCTCACAGTAGGCGTAGGGTCGATACTCGACGTAGGAATCGTGATAGACCGGGAACCGATAGATGTCATGGTAATGGCCATGCGCCTTGTGGTAGATCCGACCGTAGAAGTAGTCGTGGTAGGCATAGATCAGATCATGCAGAATCTGGCGCGGGATACTGAACCGTCTGTGACGATACCCGTGATGTGAATCGTAGCGATACCGGTGTTGATGCCGGTGGTAGCCGTGATCGTAGCGGTCACGATGCTTATAGTGCCTGCGGTCGTGGCGGTAGTGCCGCCGGTCATCGCGATAGTGCCGACGATCATCGCGATAGTGCCGACGATCATCGCGATAGTGCCTGCGGTCATCACGATAGCGGTGCCGGTCGTTGCGATGCCGGTCCTTGTATTTGCGATGGTCTCGCCGGTCGTAATGCCGCTCCTTGTGGGCTTCATGAGACTTGCCGCGATGGTGATCCGCGCGAGCACGGTGCCGCCGATGTCGTTCGTCGTCGTCACGGTGCTCGACGTAAGCCTTGTCGGGAGCGCTTCGCGCCTCTGCTGGTGCGGTACCGAACGCCGCTAGGGCGAGCGTGGCGCAACCCGCAGCCAAAAGGCGAGGCGCTCCTCGGAAGAGGGGGTGAATAGATCTGAATGATGCAGTTTGGTTCATGGCTGACCTCCTTGCCGGTTTCTATTGCGAAACCCGGGCCAACTTGCCCAAGAACCCAGAAAAAATCTGTAAGTGATTTATTAACAGCAATTTAAAGAAAAACAGCAGCCACCCAAGAAGATCGAGAGAGCGTCCTGATCAGAGGACGCACCAGGTGCCACTCACCCCAGGGACAGGGCATCTCGACCCCGGCCCCAAGCAGCTCATGCTCAGATCGGGTCGAGACAGGTTGCTTCGAAGCCGACCGATAGGCGGCCGAGAGCGCTCATGATCGCCGATACGTGGCCGACGCCGGTTCCAAAGTCGATCTCGATCGATCCGAATTCCGAAGAGACGCCCGTCAGCAGCAAGCTTGAAGGCACTTCGAAGGCGAAGTTACTCGACGGAAAGCCGAGGTCGAACAGAGAGTCTCCGCCTGAGATATCGAACGGCGAGTAGGCGAACGCTTGCCCTTCATAGGGGAGATCCGGCTGAAACCAGACCGTGAGGTTCGTTCCGGAATCGAAAAGCAGCGCACTGTTCAAGAACCGGATGCTGAATCGCGTGCACAGATCGTTGCCGCTGCTGGCAGGGTCGATGTTGAGCAGCCGAGACCCGCTCGCGAAATTTCCCTCGTCGTCGATCCGGAAATAGTCGCCGTGAATCGCTGCTGGACCTCCGACGGGCTCGAACACGATATAACCGCGCGCGACACCATCGCCGTCAATTGCGAGCTGCGGCACGAAGCTGCGCACATTGAACGTTTGAATCTGCTTGGGGATCAAGTCCAGCCGCTGGCTAAAGCGCGGAGTCGCCGGCATTTCGGGGTCGTAGGGCGTATCTGCATCGTAGTAGTTGGCGTCGATGCTGATCGCCGTGGAGGACTCGTTGAGGATGGCGTAAAACGTCGTCGGGCCATTCGGCGAATTGGTATCGACCACATAGAGCGGCAAGAGCAGTCTCGAAGCCGTCGTCCCGACTTTGTCACGCAGCGCGCCCAACTCGCGGGGCGCTGTCACGCCCGAATCGGCCTGGGCTGCCTGTCCGGAGGCAAAGCTCGCGCTCGCCGTCACCAGGGCTGCGCAAATGACGGGGACTGCACGGATCAGGGTCGCGCCAACGCCAGGAATTCGCCGTTTCAAGGTCTCGATCCTCCAAGGTAGTTTCGCCAACGGCCCGTTCTGATAGCAGTTCTATCACGAGCTTGGATCCTTCTTCGAGCCTCTTGCAAGTGGTAGCATTTCCGCCTCAAAACTCTGCCATGCGTCGATGAAGCGACTGTCGCCGGTTCTAGACCGGATCCGCCGACCTAGGCTCAATCTCAAGCCCATTGGAGGAATTGAACATGACAAAACCTGTGCGCGTGGCCATTACTGGCGCGGCAGGCCAGATCGGATACCAACTGACGTTCCGCATCGCCTCGGGGCAATTGCTTGGTCCCAACCAACCCATCAGCCTCCATTTGCTCGAGATAACTCCTGCCCTGGGTGCTCTCGCCGGGGTGGTCATGGAGTTGAAAGACTGTGCTTTCCCGCTCCTGCACGACATCATGACCTCCGACCAGGCCGACGAGGCTTTTTCCGGCGCCGATATCGCACTACTCGTGGGCGCACGGCCACGAGGCCCAGGTATGGAGCGCAAGGATCTCCTTTCGGCCAACGCCGCGATTTTCTCGGTGCAAGGCAAAGCCCTCAACGATCAAGCCAGCCCTGACGTCAAGGTACTGGTCGTTGGCAACCCTGCCAACACCAACGCATTGATCGCGAGCGCCAACGCCCCCAAGCTCGACCCGCGCCAATTCACGGCAATGACTCGCCTCGATCACAATCGAGCAATCTCGCAACTGGCCGACAAGACGGGAAGCCACCCGACCGCAGTGCGCCGCATGACGATCTGGGGCAATCACTCGGCGACTCAATATCCCGATCTGAGTCACTGCACCGTCGACGGCCAAGCCGCTCCGGGGCTCGTGGAGCAGGATTGGGTCCGAGAGACCTTCATCCCGACCGTCCAGAAGCGCGGTGCTGAGATCATCAAGGCGCGCGGTGCATCCTCCGCCGCGTCAGCAGCTTCAGCGGCAATCGATCATGTGCGGACCTGGGTACAGGGAAGTCCGGAAAACGACTGGGTCAGCATGGCGATCCCGTCGGACGGGAGCTATGGCGTGCGCGAGGGGGTCTTTTACTCTTACCCTGTGACCTGCAGCGAGGGTCAGTTCGAGATCGTCCAGGGACTGGATATCGACGCCTTCAGCCGAGAGAAGATGCAGGCCACCGAGGACGAGCTCTTCGAAGAGCGTGATGGCGTAGCGGATCTGCTCTAGCGGCAGCTCACGCCGGACGCTTCATTCGAAGCCAGCGATACGAAAGGCTCGCGGCGGGCCGGACTTGGAAGCAAAACGCTCATAGATTCGCGAGAAAGCCCCGAGCTCGGCCAGGGCCTCTTGATATTCCTCACGGCTCAGCGGCTGCGCTGAGCCAAACGCCCGCACCACAGCAATCACGGCCATGACCATTCCGAGCTCGGGCGAGCCTTCCAAGAGGCACATGTCACAAATGGGTTGATCTTCGGAGAAGCCAGTGGGGCCGGTAGCGGAGAACCGGACGCGGCAGCGGCCGCAGCGCGTCTTGCCGGCCGGGTCTGGAATGCGAATCGACAGCTCGCCGAAGGTGAGCTCGTCCGGCCAGGGCCAAGCCGCCTCGGGCTCGTTCTCGACCTCGTAGACCGAGGCTGGCTCACAGATCACCATATCGCTGCCCGGTGGTGTCCACGACGCGCTCGAACCGTCGCTGATGAACGCGTCTCCTCGCCAGCTGGCTTGCCCTGAAGCGCATCGCTCCAAAGCTCCGAACGGCGATCGGCCAGATTCTGCGCCAGGGTCTAGCCAGGCTGCTGCTGGCATACCGTGAGGGGACGCAGATCGGAACGTTGAAGGGTTGCCATGTCTGGGATTCATCGTCTTGCCTCCAAGTTGGCTTCGTTGACTGAGTTGGCTTCGTTGACTGAGTTGACTGGAGTTGACTGAGTTGGTTTC
>JBCCEE010000072.1:0-25125 GCA_039030415.1 Acidobacteriota bacterium
CGAGGGCCTGCTGCAGCGCACCATCATGGGTGCCGGACGTCGGGGACTCGCCGACCAGGAAAACCGCCAGCGTCCGGAACGATGCCGCTTCGGACCTGCGAAAGAAGAGTAGCCCCGGCTGGTGCCGATGATGCTTGGACGGGCTACCCTCCAGGGACCACGGCAGAGCGTGGCGATCCATGACATATCCGAGAGCCTCCAGGCCCCGCCGCAGCGCTCCGACGGTCAGATCGAGCTCGCGCGAGAACTGAGAGTCCAACGTATCCGGTACGGTCGCGATCAGGTGCGCGAAACGTTCACGCCCTCCTGGCTGCCAGCAACCCTCAGTCCACAACCCTTGATGCTCGAGAAGCTCGTCCAGAGCGGTGCCGGCATCGGCATCTTCGAGCGGCATGGCCAGAGCTGGCTGGCTGATCGTGAGGCCGATGATCGTGAGGCCTGTGATCGTGATGAGACACAGCGCGCTGGCTACCCGCCCCACCAGATTCCACTTCGACACGGTCCCGGTAACGTAAGAAGCACGACAAGGCATAACGACAAGAATAATCTATCAGGGCGTCAACCCTCGAATGGGCCTGTCTTCCGGGGTTTGGGGCAGGTGACCGCGAGCCGCCAATTCGGCGGTGCGTCCTGCACAAAGGGCATGGGGCGGCTGAAGGATGGGACGCTGTCGCGTCCTGATCCCTGGACGCCTGTACGTTTTTGCTGACAGTCAGCGGACCGTCGGTCCCCGGTAGGGGCCTGTTCAGCCTTTTCCCACGGAATCCAGGGGGCTGGCGCCGTCCTTGCTTCTAGCAAGCGGCAGGACCGCCATTCCAGGGCACCGTCTGCCCGTTCGACCAGGCCCGGCTAGCCAGGAGACGCCCCCGCATGAGACCGACGACCCGTTTGCTCGCTCGCAACCGCCGCCGCTCCGCCCCATGTCGGATCTCGCCAAGGTGGCTCATACTGCCGCTCGCGGTCCTGCTCGCGACTAGCTTCGCGACGACGGCCAGCGCCGGCACCTGGATCCCGCCGTCGTTCGATCAGCCCGTGCAGTTTCACATCGAGCAGATCGCGGTCGAGGGCGTGCGCCAGGCGTCGGCCGACGTCATCGTTTCCGAGACGCTGCTGCAGCAGGGCCTGCGCTACTCGGAATCCGAGCTGCGCGAGGCGGTCTACCGGGTGCAGCGGCTGCCGTTCGTGTTCGCCGCGGATTTCTCCCTCGCCAAGGGCAGCGAGCGCGGCAAGTATCGGCTGCTGATCGATATCGAGGAAGCCGAGACGTTCTTTTTCGGCGGCGACCTCATCTACAACTCCTTCAGCGGTTCGCTAGCGGACGGCGGCGCCTTCGAAGACGACCTTCAGGACACCCTGACCGCCGGCGTGCGCGCCTTTGCCGGCCACGGCATGTTCTTCGCCGCGGTCGGCGACAGTGAAGATCTGCAGGTTGGCTACACGCGCTATCGCCTGCTCGATCGTCCCGTGCTGTTTCGCTTGGCCTACGCTCGCGAGAAGTGCTGCGCTCAGCGCTTGCGCGATCCGGCCCTCGACCCCGGTCTCGCCAGCTGGACGAACACCGGCGACTCCGACCGTCTCCAGCTCACCCTCGGCATTCCTCTGGGCGGTAACCACTCCCTGCGCTTCGACGCCAGTCAGCTCGAGACCGATTCGGCGACCCGTCGGCCGCTCGGCACCGGCTTCGATGCCAGCTCCACCAGCCTCGAAGGTTTAGAGCAGCGCGAAGTCGAGCTTGCCTGGGTCTATGACACCACCGACGATCCGATCTTTCCGAGCCGCGGTGACGCCGTAACGACCGCCATCGGGATCCGTCAGCTCGAGGGCGACCTGACGTCCCTATCTGATCCGGACGGCTTCATCGACAGCGCTTTCCCCCATTCCGCGACGGCGCTCGGCGAGCTCAGCTCGCGGCTGGTCAGCCTGAGCCTCTACGGTGCCCGCCACTGGCCGGTGGCCAGCCGGCAGACCGTGTCACTCAGCCTCAAGCTGCTGCTCGGCCGCGCCGAGATCGACAATCTACCGACCGACGACCTGCGGCTGGTGAACGAAACCGTCGACACCCTGGAAGCCGACTTCGGGGTGCGCTACTCGGTCGACCTGCTGGGGCCGCGGGTCGCCCGCCGCCTCGGCGAGCTGCGCTGGGAGACCGTCGCCAACGTGCTCTACGTCGACTCGTCACCTGTGGTGGGCGCTCTGGGCCGGCCGCTGTGGGGCGTCAGCGCCAGCTCGAGCCTGGCGCTGCGCAACGCCTGGGGCGTCTTCCGCATCGGCTTCGCGATCCTCGACTACGACGGAGACCTCTAGTGCGGGGATGGCGCTCTGAATGGAGCGAACCGCCGTGTCGGGGGTGGCCGGGTTGAGAGGGCTCCTGTGATGAGCAGGCTGCTCGAGCCGCGCCGCTGGCTCCTGCTGCTCTTCTTGTTCGCCCTGCCGATCGGGGCCAAGGAAGCGCCTCGACTCGACGTCCAGGGGCAGCACCTGGTGCTGACCGATCTTCCGCCGATCCTCGGCGACGTCGAGGTCAAGGAGCATCTGACCACGGGCCTCACGACCAGCATCCAGTTCTCGCCTCGCGGTCGCGGCCAGCCGGTGGCCGGAGCGCGGGTGGAGATTCGCTACGACCTGTGGGACGAGATCTTCCTGGTGGCGGCCGGCGGCATCGACGGCGCCGTCGCGCGCCAGCGGCTGGACTCGTTCGAGGCGCTCGAGGGCTGGTGGAAGACCCTCGATCTGCCGTTTCTCGACGGCTCGCAGCTCGCCCGGCCGTGGCCCGAGAGCCTGCGTATCAACGTCGACGTCGTGCCGTTCTCGCAGGCCGAGCAGGACGACACCCAGCGCTGGTTCTCCGAGTCGATCGATCGCCGGCGCAGCGGCACGGACGCCACCGGGCGGGCGGTGGAGAAAGAGCCCGAGACCTTGAGCCGCACCTTCAACCTGCTGCTCGCCACCTCGATCCGCCGTCAGGCGGTGACTTCGTTTCACTGGTCCGTGCCGTTAGCGGCCAGCGCCGGAGGTACGCCATGAGCCTGCGAGCGTCGTTCACCGCCGTCATGCTCATGCTGCTGTCGGCGGGCGTCATCTTCAACTTCTTCCAGAGCCGCCTCACCGGGCCGCTGTTCGGCTTCGGCCTGCACCCGGAGGTCCTATCGATCCTCGAAGCCTCGCTCGAAGACCAGCGCTGGCTGGCGAGCCGCGACCCCGACAACGAGCCGACTTACCGCCAGCGCTTCGGCACCACCGAGACGCTGATGCACCGGCTGCAGATCCTGGAGCACAGCCGGGACGACATCGAACGTCGCTACCAGTTCATCCTGACCGTGGTCTTCGCCAGCACCGCCCTGCTGGTGATCGGCGGCGTCATGGCTCGCCAGACGCGCTACGAATCTCGCCTCGGGCGTCTGCAGGGAGCCCTCGCCGACCTCGCCGGCGGCCGCACCGATATCGACGTCGGCGAGCGTCGGCGCGACACCATCGGCCGCATCGCGACCATGATCGAGCGCACGTCGCGCGCTATGGCCCGGGACCGTCGCCGACTGGCGGCGCTCGAGAACCTTTCGGCGTGGCAGGAGTCGGCCAGGCGTCACGCCCACGAGATCCGCACGCCGCTGACCGGCGCTCGCCTCGAGCTCACGCGGCTCGAAGGCCTGCTCGCCGGTCAAGATCTGGACTGCTCGGACGAGGTGCGCGAAGCCACCCGCAGTGTCCTGCAGGAGCTCGAGCGGCTCGGGCGCTTCACCCAGGAGTTCACGTCGTTCGCTCGCGTCCCCAAGCCGGTGCTCGAGCCGCACGATCTGGGGGCCCTGGTGAAGGAGCTGGTGACCACCTTCGAAGCCGCCTGGGCGAATCTCACGCTGCGATTCGAGGCACAGGACGCGTCGGTCGATGCGGTCGTGCCGCTCGACCGCGACATGGTGCGGCGGGTGCTGGTCAACCTCTGCGACAACAGCTCGTTGGCCCTGGGCGACACCGCCGGCACCGTCACCCTCAGTCTGTCCGCGACGCCCGAGAGCGTGTTCCTGGACGTTGCGGACGACGGCCCCGGGGTCGACGAGTCGATCCGCTCGCGGCTGTTCGAGCCGTACACGACGACCCGCTCGATCGGCAAGGGCATGGGCCTCGGCCTGGCGATCTGCAAGAAGATCCTGCTCGATCACGATGGCGACCTCGAGCTGCTGGACAGCTCCTCAGCCGGCGCCACCTTCCGTTTGACCTTCAACCGCCGACCTCCGGAGGACGCCTCATGAGCTCCATCATGATCGTCGAGGACGACAATAAGATCCGCGCCAACCTGCTCTTCCAGCTGCGCGAAGCGGGCTACGCCCCAACCGCCGTCAACAGCGCCGAAGCCGCCCTCATCGAGCTAGCCGACGCTCAGCCCGACGTGCTGCTGCTCGACGTTCGGCTGCCGGGCATGAGCGGCATCGAGCTGGTGCGGCAGCTGTCCGCCGAGGAGCGCCTGCCGCCGACCCTCATCCTGTCCGGCGAAGCGTCGATCACCGAGACCGTCGAGGCGCTGCGTTTAGGCGTGCACGACTTCATCGAGAAGCCGTTCAGCCGCGAGCGCCTGATCCAGATGCTGAGCAACACCCTCGAGCACACCGCGCTGCGTCGTGAGGTCGCCGAGCTGCGCTCCGAGCTCGCCAGCGAGACCACCATCCTCGGCACCTCGCCACCGATCGAGAAGCTGCGAGAGCTGATCGGCCGCGCCGCCCCCACCGACGCCCGTATTTTGATCCGCGGCGAGAGCGGCACCGGCAAAGAGCTGGTCGCCGACGCTCTGCACCGCTCGAGCCAGCGCCACGACAAGCCGTTCATCAAGATCAACTGCGCCGCCATCCCGACGCCGCTGGTCGAAGACGAGCTCTTCGGCCACACCCGCGGCGCCTTCACCGACGCCCGCAGCGCCAAGGCCGGGCTGTTCGAAGAGGCCGACGGCGGCACCCTCTTCCTGGACGAGATCGGCGACATGGACTTCGCCCTGCAGTCGCGTCTGCTGCGAGTCCTCGAAGACGGTCGCGTGCGTCGCCTCGGTGAGAGCCGTGACCGCGAGGTCGACGTGCGGGTGATCGCCGCCACCCACCAGAACCTCGAGACCGCCGTCAAGCAAGGCGAATTCCGCGAAGACCTCTACTTCCGCCTGGCCCACCTGCCGATCGAGGTGCCGCCGCTGCGCGAACGTGGCAGCGACCTGCGGCTGCTCTTCAACCACTTCATCGAGCTGTTCTGCCAGCGCCACCGCTCGCGCCGTCGGCGCATCGACGAAGACGTCTACCCGCTACTCGAGCGCTACGCCTGGCCCGGCAACGTACGCGAGCTGCGCAACGTCTGCGAGCGTCTCGTCGTCTTCGGCGGCGACCCCCTCACCGCCGACCAGCTGCCGTCGTCCTTCTTCGGCGAGGCCGGCCCGCAGGAGACCGGCCTGGTCCGTCTCGGCGCCAACCCGCCGAGCCTGAGCCTGCGCGACTTCAAGACCCAGTGCGAGAAGGAATACATCGAGAGCATCCTGCAGCGCACCAGCTGGAACGTCGCCGCCGCCGCCCGCATCCTCGACATCCAGCGCACCTATCTGCACCAGAAGACGACGGCGCTCGGCCTGCGCCGTCCGCAGCCCGAGCTGGTGGCGGAGGATGTGGCGTAGCCTGCGGCAGAGCGCTTGATTGGACAACTGCCGCTTTTCGGCAAGATTCGGCGGAAAGTTGCCGGTTTGGGCGATAGAACGTCCTCAGCAGAGGACAAAAACACAGTCTTTCAAACGACCGTTTGTTTGATTAAGGAAAATTGGGTCGACTTACCCTTTTATTAGAGATCTCTTTGTACGCTGATCACGAGCTTGGGACACACGGCGCCGTGGACGACAGCTCGATTCGAACAGCAGGCGGGTGGCTGTGCCGCTCGCCACCCAAATACACCGTCCGGTGCAGCCGGACAAACAAGGAGGTCAATAGTGTCAGCTACATCATCCCGGGCAGCTTTGAAGGGCCAAGAAAAAGGGCTCTTCGTGGTTGCCTCCATTCGAACTCAGAAAGGCACCGTCAGTGAAGAGCTGAATCAGCTTTTCGATGGTGTCCTGCAGGAAGGCGAACAGATGCCGGATTGGGGCTTCGTTCAGGAGCTTCATGCGCGTCTGCTGGATCGCTCCAACGCTCGCGTCGCCGCGATCGATCAGGAGCATCGCACCAACCTCGCCGACCTCGGACAGGCGCGCGTAGCGCGAAACCGTTGGGCCAAGGGCCTGCAAAGCCGCATTCGAGCTCTGCGCAACCTGTTCCGTGGAACCTACGGCGAGGAGGCGTTGGGCATCGTCGGCCTGGACCAGCCGCCAGAGCGTAAAGCGCTGGCGGTCTTGCGCCAGGCCGGTCACATTCGTGAACGGCTGCGGAATCCGGAGCTTGCGCTGCCGGATCTGCCGTCGGGCTTTCCGGCCCTCGAGGCGGCGCCCCACATCGCCGACATCGAGGCCGCGGTCGCGTCGCTCGAAGCGTCGCTGGCGGCCATCGACCAGCAGCGCAAAGTGGTCGATGAATCGCTGGTGTCCAAACGTCATGAGCTGAAGCAGCATCAGCATCAGTACATGGACGTCGCCCGCAACCAGGAGGCCTACTACCGTCTCGCCGGGCTCGACGACCTGGCCGAGCGCATCAGGCCGTTCGCTCGCCGGCCTCGTCGGAGCAAGCCCGAGGCGGCGCCGGCACCGGAGGCGTCTCAGCCGGACGTCGACGGCACGCCCGAAGCCGAGGGGGTAGCGCCGATCTAGCCATCGTCGATTCCATCTCGTAGCGTTCGTTCGCCCCGCCCTGGATTACCAGGGCGGGGCTTCTTGCTGTCCTCGTTACCGCGTCAAGGGGCGGTCCTGGATTCCGCGTCCCGCGTTTTGCAAAATAAAATTTTGCCTTTGTTTGCTCGGTCAGGGCGTTGAAAAAGTGCGCAAAGCCATGGTCTGGACAAACAGACCCCTTGCGCATTTGTACAAGGCCCTTGTTTGGCCGGTCAGGGCCTTGAAAATTTGGTTTGAGGGCCTGACTGGCCAAACCGAGGCATGTTCTAAAAGTTTCACCGCCTTGTTTGCCCGATCAGAGGCTTGAAAATCTGCGCGGACGCGTTGACCGGGCAAACAAAGGCTTGAATTTATTTTGCAAGGCGGCGGTCGGAAGGAGCAGGGACCATCCCGTATGGTAGGGTCCGACGCCACTGTCTCCAAGGGCTACTGCCTCCATGGTTTACGATGCCTTCGCCTTCGCAGCAATGCCTGGCTCTGCGGAGGTTGAACCGTCGTAGATCTACCGCGACGCCTGGTCATTCATCACCCTTGAACGGCCTGATCGGCCGCTGATCGAATCAGCTGGATTCCCGCCATGAAGAAGATCCTCATTGGCCTTGCGCTCGCTGTGGCGGTAGCTACCATGGTGGGCCTGCTGTGGCTCCGCACCCTCAACCACTACGCTACGCCCGAAACGCTTTCCCTTGCGATCCTGGAAGGTCCGGTGACAGTACACCGGGACGCGATGGGGGTGCCCTACATCTTCGCCGAGACCGAAGCCGACCTGATCCGCGCCCAGGGCTTCGTCGTGGCCCAGGACCGGCTGTTTCAGCTCGAGTTCTACCGTGCGTTGATCCAGGGCCGGCTGGCGGAGGTCGTGGGCCGCGGTGGCCTGGAGAGCGACATCCAGGTGCGGGTGCTGGATCTGGTCGGCAACGCGCGTCGCCATAGCGAGGTCTTGGCTGCCGGGCCGCGAGCGTACCTCGAGCGTTACGCCGCCGGCTTGAACGCCTACCTCGAGTGCTGCCGCGACGATTTCCCCTTCGAGCTCGGCCTGCTCGACCTGCAGCCGGTGCCCTGGACGGTTGAAGACCTGATGTCGGTGATGCACTATGTCGGCTTCGTGCACAGCCGCAACTGGCAGGACGAGCTGATGACCGTGCGCCTGGCGGCAGCCCTCGGTGCTGACAAGGCCGGCGAGCTGCTGCCGCTCAACCGCAATCCGGAGCGCACCGCGCCCTACTCCGAGCTAGGATTCGAGCGGCTGCGAGTCGTCGGACCCGGAGCGCCGTCGGCGGCCGACGGGCTGAGGCAGCCGGCGTCACTGCGGCCGGCGTCACTGCGGCTGGCGGCCGGAGGCGGGTCGGGGCCGGCGCGATTTCCGGCCTTCGGATCCAACAACTGGGCGGTCGCGCCGTCGCGCACGGCGAGCGGGCACGCACTGCTCGCCAGCGATCCCCACCTCGACCCGCGGATCCTGCCCGGGCCGTGGATACCGATGGGGCTCTTCGCCGGAGGCATCCGAGCCTTTGGCCTGGCGGTGCCGGCCATGCCGGCGCTGCTGGTGGGCCGCAACGCCGACGTCGCCTGGGGAGTGACCAACGGCTACGGCGATTCCCAGGATCTGTTTTTCGAGCGGGTCGACGGCCAAGACCCCAACCGCTATGCCGACGGTGACGGCTGGAAGACGTTCGACACCCGCACCGAGACGATCCGCGTTCGGGACGCCGACGCCGAGCTCGGCTATGTCGAAGAGCAGCTCATGGTGCGCTCGACGGTGCGAGGTCCGGTGGTCACCGACCACCCGGGCTTCGAAGCCGGCGCCGAGGTCGACCTCTCGCTGCGCTGGACGCTGGCCGGGCCGCAGCGCGGGGAGATCGGCATCGACCGTTTTCTCACCGCCGGCAGCGTTGAGGAGCTCGAGGCGGCGGTCGCCGACATCGACGTCATGTTCTTCAACGTCGCGATCGCCGACCGCCACGGCGCGATCGCCCGGCGTTCGTCGGGGCGGGTGCCGACGCGCGCAGCCGGCGTCGGGCCATATCCGGTGACGCCGGGGGGCGAGCCGGCCTGGACCGGCTGGATCCCCAAAGAAGAGATGCCCGGCAGCCGCGGCGAAGACGTTGGCTGGATCGCCACCGCCAACAACGACTTGCGCCCCGACGACTACGGCTACTTTTATTCCTCCCACTTCGCCCCGGACTACCGCTATCGGCGCATCGCCGAGATGCTCGAGGGCGAGCCGCGGGGCACGGCGGAGGCTCATTGGGCCTTGATCCTGGACGACCTCAATCTGCAGGCTCGGGCGCTGGCGCCGCGTTTCGCCGACGCCCTCGACTCGGACTCGGATCTCGCCGACCTCGCCGAGCGACTGCGCGGCTGGGATCACCGCGACGACCAGGAGTCTGTCGCGGCGGCGATCTACCACGTGTTGTACGAGCAGCTGTTCGGCCTGGTGTTCGATGACGAGCTCGGCACCGATCTGGGCCTCGATCTCCACCGCATGCGCTATTTCTGGATTCAGCGCTTCGACCAACTGCTGCTGCACGGCGAGTCGCCGTGGTTCGACGACGTGAACACCTCGTCACGGCAGGAGAGCCTCGACGACCTGATTCGGGAAGCGGGTCGCCGAGCTCGGGCCAAGCTCAGCGAGCGCCTGGGGCCGGACCCGGAAGGATGGGCCTGGGGCGAGCTGCATCAGATTGCGTTCGTCAGTCCCCTGCGCGTCAAGGGCTATGGCTCGGAGCTGCTCGGCCTGGCGCCGATTCCACTGTCGGGCTCAGGCGAAACCGTGCTGCGCGCACAGTACAAGGAGCGCGATGACTTTGCGGCGAGCTTCGTGGACTCGGCTCGCTTTGTCGCCGATTTCAGTAACGACGCGTTCGTCCTAGGCGTCGTCGCTGGCGGCGTCGTGGCGCGCCAGGGACACCCGGCGTTCAAGAACCAGGTTTCGGTATGGGCGTCGGGGGAGTTTCTGCGCTGGTGGATCCAGCCGGAGCGGGCGCGGGCAGAAACGTCGCTGGCGCTTCGCCTCGAGTCGCGGTAGGGCGCGTTCGGACGCCAGTGATATTTTTTCGACCGACCCGGTACCCGATTGCGTCGCGCCTGCGTCTACGGGGTTCGAAGTAGATCCGATCCGAGTCGTCGACCCAGGAGAGCCGAGATCAGGAGCCGTAAAGCCCACGCTCGTCGCCGCCATGTCGAGGAGCTGTTCAGCGCTTCCAGCACGGAGCTGACCCGGTATCTGGCGTATCGCCTGCCGAGCGGAGCCGAGACCGAGGACCTGGCTCAGGAGGTGTATCTCCGCATGCTGCGCCTCGACGCGTCGCGCGAGATCCGCAACCCGCGCGCATACGTCTTCCGAGTCGCCGACGCGGTGTACCGCGACTGGCGCCGACGCCGGGATGTCCGCCCTCCGCAGCGACACCAGCCGTCGACACCCCCGGTGATCGCCGATGCTCGGGCAGATCCGCTGGATCGGGCCCTTTGGCGGCAGCGGTTCGAGCTCGTCAAGGACTCGATCCGTGACCTGCCGCCGCGCTGTCGCCAGGCCCTGCTGCTACACCGCATCCACGGCTGGACGTACAACGAGATCGCTGACGAGCTCGGTGTGTCCACCGCCATGGTCAAAAAGTATCTGGCGACCGCGCTCCTGCACTGCCGGCAGGCTCTAGACAGCTAGCGAGCCACGTCGCCGTTGACGGGGCGGGCCGGTTTCGAAACTGAGGGAATTCAATGGCTAGGAAACGCATACCCGGTGAGCTTCAAAAGCAAGCCGTCGAGCTGGTACTTCAGGGTCACGACGACGACAAGGCGGATCTGGAGGAGTGGCTGAAGCGCTCTCCGGATCATGTCGATGAATACCTGCGCGCCGAGGCCCTGTGGCAGTCGCTCGCCGACCCGGATCTGGCGACCGAGATCCAAGCCGCCGCCGCCGGTCGGTCCAGGCCCTGGAGCGGGCTGATCGCGGCGGTCTTCGTGCTCGCCAGCATCGCTGCCATCGGCGCTTGGCATCTGACCCGGCCCGAGGTGCATCGGACGGCGGCCGGTGCGGTCAAGTCGGTCCAGCTGGATGATCGATCGGTGGTTTTTCTCAACTCGGACTCCAACGTCGAAATCGATTACACCCGGCGACAGCGGCGCCTGGTGCTGGTCTCCGGTGAGGCGACGTTCGAGGTGGCAAAGTCCCGAGAGCGGCCGTTCATCGTCGAATGCGGCTCGACCCGGGTCATCGCCACCGGCACGGAGTTCGCCGTTCGGTACGAGGCGGGTGAGACCACGGTGACGGTGATCGAAGGACACGTTGTCGTCGAAAATGAATTCGATCCCGAGGCCGACCTGCCTCGTATCGCAGCGCAAGCCATGGCACCGACAGCGGTCGCCGCGGCCGAGGCGAGCGAGCCCGGCGGTGAGGCCAGCAAGGAGCTACAGCGCCTCACGGCCGGTCTGCGGTGGAGGCTGCGACCGGAATCCGAGCCCGACGTGGCGACGTTCGAAGCGTCGCCGGTGGCCTGGCGGCCGTCACGCCTGGTCGTCGACACGCAGCCGCTGGGAGAGCTGGTCGCGACCTTCAATCGACTCAACGTCGAACGCATCGAGCTCGATCGAGCCCTGCGGCAGCGCAACGTGAGCGGCGTCTTCGACTCCACCGATCCCTCCTCGCTGCTCGGTTTTCTCGAGGCGATCGAGGGCGTCGTGGTCGAGACCCGGTCGGCCAACGAGATCTTCGTCCGCATGGGAGACGAAAGCTGACGGCTCGCCTCTCGGTGTGCTGACGGTCGATTCCTCGGCCTTTGATCGGCAAATCGGGAAAAATCCTCCCGTGCCGGTACCCGATCGGGATCCGATTGCGTCTACAGCAGGCGACAACCCTCAGCAGACCGAGCATAGGCGTGAGCTCGCTCGGCACGCCCCCTGTTACGACCGCGAGGAGGACCTGCGCATGACGATGTCGAAAAAATGGCTTTTGCCGACCCAGCGACGCCTGCTGGTGACGCTTCTGGCCGGTGCGTCGATGATTCTCGCCCAGGTGCCTACCCGGGCCCAACCTTCGATGCTGGAGGTCGACATCGAGGCGCAGCCTTTGCCGGCCGCGCTGGAGCAGCTGGCAGACCAGACCGGTCTCCAGGTGATGTATTTCTCCGCCGTTGCGGAGGGCCTCGAGAGCGCCGGCTACACCGGCACCGGCACGGTCGAGGAGATCGTGCGGGCGCTGTTGCAGGGCTCGGGGCTCGAGGGGCGATTCGACAACGCCAAGGCGATCTCGGTGGTGCCGATCGAGCAGGCTGCTAGCGGTGGAGCGGCGCCCGAGGCTTCGAAGCCGGAGGAGTTCGTCGAGACCATTATTGTGACGGCGCAGAAGCGTGAAGCCAAACTGTCAGAGGTCCCGGCCTCCATCATGGCTTTCGACGCCAACGCCCTCGCTGAAGCCGGCATCGTCCAGGTGCAGGAGCTGTCCGACATGGCACCGAACTTCCAGCTGCAGGATCACGGCGGAGATTTCCAGAACCGCGCCACGATCCGTGGCGTCGGTTCGGAAAGCCGCAACATCGGCTTCGACACCCGGGTCGGGGTCTACCTGGACGGCGTCTATCTCGGGCAGGCTCCGGCGGTCAACGCGGATCTGCTCGATCTGGAGCGTATCGAGCTGCTGCGCGGTCCGCAGGGGACGCTCTACGGCAAGAACTCGATCGCCGGCGCGCTCAACCTGGTGACCACGTCGCCCAGCGCGGGGTTCTCGGGCAATATCTGGCTCAAGGGCGGTGAGTTCAGCCGCACGGAAGCCTCGGCGATGCTCAACGGATCCCTGAGCGAGCGGGTGACGGGGCGGATTTCGGTCCTGACGCGGCAGCAAGACGGCTACGTTCGCAATACCAACACCGGAACTGACCTCTCGGAGCAGGACGGCACGTCCTATCGCGCTCAGCTGCTGTTCACGCCCTCGGACTCGGTGTCGGTGCGGGCCACCTTCGACGGTCTCGAGGCCGATCGAGCCATTGTCATCGGCGAACCGCTGACCGATCCCTTCGCTGTCTTCGCCCTGAACGCGACGCCGTTCGAAGTCGGGTTCACCTTCGACCCCCAAGAAGAGAAGGATCTGTTCGGGGCGGCGGTCAACGTCGAGAAGACCTATGAGCAGGGCGGCGTGCTGCGATCGATCACGGGCTACCGCGACTCGTCGGTCTTCTACCGCAACGATACCGACTATTCGGTGCTGGACTTCATCCGTATCGACTACGAGGACAGCTACCGCCAGCTGAGCCAGGAGTTTCAGTGGCTTTCTCCCCAGAGCAGCAGCCTGAGCTATGTCCTGGGTGCCTACCTCTACAAACAGGAAGGGGAGACATTCCGCACGGCGACCTCGGGGCCGGCGGTTGTCTTCCTCGGGCCCCCTCAGCTCACCGGGCTGTTTCCGGGTGCCGTCATCAACAATGCCGGCACCGTCGATACCGAATCGTATGCCCTGTTCGGTGAGGGCAAGTGGCTCGCTGGTGATCGTTCGACGCTCAACTTCGGAGTGCGTCTGTCGAACGAAGAAAAGCGCGTCGACTGGGATCTCGACGGCTCGCGCAGCGGCATCTTCAACATCGGCGTCGCCGATATCGACGACCGCCGCAGCGCCACCAACGTGTCGCCGGCGATCAGCTGGACCTTCCGCGCCAGCGAGTCGACCAACCTCTATCTGCGGGCGGCTACCGGCTTCAAGAGCGGCGGGTTCAACCTCGACTTCATCACGCCTGGCGACCTCCAGGCCGGCATCGAGTTCGACGACGAGACCGTGGTGAGCTTCGAGGCCGGGCTCAAAGTGACGGCGATGGGTGGGCGCCTGCTGTTCAATCTCGCGGCCTTCAACTCCGAATACGACGACTATCAGGTCAACCAGTTCTTGGATCTCGGCAACGGCGGCACCTCGATCACGATCCGCAACGCGGCGGAGGTGTCGACCCAGGGTGTCGAGGCGGACCTGACCTATCGTGGCCCGAATGGCCTCGAGCTGACCGCCTCTCTCGGTCTCCTCGACACCGAGTTCACCGAATTCCCGGGTGGCGGCATCGGCGGCACCGACGCCTCCGGCAATGAGCTCCCCTATGCCCCGGAGAACAGCTTCAGCTTCGGGATCGGCAAGATCTGGCAGATCGGCGGCCCCGTGATCGTCGCCCGAGCGAGCTACAGTCACACCGCCGCGCAGTTCACCTCGCCGGCCAACGTCAGCGAGCAGCCGCTGGCGACGGGCGGTAGCGTGCCGTTCGGCCGGCTCGACGCCTACGACGTCACCAACGCCAGACTCGGGCTGATCTCCAAGTCAGGCAAGTTCGAGCTCTATTTGTGGGGGCGCAACCTGACCGACGAGATCTACGTGCTCAACACGAATCGTGATTTCTTCGGCACGGTCACCGAGTTTCGTGCTCGTCCGCGCACCTTGGGAGCGGAGCTGATTTTCAACTTCTGAGCCGGATCAGGGGCTCCGCGCTTTGGAGAGACCCTGTTGAAGCTAGAGAGGGTGGGTGTCACGTAAGGCGCTGCGGTGCCCTGGGCTATTGCCCAGCAAGACGGCGCTGAATCTCGGTACGCAGATCCTTGGTCGAGGCTATCGCGCGTTCTGCGTTGTTGACGAGATAGACCGGGAGATCCATGTACCAAGCGTACTGCGGGCGGAGTCGGCCGGTCGCCGGGTCGTAGTACGGCTGCTCCTCCATCACCGGCGTGATGTGCTCGTCGCTCAGCCGGACGGCGCGGGTCGACTGGTCGAGCATGAACTGGATCCGCGCACGATGCGTCCCGACTTTCTGGATGAAGTCCGGGTCGAGCAGGTCCACACCTGATTCGAGCAGCGCCTCCCAGGTTCCACTGAGCTGGCCCGTCGGCAGCCAGACGCCGAAGATGTAGGGCTGCTCGCCACGTTCGTAGGGTTCGACCATCGGCTTGATCCAGACGTCATGGAGCACCCTGTGATGATCATGAATGACCGCTTCGGTCTGCTCGACTTCGGCCAGCAGCGTTTCGTAGATGGCCTTCCGGCGTACGTCGTCCTGGCGGGCGTCCTGGAAGCGCGCCAGCAGAAATGCCGCGTACACACCGGCGAAAACGACGAACAGCTCGAGCCCGAGCAGGCCGACCCGTCGGAGCACGCGCCGGTTGTCCCACCGTGATGCTGTCTCGGTCGCTGGATCTTGGCCTGAAGGCTCAGCCGGTTCTGGTGGCAGGGACGAGGTGTCTTCAGTCGGCAGCGTGGCGTCTGAAGTCGGTGGGTCAGCCATCTGATCCCGGGGATCCATCTGATCCATGCTGGGGAGCTCGCTCGTGGTCATTCTCGGCCCTCGATCCGGAGGAATCGTTTCGCATCGAGTCCGTCTAGCTTCTTGTCGATGCCATAGATAGCAGGAAGCGGGGCGACTTGCCTCTGCGAACGATATCAGCGCTCCATGCTAGGATTTGACAGGCGGCGAACTACGGATCCCTATCCACAGTTTCGCTGGAGACGCGGTGATCGAAGGAGTACCAAAATGGCAACCGTCCACGACATAGCTGTTTACATTCTGGAGAAGGCTGGCCCCATGACGGCCATGAAACTCCAGAAGCTGGTCTACTACAGCCAGGCCTGGTCGCTCGTTTGGGACGAGAAGCCGCTGTTCCCGAATCGAATTGAAGCGTGGGCCAATGGCCCTGTCGTTCCGAGCTTGTACCAACTGCATCGCGGGCAATTCAAAGTCTCTAGCTGGTCGCGAGGGAATGCGTCGAGCCTGGCGCCCGAAGAGCAGGAGACGGTAGACGCAGTGCTCGATTACTATGGCCACAGAAGCTCGCAGTGGTTGAGCGAGCTGACGCATCAGGAAGATCCCTGGCGCGAAGCCCGAGACGGGCTGGCCCCTGGGCAAAGAGGCAATAGCCTCATCAGCGAGGCTGCTATGGCCGAGTACTACGGCAGCCTGGTTTGACGAAACGGGCCAAGCATCGAAAGCGCCCGTCGGCGAAGAAAAAGCCTGCTTACAGCCCAACGACCACGCCAAGAGGCGGTCGTCGGCCAAAGGCGCGACCGATTGCCTCGCGCGACATTAGGGATGGGTATCCCGCCTGGAGAATCTCCCGGCTCGAAGAAATTGGGCCCTTCGGTTTCCACCGCATCGACGCTATGAAGGCGATCGAGGTTTCCGCCAAGCTCAAGAACTTCGAGATGATGACGTGGAGCGAGATCCTCGTAGCCGGGAAGAAGCGGAATCACTCGATTCCACTGGAGGATCTATCCAAGCCAGCCAGGGACCGACTCGTAGAGATCAAGCTCGACGATCGCGATGCTCTGATCTCTCTACGGCTCAGTGGCTTGGAGAGAATCTGGGGCTTTCTCGAGGATGGCACGTTCTATTTGGTCTGGTGGGATCCCGAGCATCGAGTCTGCCCGTCGTACAAGAAGCACACCTAGAGTTTCGAGCTTAGAGTTGCGGTGGCCGGCAGCTCAGCGGAGCAGACCGGGGCGCCTGTCAGAGGAACCGGTAAACTTCAAACGCTTGCGGGCGGACCGGCCATTCGGTAGGGTTGCGCCCATCGAGAAGCAGCGCGTGTGAGCAGCACGTCAAAAGAGAGAGGCAGGGTTGCCAAGGAAGGCAGGGTTGCCAAGGAAGGCAGGGTTGCCAAGCGAGGCAGGGTCGAGCTCGTCGAGCGTGGAGAGGCGTTTCGAGAGGAGCAGGGACCAAATTCGAGAAGAGCCGCATCCAATAGGGTCGCGGTTTCGAACTTGTCCGAGAAAGCGTCATAAAAGTCCAGAACTCCGGTCTCGGTAAGGAGGAGTCGATGTCCCGAAGAGCCTTCCTGGGCCTTTGGTGCCTGATGTTGTGTCTCGCTGCCGGTGGCGTGTTGGCGCAGGAATCCGCGCCCGCCGAGCAGGAGTGGGATGGCCTCAGCACGCTCTGGGTCTTGATCGCGGCCGCTTTGGTTTTCTTGATGCAGGCCGGCTTCGGCATGGTGGAAGCCGGCTTGATCCGGACCAAGAACGCCGCCAACGTCTTGATGAAGAACCTGCTGGACTTCTGCTTCGCGGCCCTCGGTTTCTACATGTTTGGCTACGCCATCATGTACGGCAGCGAGGGACCCATCGTAGGGACCGAAGGGTGGTTCCTATTCGGCGCGACGAGCCCGGTCGACGGCCTTCCGTTCGAGATCTTCTGGCTGTTTCAGGCGGTCTTCGCCGGCACCGCGGCGACGATCGTGTCAGGGGCCGTGGCCGAGCGGATGCGCTTCGTCGCCTACCTGTCTTACTCTTTCCTGATCACGGCGTTCGTCTACCCGGTGATCGGACATTGGGTGTGGGGAGGCGGGTGGCTCGCCGGGCTCGGCTTTCACGACTTCGCGGGCTCCACCGTGGTGCACGGAGTCGGCGGCGTCACCGCCTTGATCGCCGCCTGGATGCTCGGGCCACGCTTCGGTCGCTTCAACGCCAACGGTACGGCCAACGTGATCGGCGGCCACAGCCTGCCTCTGGTCGCGCTGGGAACGTTCATTCTCTGGTTCGGGTGGTACGGCTTCAACGCCGGCTCAACGCTCGGCATGGGCGAACCCCTGGTGGTCGCCCGCGTCGCCATGAACACGACGCTGGCGCCGGCCGCCGCCGCCATCATCGCGATGTTCGTGGCCTGGTCGCGCTACGGCAAGCCCGATCTCTCGCTCGCTCTCAACGGCGCGCTGGGCGGGCTGGTCGGCATCACCGCGCCGTGCGCGGTCGTCACCCCCGGAGCGTCGATCTACATCGGCATCGCCTCCGGCCTGCTGGTCGTCTTCGCCATCGACTGGATGAATCAGCTGAAGATCGACGACGTCGTCGGCGCGTTCCCCGTGCATGGCGCGTGCGGCATCTGGGGCACGATAGCCGTCGGCCTGTTCGGTCAAGAGGCGCTGAGCGCTCCCGCCGACGGGCTGTTTTACGGCGGCGGTTTTGGTCAGCTCGGCATCCAGTGCCTCGGCGTGCTGGCATGCCTGGGCTTCGCCGCGGTGGCCATGGGAGTGGTCTTCAAGGCCATCGAGGCGACGGTGGGCCTGCGGGTCAGCCACGAGACCGAGCTGCGTGGGCTCGATATCGAGGAGCACGGGCTCGAGTCGTACAGCGGTTTCCAGATCTTCACGACCGAGTGACCGGAGGAGAATGAGATGAAACAGCTGGTGGCCATCGTCCGGCCGGAACAGCTCCCAGCGGTCAAGGAAGAGCTGGCGCGCGCCGAGCTTCACCACCTGACCGCGTCGACCGTGATGGGCACGGCGCCGAAGACGGAACAGAGGATTTTCCGTGGCGTTCGGCGGGAGATCAGCCTCTTTCGGCGCGTTCGCATCGAGCTCTTCGTGCACGACGCGCAGGTCGAGACGGCGATCACCGCGATCAGCAAAGGCTGCCTGGACAGCGGCGGCTTCGGCAAGATCTTCATTACCGAGCTCGTCGACGTGGTCAAGATCTGGACCGGCGAGCGCGGCTCGCGGGCGCTCTGAAGGATCAGCCATGGCGAGAGAACACGAGATCGCGCCGCGCGATGCGCTCAAAGAGATCCGCGAGAAAGACATCAGGTTTCTGGACCTGAAGTTTGTCGACCTGTTCGGTACCCTGCAGCATCTGACGGTGCCGACCGAGGTGATCGACGAGAAGAGCTTCCAGCAGGGCTTCGGCTTCGATGGCTCGTCGGTGCGAGGTTTCCAGAGCATCGATGAGAGCGACATGCTGCTGATCCCGGATTCGAGGTCGCTGTTTCTCGATCCGTTCTTCGACGACCCGACCCTGTCGGTGTTCTGTGACATCAACGACCCGGTGCGCAACGCTCCCTATTCCCGCGATCCGCGTGGCATCGCGCGTCGCGCCCAGCAGCTGATCCGGTCGGAGGGCCTGGCCGACAACGCCTTCTTCGGACCCGAGATCGAGTTCTTCATTTTCGACGACGTGCGCTTCGATCAGGACGTCCAGCACGGCTATTACTTCCTGAACAACTCGGCCGCCTTCTGGAATACCGGCGATTCCGGGCAAGCCAACCTCGGACATCGGGCGTCGCGCAAGGGCTCCTACTTCGCGGCGCCGCCGGTCGACCGCTACAGTAACCTGCGCTCGAAGATCTCGAGCGTCCTGCGCTCGACCGGCATTCCCACGGAGCTTCACCACCACGAGGTGGCGGCGGCCGGCCAGTGCGAGATCGGGTTCCGCTTTGGACCCCTGCTCACGCAGGCGGACAACTCGATCAAGTTCAAGTACGTGGTCAAGAACGTCGTCGACCGCTTCGGTAAGTCAGCGACCTTCATGCCGAAACCCCTGCTGCAGGAAAACGGCTCGGGCATGCACATGAACCTGAGCCTGTGGAAGGACGGCAAGAACCTGTTCTTCGGCGCTGGAGGTTACGCGGATCTGAGCGACTTTGCGCTCAGCTTCATCGGCGGGGTCTTGGAGCACGCGCCCGCACTGTGCGGCATCTGCGCCCCCACCACCAACTCTTACCGCCGTCTCGTGCCGGGCTATGAAGCGCCGATGAATCTGATGTTCTCGCAGCGCAACCGCAGCGCCTGCGTGCGCATTCCGGTGGCGGGCGCCTCGGCCAAGACCAAGCGCATCGAGTTCCGGACCCCGGACCCCTCGTGCAATCCCTACCTGGGCTTCGCGGCGGTGCTGCTCGCCGGGGTCGACGGTGTGCGGCGCAAGCTGAAGCCGCCGCCGCCGGTCGACGAGAACGTCTACGCGCTCGCCGGCACGGAGCGCGGCGCCAGTATCGAGAGCACCCCCGGCTCGCTGGACGAGGCGATCGACGCCCTCGAAGCCGACCACGAGTTCCTGGTCCGCGACGGCGTGTTTCCCCAGCAAGTGATCGACTCCTGGATCGGCCTCAAGCGCCAGCACGAGATCGACTACATCCGGCTACGCCCGCACCCCGGAGAGTTCCACCTTTATTACAACGTTTAGCCGCGGCGTCGCCGGGATCGCGTGGGCAGCGAGGTCGGCGGCGAGCAGCGAAAGTTCTTGAAGGCCCGAGGAGGAAAGAACCATGGATCCCGCACAGATCACCGGCCTAGCACTCGGCCTCGGGGTGCTGCTCGCTCTGTTCATTTTAGGCTTCATCAAGTCGAATATCGTCATCTGTCAGCCGAATGAGATCGTCGTGCTCTCCGGTCGACAGCGCAAGGGACCCGACGGCGTGGTGCGCGGCTACCGGATCCTGCGAGGTGGCCGGGGCTTCAAATGGCCGTTTCTCGAGTCGGTAGCGCGCCTGTCATTGAATACCGAGCCACTGGCGCTACATCTTCCCAAGGTGTTGTGCGAAGGCATGATCCCGATCGCTATCGAGGCGCGGGCCAACATCAAGCTCGCCGGCACCTCCGAGCAGGGCATGGACAACGCGATCGAGCGTTTCTTGGGCCGCGGTAAGGACGCCATGGTGGGCAGCGCCAAGCAGACCCTCGAAGGCGCGCTGCGCGGCCTGGTCGCCGAGATCAGCCCTGAGGAGGCCAACCGTCAGCGCCTCGAGATCGCGAACCAGGTGTCGGAGCGAGCGCGGGCGGATCTGGAGAACCTCGGAATCGTGCTCGATTTCTTCCAGATCCACGAGATCACCGACGATCAGGGCTACCTCGAAGCGATCGGTCGCCGTCGCAACGCCGTCGTGCGCCGAGACGCCAAGATCGCCGAGGCCGAGGCCGAGGCCGAGGCCCGCAAGGTCGCGGCCGAGCAGAAGCGCCTGGGCCGCGAAGCCGAGATCGCCTCGGAGATGGAGGTCATCGTCAAAGAGAACGCGCTCGCCGTGCGTCGCTCCGAGCTGGCGGCGGACGCCAATCGCGCCGAGCAGCGAGCCTCCGTCGCCGCTGACATCGCGCGGGTCGAAGAGCAGGTCGAGCTCGAGGGCAAGCGGGCGGATCTGGCGGAGCGCAAGGAGCAAGCCGACACCGTGGTGCCGGCGCGCGCTCGGCTCGAGGCCAGCCGCATGCGGGCGGAAGGCGACGCCGCTGCCATTCTCGAGGAAGGTCGCGCCACCGCCGCCGCCCTGCAGCAGCTGCGACAGGAATGGGAGAACGGCGAGGCCAAGGAGCTGTTCCTGATCCGTCTGCTGCCGGAGCTGCTCGACAAGGTGACGCGGGTGGTGGCCGACAATCTGCGGATCGACAAGCTGACGGTGCTCGACGGCAGCGACGGCGATGGCCTCTCGAGCTACGTCAAGAACTTGACCAGCAGCGCGGTGGTGATGCTCGAACAGCTCAAGAACGCCACCGGCGTCGACGTCGCCCAACTGGCCAACGGCAAGGGCGGCGACAACGGGACGACGATTCCCAAGGAGCTCGACTGAGGCCGGTAGGGCGCCATGCGAGCGGTCATCATCGGTGATGGGCTCGCCGAAGCCAATCTGAGCCCCGACGACTCGTCCCATCCCGCCCACGTCGGTCCCCACGAGGTGGACCGGCTGATGGGCTCAGGGGTCGACTACCCTCACGGACCGCTGCCGGCGTTCCTCCGTCTGGCGACGCAGCGCGAGGGTACGGATCATCTCGACGTCCTGTTCCTGGACGCGTCGCTCGATGTCCAACCGGTGAACCTCGCCACCGACACGTTCAGCGCTCGCTCCGGGCTGTCGACGGCGCTGCGCGACGCCAGAAAGGGCGCCCGGGTGATTCCGCTACCCACGGACGCCATCCCCTGGAAGTATCTGGAGGATATGGTCGAAGCCGCGACGCGACGCGACGCCGAGGAAGGCGAAGGGCCGGCCGACGTCCGGTGTCTGGTGGTGGGTAGCCATACCGAGCGCCGCATCCTGGCGGTAGCGCTCTTCCTGCGCACCCTGCTCTCGGCGCCGCGCGTAGCGGTGGCGGCCCACCTGGTGGGCAGCGCCACGCGCGAGGCGCACTTCGCCACCCTGCGCTCGACCCTACCCGCGTCCGGCGTCGAGGTGCTGCTCGATCTCGAGGAAGCGGCCGACTATGTCGGCCTAGACCGGGCTCAGCTGGCCGCGTTCGCCCGCCGACGCTGCCGGATCGAGCCGGAAGCGGTGCGCGCTGCGATCGACGACACCCAGCGTCGGATCATCGAGCTGTTGTGCATGCACTGGACGCAGGCCGAGCTGCGGCCGCTGGCGGGGGGATTCTCAGGCAGCCAGCTGTTCGTCGCCGAGGGCTCTAGAGATGGTGCCCGCACCGAGCCGATGGTGATCAAGATCGACGAGCTGAACCTGATGCGCCGCGAGCTCGAAGGCTACTATCAGGTCAAGGACTTCTTTGGCCGCAACGTGCCGAACTTCGGCCACCCGGTCCGGCTGGGGGGCGTCCTCGGCGTCGGCATGGAGCTGGCGACGATGGAGGGCAGCAGTCCCACGACGCTGCAAGAGACCTTCGAGGGAGCCGACAGCGAAGAGCACATCGGGCACTTCCTGAGGCGACTCGACAAGGCCCTGAGCCGGTTGAGCGAGAAGCTCTATCGCAATACCCGTTCCACGGCTTGGGTCGTGCCCTACCGGGCATTCGGTCTGCATGCCGAGCAGGAGCTGCGCTGGTTCCGAGACAACTGCGAGCAGATTCAGGCTTATTGTGCCGAGGATGGCGTCGAGGCTCCGGATCTCGACGTCGAATTCGTTGCGGCGGTCCTGCAGGCGATCGTGGTTCACGAGGACGGCGTCGACAGCGAGGTCTGCTTGTGTCATGGAGACCTCAACTTCGCCAACATCCTCAGCGACTCGGGCGAGAATCTGTGGTTCATCGATTGGACCCACAGCGGCCGGGGACCGCTCGAGCGCGATTTCGTCAAGCTCGAGAACGACGTCAAGCTGGTGATGAGCAAAGAGTTTGCGGTCGAAGATCTGCCGCGGCTGCGCAGCTTGGAGGCCCTCTTCCTGGAGCGACCGCTTTTGCCCCATGCCACCGAGCTGCCGCCGGAGTATCGCTTTGTGCGTTGGGATCTCCGCTTCCGCAAGATCCTCGACGCCGTGCGGCGCATCCGCGACGTTTGTTTCTCGCTCAGGGAGGATCCGGATGGCCCGCAACCGGGTGGCCCGAATCCGAGCTGGCTGGTCTACCGGGTCGGGTTGCTACGCCATGCTCTGCATACCCTGAGCTACGACCAGCGTCGAGGGCGCGGCGAATGCGAGCTGCCGCAGCTCCTGTACGCGCTTTATTCGGTCCAAGGGCTGGTGGCGGACCTGTCGGCCGACAAGTTTCACCTCCAGATTCGGGGTGAGCGTCCGCCTTCGTACCCAGCCCGGCAGCGGATCTTGGTCGCGGAAGCCGCCTGGTCGGTGGCGTGCCCGCACTATGCTCCGCCCTACTACGTCGATCCCGAGGTTCTGGCTCACGACTACCAGGCCACCTCTGGCGGCTGGGCCGATCCCGAGGACGTGACCAAAGTCACGGAAGATCTGGCGGAGAACAGCGGTGAGCTCGACGAGACGGGCCGGCCGCGCAACCCCGCTGGGCGCACGGGACTCGCGGGGCGCGGTCTGCTCGGACGCTGGGGCGCGAACCTGTCGGTCTCCGCCGTCGTCACCCGGGTGGGTGGCGGGCTCGGCCAGGCCGAGATCCTGCTGGGCCGCAGGGAGCTCGACTCGCGTCTCGATCTTCCCAAGGGTTTCGTGCTGCCGGGAGAGAATGCCACCTCCGCGATCAGCCGCGTCCTCGAGCGTGAGACCGGTTGGACGCCGGACTTTCGCTACTTCTCGATACTTCAGGATGGTTATGTCTATGATCCCCGGCAAACCGATCACGCTTGGGTCGAGAGCCGGGCCGTGCTATTCGCCTTGCCTTGGTCCGGTCCCTCGATCAAGCTCGTGGCCGGTGGCGACTTCAATGAGGTTCGGTGGCGCCCGCTGACCGCTGGCAACGTCAATCGCTTACCCTCGGATCAGGCGCGCTTCATCCGCCTCGCCGTCTCCGCGCTGCTCGAGAAGGCCAGCATGGATCAAGATCAGGCGCGCTTGTTGCTGGAGCAGACAGGATGACGCAGATAGCGTGGACGCAGATAGCGTGGCGATGAACCTGACGAGCCTCGAGCGACAGTGTCTGGATGCCCTCGGTCGGAGCGAGGGCTGGGAACCCTCCGATCGCTCCAGCCGTGAGTCGTGGACGGGGCTGCTGTTGACCGTCGCGCTCGAGGCGGCTGCCGTTGCTCGATCGCTGCGCCAGGCCGTACTGAAGGAGCAGATCGAGCTCAAGAGCGACGGCACGCCGGTGACCCGTGCCGAGCAGCAGATCGAGACGCAGATCCGGCGCCGGGTCGCCGCGTTCGACCCGCGTGCCGCGGTGCTGGGCGAGGAGACCGGGGGAGAGCTGCCGGCGTCAGGAATCGCCGTGGCGATCGATCCTGTCGATGGCACCTGGGCGTTGATCAACCGCACCGAGACCTTCGCCGTCACGCTCGCGGTCTACCGCGACGCGAAGCCATGGCTCGGCCTGGTGCTGAGTCCGACCTCCGGCGAGGTCACCTACGCCGCGCGCGGCGAGCGTACGCGCCTGCTGCAGCTGTCGACCTTCGGTGAGCCGGCGATCGGCTGCGACCTTCCGCTCGAGCGTGCAATCGAAGGCGGCGTGCTCGTCAACCTGCACCCCGCTTCGGGCAACCAGGATCTGGTCGCGGCGCTACACCGCGCCTGGCATGACGGCGAGCTCCACATGGTGCGGTCGCCGGGCGGCTCGCCGGCCAGCGCGCTGGCCGAGGCCGCCAAAGGGACGTTCGTCTACGTCAATCGCTGGTCCAGACAGCCGGCTTTGCCCTACGACCTCGCGGCCGGTGAGCTCCTCGTCCGCGGCGCCGGCGGTCGTGTCACCGACCCCGATGGCCACGACGTCGACCTCGCCAGCCACGCCGGCCCCTTCATCGCCGCCGTCGACGACGCGGCTCGCGATCGCGTTGCCGCGCTGGTTCGCCGGGCGCTGGCGATACCAAGCTGATCAGCTCACTGACCGGCGACGTTGACCGTCGTCGAGACGAAGGAGCTGCGCTGGCTGAGGTCGTCGCGGACGCCGACGGCGATGGTGTGGTCGCCGGGGACGAGCTCGATATCGAGGGCGAAGCCGGTGCGCGGCTCGCCGGATTCCGGCCTGCGGACCCGGAGGCGTCGCTGGGTGGTGGCCAAGATCTCGCTGCCGAGGTGGCGAGCCAGCACTTCGACGGCGATCTCGGCGACCTCACCTTGCCCCCGGTCGAGGAAGCCGAGCTCCGCGACCGACAGGAAGATATGCAGCGGGAAGATCGGGTTGCCGCCGTCGGCGGTGCGCAGCTCGCCAGCTCCCAGGCCGATGCCCAGCGGGTTTTCCACCAGACCGAGGTTGAGGGCGCCTTCGAGGCGCTCGGTCATCCAGCGATCCGCGTCTTTCGCCAGGTAGCCACGGCGGTAGCGGGTCGTGACCTTCTTGCCGGGCACCCGCACTTCAATGCGATGCTC
>JBCCEE010000073.1:0-25110 GCA_039030415.1 Acidobacteriota bacterium
AATCGTAGTTGTGGACGGAGACATTGTGCGTGCGCAAAGTGATGAAATGAAGGAAGTTATCCAGAAATACAAACACGGGGGTAAATGAGTAGTTTGGTAAGATTAGACGACGGGCCTCGCGATAGCCCTCCAGCGCCCGCTCGAGATCGGCACCGCTACGTCGCCGCCTCAGCGCTTCCGCCTCGGCCAGCGCCGCCACCGCACCGGCCCGAGCCCGGTCGCGCTCTCGGGCCGGGCGCAGCTGGTCCACCCGCAGCACATACGACCCTCCCGCGCCAAACGCCTCGACGCCAACCTCGAAGATGCCGCCCTGCTCCACCACGAGCTCGGCCCGCTCCATGCCCTGATCGGCGGTTGGGCTATCGATCCTCAGCAAGGGCTCGCCGGCCGGTGAGCGCACTGCGATGGCGACGTCGGCCCCCCGCTGCTCGACGGCCAGATCCAGATACTCCCCTTCCTCGAGCTCGAGCCGATACACGTCGATCCCACGCCCCGCCACCTGCCGCTCGACGCTCTGCAGAGCAGCTCGACGCAGGTCGACCGCAGGTTTCGAGGGCACCGAGGGTGGCGCGGAATCCGTCTCCTGGCTGGAGGTCTCAGAAGCGGCATCTCCAGCGCCCTGCATCGGGCTTTCCCCTCGCTCCCCACAAGCGGCCAAGGTGAGAGCCACAGTGAGAACCACTGTGAGAGCCAAGGCCACCTCGAGGACGAGAGGCAGGGCGCCGATCCACCGGGTTCGCAGCACAGTGCTGGCCATCATATGTCGAGTGGTCGGAGCTCCTGATAGCCCGTCGACATAACCCGTCGACATAGCCCGTCCAACCCTCGTGGTACCATCTAGCCCACCTCGACATGCCGACCCGCAAGCCCATCAACCTGCGCCGAGACCCCACCCTCCGCAAGGGCCCGGTCCAGCACTCGAAGCGGGTCAGGCGGCGCGTCAAGGCTGCCGATAGCCTGCTGTCCTCGATTCGCACGCTCAAAGAGCTCGCGGTCGAAGGCTTCGAGAACAAGCTCGCCGAGGAGCTGCGAGACGGCGAGGTGATGCCGGACACCACGCTGGCGCTCGAGCTGGTGGGACGCTCGGTAGCGCGAGCGCGTGACGCGCTGCTCCAGGCGGATCGCCTCTACTGCCGCTTCGGAATGCGACGCACCGAGCTCGAAGGCGCCTGCCGTCACATCGCCCAAGCGCTCTATCCGGAAGTCGTACACGTGCGCCGAGCCGTCGACAGCCGCTTTGGCCGCGGTGGCGGCCGCAACGTCCACTTCATGGAAGGCCACACGCGGCGGCGCGCCAAACAGCTGCACCCGCAGTTGGAGCGCCTGATCTTCGGGCTACGCCATCCTCAGGCCTGGCCGCCACCCGTGCGGTCCGGGCCACCCGGTGAAGCCGAGCATTGGCTGAAGCATTTGGAGCCTGGGTTCGAGAGCCTGACCCGAGCGCTCGACGATCTGGCGACCCACGAGCTGCAGGAGGTCACACGCCGCGACGACCGCGACTACGAGCTCGAGAGCTTCGACCTGACCTTCAGCGAAGCCATCGACTTTGTGCGCTCGGTCTTCCGCCTCGCCGGCTGCCACGAGAAAGTCGTCTGGCACCTGCTGTCGACCGGCGAGCAGCGGCGCTTGAAGCGCAAGGCGAGACAGGAGCGGGAGGCGCGTGCGGAGGGCTCGAGGACTACCGATCCCAGCGGATCAAACGGGTAGCTCAGGGCCTGTCGGCGCCAGATCCAGGGACTTTCCAGAGTGATCCTGGAGTCTGATCCAGCGCAAATCAGGCTTATGGCCTAGTTTCGAGCCATAAATTGAACTTTTCACCTGATTTGATCCTGGAATGACCCGAAGACCCTCTGTTATTAGCTTACCCCCCTATTGAGTCTGCAAAACGCCAGAATTAGGGCAATGGGCTAGCGATTTTGGCGTGGCGCATCGATCTCACATCGGATGGCCAGCGATTTCAACGTGGCGCACCGTTCTTACATGCCATGTAATTTCGATTTTGGCGTGGCGCAGCGTTCTCACATCGGATGGTTAGCGATTTTGGCGTGGCACACCGTTCTTACATCCTAATTTCTCAGCATTTGAAGGGCTTGAATGCTGAGATTATCGGTCATTCTCAGCATTCAACTGAATTGAATGATCAGAATTCTTGGAGTTCTCAGCATTCAAAACGTTCGAATGATCAGAATTTCCAGAATTCTCAGCATTCAAGGCGTTTAAATGATCAGGTTTTTGAAATTTCTCAGCATTCAAACGCTTTGAATGCTGAGAAATTTGCCCCGGAATCCAGGTTCGAGCCCTCTGATCGCGGCGTTACGCCTCGGATTTGAGCGGCCACTCCGACTGATAGCCGGCGAGGCGCATGCGCTGCCGGTCAGCTTTCTCGCGAGCCCACTTTTGACGCACCGGCTTGAGATGCCGAGTGTAGTGGACGCGGCTGCTGTGACGGTTGCTGCACTTCCGGTCACACCATTTGCGGCCGCGACCGCCGCCGTTGGCGATGAAGAACAGACCACAGTCTTGACCGACGCAGAGGTGGACACGACGGCGGTCTTCGGAGGTCAGAAGCTCGGCGGCGGACAGCAGCACGGGCCACAGCGGGCGGTCGAGATCGTCGTCCTCGGCGTCACCCCAGGTCCACTGCTTGCCGGCGGGATCGAGCTGACGGTGCGCCATCGCTCGACGCAGGCGGCTGTTGAGCTCGCGCAGGTCGGAGGCGCCGGGAGACTGGCCGCCCGCGAGGGTCTGGAGCACGCGCTCCAGGCGAGCGAGAAGGCCGCGGGCGCTGCGCAAGACGCCGGTGGCCTGTCCCGGTGAGGCGGCGGCAGCAGCGGCGAGACGCCGGCCGTCCGAGTCGTCGACCGCCCCGACCTCGAGCCCCCAGGCCAGGAGATCGTCGTACGACTGGAAGGGTCGGCGCACGCTAGCGTTGCAGAAGGTCACGCAGAGCGCGCCGTCCGACCGCAGCTGCCTCTCGACGTGGGTGAGCAACGGCTTGCGTTTCGCCATACCCCGAGGTTATCAGCCCCATGAGCGCCTCCGCGCCGAGGCGACCCAACGCTTGCGTCCTGCAAGTCAGTTAGAAACAAGTCTCGGTCCGCAGCTCGACCGGCTAGGACAACTTTGAAGTGCTAGCGCGTATCGGAACGCAGAAAAATCCCCCTCCAACTCCCCCTTTTGCAAAGGGGGAGGGCCAGAGAACCGTCTTCAGACTTCCCCCCTTTGGAAAAGGGGGGATCGAGGGGGGATTTTCTCCCTCGATGAAAGTCAATCAATGATCACATCGCTCGAGCCGCTCGTTACCCTCTTCAAAACTCCAGGCGAAGCCTTGTATCGCTACGCGCAGCAAGAAGGCCGCCGAGAACGGCGGCCTTGCTGGGTAGATTATCGAGCTGGGATATCGAGCTGAGACTAGCGCCGGTACCACCAGGGGCGCGGGGCCCGGGGCCGGCAGCGGTAGCCGTCGCGGACGTAGTGCCGGGCTTCGGCCACTGCCACCTCGGATCCTCTCGGCGGACCGTCGGGAACCTCGCGGATCTTGTGCGGTAGGGCTTTCGGTTCATCACCGTAGCGCGCGGGTTTGCGCGTGCGGAAGTCTTCGAACCGGTGGTAGCCGTGATGCGTCTCGCGGGGATCCCAGAGGTCCCGTGGATCGAGGGCGGCGATCGCCTTCAGGGTTTCCCAGCCGCTCGGTCCCTCGACCTCGAAGTGGTAGCCGTAGCGGGCCGGAACCCGGTTGACCTCACCGCCGCGCACGAAGTTGTGATGCGCTCGGCGGGTGGGAAAGAGCTTGTGGATGCGACCCGTGGTGTCGATGTCGTAGATCGCCACGTAGGCGTCGACGTTGGTGCGGAAGTAGATCTCGATCGACTCACCGGCGCAGTAGCGGGCGTTGTGACCTCGATCGGTCCAGATCTCGACCTCGACCGGATAGTTGGGAACCTCGCGGATGCGCTTGTTGATGTTGGTGGGGTCTGCGGAGGCTGCCGAAGCAGCCAGGAGTAAGGCGGCTGCGAAACTTGCTGTGCGGTTGATGTTCATCCGGGACCTCCTTTCGTTTGTCCACCCGTCTATAGAGCAAGGGCTGTGCCAGGCGTGAAATCGGGGTTCCAGGGCCTATTAGCAGGATCCCAGGGCCAAAACGTCCTCCACAGAGGACGATTTGCCGTGACAACCCCTATCCGACGGGCAAAAAAATTTGAAATCGGGGTGAGATGGATCCGGCGGCGAGGCCAGCTGTAGTGGCGAGACCTCACAGAGAGGTCCAACGACGGCAGGCACGAGCCTGGCCTCAACCCATTGATCTAGGGAGAAGACAATGACCCAAACCCCACCGCTCTCGATCCACCCGCTCTCGACTCGTCCGCTCTCGATCCGTCCGCTCTCGATCCACAGCAACCGACCGCGCAGAATCCTCGGCGCAACCCTGCGACTCATCGTCGCCTCCATGCTCTTCTTGGCGACCGCTCTCTCCGCCCAGGAATATGGCGGCATCGAGTTTCCCCAAGGGGCGAGCAGCTTCGCAGACGACTACATCAGGTACGACACCAAGTTTATGGGTGGACCGAGCCCGACTCGCAACATCGAGCCCGAGACGGCGCTAGGCGTCCCGAACGGCCCCAATGTCTCCCTCGGACGAGGAGGTCTGCTCGAGGTTCTCTTCACCGACAACCTGCTCACCAACAGCGGTAGCAGTGCCGACGATCTCCATGTGTTCGAGGTGGGGGCCGACATCGAAGAGACCCTGGTCTCCGTTCGAGGCTTGCCCGAGACTCAGAGTCGACTCGTCGAGGCCGGCTTCGAGCCAGACAACGGCTTCTTCAGCATCGGGAAAATCAGCGGTGCAACCTCCTCGATCGACATCGACGAGCACTTCCAGAGCTTCGCTGCGGGTGAGCTCCAGTTCGACGCCGTTCGGCTGATCGACAACCCCAATCAGGGAGAGAAATCGGGCCCAACCGTCGGTGCCGACATCGACGCGGTCGGCGCCATCTCTTCCGTCTTGCTGGCGGCGCCGAGCGCCGTCCGCGTGATTGCCCAGGGCCGACTGTCCTCCACAGAGGTGGGTGTGCCGGGAGGCGACGTCGACGTCTCTCAGACGATCGTGCTCCAGGAAGACGCGATCCTGACGGTCTCGTCCTACGGCTCGATCAACTACAAAAAGCCAAAAAAGGCCAATGCCGGTGTCGAAATGCGCATCATCCTCAACAACGTAGCCGTCGCCGTCGATCAGTCCTTCGAAGATAATGCCGGTGAAGCCTCGTTCTTCGCTTCCCCGTCGTACTCGACCTTTCTCAAGGCCGGCACCCACAAGCTCGTGGTCCGCCGGTCCAACGTGGCGTTCGCGTTTCGCGACCCCATTCTGGAAGCGAGCTACTACGCGATCGCTGCCCGCGACGAATCGAACTGACTCCTAGCGACCTGGAGTCGTGAGCGGTAGGCCTGCGGTCCCAGAGGAGGCTGCTAGGATCGGCCGCCATGACTCCAGCCCGCTACGCGCGTCTGCGCCAGATCCTCGATCGTCGACAGCCCGACTTGACGGTGCTGATGGACGACCTGCGCAAGCCGCACAACGTGTCGGCGGTGATCCGCACCTGCGACGCGGTCGGCGTCTTCGAGGTCCACGGCGTCTCGCCCGCGGACTCGTTCACTGCCAAGCGGTCGAGCGCCGGCGGCACCGGCCGCTACGTCCCGATCCGGCTGCACGACTCGACGGAAGCCGCGGTCAGCGCGCTGTGGGCACAGGGATTTCGGATCTTGGCCGCCCACCTCTCGGACGACGCCCGCGACTTCCGCAGCGTCGATTTCACCCTGCCGACCGCCCTCCTGCTCGGCACCGAGAAGGAGGGCGTCAGCGCCGAGGCCGAAACCCTGGTGGACGGTTCGGTGATCATCCCGGTGCTCGGCGCGGTACCGTCGCTCAACGTCTCGGTGGCGGCAGCGGTGATCCTCTATGAAGCGCAGCGCCAGCGCGCCGCCGCCGGACTCTACAACACGCCGCGCCTCGACGACGCCACCTGCCAGCGGCTGCTGTTCGAATGGGGCTACAAGCGGCTCGCCGAATACTGCCGGCGCAAGAAGCTGCCCTACCCGCGGATCGGCGAGGCCGGCGAGATCCTGGATCCCATCCCGCAGGGCTAATCCCCCTGCTAGGCTGCCCCCTGCTAGCCCCCCTGTTAGACTCTCAGCCGACTCACCACACGCCCCCCTCGTCGCTCCTCAGAGGTGTGAGATGAACATTGATCGTTCCCGCGACCCCCGCAGTCTCGTTCTGATTCTGGGCCTCGTCGGCGCGCTCGCCGCGGCCCCTCCTCCGATCGCTGCCGGCACTCTCGATCTCACCGAGCTCGAGCTGGTCGAGCTCGCCACCGGGCTGAGCGGCGTCACCTACATCACCCACGCCGGCGACGACCGTCTGTTCTTGACCACCCAATCCGGCCAGGTGCGGATTTTCGACGGCGGCCAGATCCTGCCGACTCCCTTCCTCGACCTCACGGCTCTGGTGGGCTCGGGCTTCGAGCAGGGCCTGCTGAGCCTGGCGTTCCATCCCGACTACGCCACCAACGGCTTCTTCTTCGTCTTCTACTCCGACACCACCGACGATCCCGTGATCGCCCGCTACGAAGTGATGGCCGGGGATCCCAATCAAGCCGACCCTGCGAGCGGCGTCACGGTGATGACGATCCCCCACTTCGGCGGCCACTACGGCGGCCAGCTGAAGTTCGGTCCCGACGGCTACCTCTACTTCGCGATCGGCGATGGCGGCCAGCAGCAAGACCCGGACTGTCGCGCCCAGAATCTCTCCCTGCTGCAGGGCAAGATGATGCGCATCGACATCAATCAAAACGTCGACATGCCGCCGTACCACGGCATCCCGATGGACAACCCGTTCTTCGGCGCCGGCGATCCGCCGGACGAAGTGTGGGCGATCGGCTTCCGCAACCCCTGGCGCTTCTCGTTCGACCGCATGACCGGCGATCTCTTCATCTCCGACGTCGGCCAGTTCCAGCGCGAGGAGGTCAGCTTCCAGCCGGCCGCCAGCACCGGCGGTGAGAACTACGGCTGGAAAGTGATGGAAGGCACCTTCTGCTTCGACCCCGACCCGCTAGACCCGGACTGTCCCTCCGGCACCGCCTCCTGCTCCGACCCCGGCTACACGCCACCGATCATCGAATACGACCACAGCGGCGGCGACTGCTCCATCACCGGCGGCTACCTCTACCGCGGCAGCCGCATCCCCGGCCTCGATGGCTATTACGTCTACGGCGACTGGTGCACCGGCAACCTGTGGGCCGCACGCCTCGACGGCGGCAGCTGGATCAGCGAGCTCCTCCAGATCTCGCTACCGTCGATCACCACGTTTGGTGAGGACTCAGGCGGCGAGATCTACCTCACCAACGGCTCGACGCTCTACCGGCTCGAAGGACCTGGCCTGATCTTCGAGGACGGCTTCGAGTCTGGCGATCTGTCGGGCTGGTCTTGAGTCACGTTGCCGCAGGCGGCTGACTCACCAACGGGCTGCTGCCCCGGACACCGCCGGCGTCAACCACCCGGAGAGACTTGGGCAGCAGCCGGCGCTTTCAGTCGCTTGATGACCGTGAACACCGCGCCCTGACGACCGATGGCGTGCACGACCTCGCCGTCGAGCCGGGCGTCATGCCGGTAACGGGTGGTCGCGAGGTAGAAGTCGATCTCAGATCTCGGGATTTGCTTCTGCGCGACTTCCCGTGGAGTGACCACCTCGACATTAGAAACGGCGTAGTACTCCGCCGCGGGCCGCACATAGACGCCTTCCCCACCCGCCACCAGGACCCGCAGCTGGCGCCCGGGATCTTCTGCCGCCTGTCGATTCACCCACAGCATCGCCTCCCGATAGCTCGACACCCAATAGTCGGTCTCGTAGCGACCATAGGCTCCTTTCAACCCGCCGACGAGGCTGTTGAAGTAGGTCATCTGATAAGGATGGAGTGCCACCAGATCTTTGACCGGGATCAGCAGCGCCACCACCATCAGCGGCCACGCCAGACGTCGGCGTCGCGTCTGCTCGAGGATCCCGGCAGCGCCCACACCTGCGAGCACCGCGACCGCCGGCAGCACGAAGAGAAAATGGCGCAGACCGTCGTAGACGTTGGGACGTTGGACGAGGAAAGCGACCAGCGGCAATCCGAGCCATAGCAGCGTCACGCCGCCGCCGAAGGCCTGCCGACGCTCTTGCCTACGGACCAGCGCGACGATGGCCAGAGCGGCTCCCAGCGCAGCCAGCACCAACAGCGTCAGAGGCGTGGTGATCAGGAGATACTTGCCGAGGTAAGTCCTCGGCAACTCCTTGCTCGAGATGACCTCGCCTTCGAAGAGGACGGGGTACTCGACGGTAAACGCAGCGCTGCGCTGCATCGCCTCTAGGGGGTGGCCGATCGGGTCCTCATGGGCCCAGGGCCACGGCAGAACCATGACCAGCCAGCCGACCGCCGCGACGCCAGGAATCGCCAGCCACCGGCGAGCCTTCTTCATCACTCCCTTTCGCTCCTCGCCCAGGCCCAAGAACACTGCCAGAGCCACGGCTCCGACCAGATAAGCCATGAGCAACGGATAACCGCCCGGTCGCACCCAAGCCGCGGCGCCAAGCGCCAGACCACAGAGGATCGTCCGCCAGCCGCCACCACGGGCCGCCAGCGCCGTCGCCGCAACCATGAACCAGGCGGTGGCGACCGCGAACGGAACATCTTTGGAGTTATTGAAGATATGCCCGTAAAAACGCGGCAACATGAGCACCGCGACGGCTGCGAAGGGCGGCACCCAGGGATGGCGGAAAAGCCGGCCGTAAATGGCCAGGGCCGGCAGAATACCGAGCGCCAGGAGCCCGAAGAAAAGATGCCGAACGTCAAAGCGGGTGTCCGGCGAGTAGAGCAACGCTGGAATCATCTCCGGCAACGGCCCGTAGAACCTGAGGTCCAGGAAACGGTTGCAGGAGGTGTCCTCAAAGCCTGACGTGAAATACTCGAGCGCCAGCTCGCCGTAGTAGGTTTGAGCCCCTTCGTCCCAGGTGGTTCCGTAATGACCGTAGGTCGCGAAGACGATCACGGCCATCGCGGCCAGCAGCCACCCCAGCCAGCCGGAGAGCGGAGGCTTGCTCGTTCCTTCGTCCAAGAGCTGCCGCCTAGTCTCGATCGTCTCCGGAAGGACCGAATCGCCAGGTTGGGACTGCATTCCCGGAGTGTAACAGTCTGCCTAGATTCAACCTCTCACCGGGCCCCGTCGCCGCAGCTCCATCGCAGCCTCAGCCATCGCCGCGTACCCCTCTTCGCGGGGATGTTCATCATCCTGCGGGTAGATCTCGGTCCCCCCAGCGATTGCCTTCCGGTACAAGGCCTCGAGCTGCTCCGCCGCGGAGAGCGCTGGAATGCCGTTGTCATGAAAAAACTCCAGGTAGAGATCTTCGAGTCGCTGCACGGAAGCCCCACTGGCCTCCAGCAGCTCCGGCACGTCTTTTCCCTCTTGCCGCAGGACGCTACGCGCGATTTGAAACTTGGCCGGAATGAGCAAGACGCTGAAGCGAGCGCCACGACCCGCTGCCAGACCATGCATCTTTGAGAAGATTTTCAAACTATTGCGATAGCTGGTGCGAACGAGCTCATTCTCGAGATCGGTTTGATAGATCCGATACTTCATCCTTGCTTTGGAGAAGGGGATTCCCTCAGCGAATACGAACTTGCTGTCGTCATGGGGCAAGAGATTGCGGAACTTGGCCGTGGCCACGTAGAACAGGCAAAAGAGTGCGGAGCGATCGAGACTCCATTGGGTAAGAGAATGGGCGAGGCTGACCCCTTCCGCCTTCTTGAAGTCTTCAAAGTTTTTCTCGGGCTCCTCGCATCCGCCAGGATCCAGCCCTTCCTCAGCCAACACGCGGCGCCAGGACTCGAGAGCTAAAATCTGGCAAACCTGGAGACGCAAGTCGTTGGCCGGATAGAAACCGAGAATGACTTCCTCAGCACCGAGATCCAAGGCATGTTGCGTCAGGTAGTAATACTGGTAAATGTTGTAGCTGGGCGCCGAGTAGTTATAAACCGACTTGTCGCTCAGCGCCTCGAGTCGCTCCGGCCAGGACTCGGAAGCCGCAACGCCCTGGCCAAAAGTGAATGAATCCCCGATCGTCGCAATGGCAGCGGTCCCCTCCTCGGTTCGCTCACGAAAACCGTTGGCGTTGGCTCCGAGGATTTTGGGGACGCGGTACAGCAGGTGCGGGTCCCACGTCGCTTGCGAAAAGTCCGTGACGGGCAGCGGCGTCAGAATTCGCAGCGCAACCTCGGTCGCTAGGATGAGGACGCCAAGAAACCCTAGAAACAAAACGTGACGCTTTTTCAAGATGAGATACGCATTGCCAAGTGCCGTCGTCAGTGGATACTAGTTGACGGATACCAGTTGACGAGTGCTTCCCCTAGAGTACCCCATGAATACCGCTGATACACTTGCCGAGTCGTCCATAGCCCATCCCTTGTACTGCGGGCTGCGGAAGTCGAAGAACAAGGTCTCGGCTCGCTGACGGTAAGCGCCTGTCGGCAGAATCCCCATCCGCCAGCGGATTCCGGTTGGTGGTAGAGCGGAAGATCGAGCGAGAGCGGAAGATCGAGCGAGTGCCAGCCACTCCGGTCATGGGTCACGAGCCACCACGGTCACGCGGTCACGCTGGAACCAGCGCCCACTTCCGAGCCAAAGAACTTTCTGGCCGGCTTTCGCAAGATTGAGCGGCTTTTTTACGTCTCTTATATGGGTGAAGGCATCGAGCATGCGGCGGTCGAACGACCGCACGCCCTCGATGCCTAGCGAAACCGGCTCCCTCGAACTGGTAGAAGCGTCGCGGCGCGTGGCCGTGGCGTTCTCTTCCAGCATCGAGGCGTCGACTTCGGGAGGACCATCCATGTCTCGAGGACCTCGTTACATTCCACCCGGCTGGAGCGTCGAAGTCTCCACATCCACCGTCTGTGGATTCTTCATGCTGCCCGTCACCACTCACTTTCGGCGCATCTTCATCGGCATTCTCGGTCGCGCTCAGGAAAAGCATCCCGTCAAGATCCACGCCGTCGTCGCAACCTCCAGCCACTACCACATGATCCTCACGCCCGAGGACGCCGAACAGCTCGCCAAATTCATGGCCTTCGTCAACGGCAACCTAGCGCGTGAGGCCGCCCGCGTCGTCGGCTGGCGCGGCTCTTTCTGGCGCGAAAGGTACCACCTGATCCCGATCAGCCCTGAGCACGACGCTCTCGTCGGAAGGCTTCGCTACGTCCTGAGCAATACTGTCAAAGAATTCTTGGTGGAGCGCGTGCGCGATTGGGAAGGCGTTCACAGCGCTGAAGCGCTGATGGATGGTAAGCCAATGAAGGGCATCTGGTACGCCCGTTCAGAGGAGCATGAAGCGCGCCGTCAAGCCGAGCGCAAAGCTGCACGGCGCGGTAAGCAGGCAGAGGAAGTCAGCCGCGGAGCGTTCATGGAGCACTACGAAGTCAAGCTTGCCCCGCTGCCCTGCTGGCAGAAAGACTCCCCAGCCACGCGTCGCAAACGCATCACCCAGATGGTGCTGGAAATCGAAGCCAAGGCCGCAGCGCGGCGGTCCGAGCTCGGTATCGAAGTAATCGGCATGGATGCTATTCGGAACCAGAATCCCCTCGGCCGCTCCGTCCACGCGAAGCGCCGCCCCAAACCCCTCTGTCACGCCGCCAGCAAGGAGATGCGCGAGCGCGTCAAGAAAGCCTATGCCGCATTCGTCGAGATGTTTCGGGAGGCGTCGCTGAAGGTGAAGCTGGGGCGATTCGCTGAAGCGATCTTCCCCAAGCACAGCTTTCCGCCGAGCCTGCCGTTCGTGCGCATTGGCGAGGTCATCGACCCGCTCGCTGACGCGGGTGGCGTCGAACGTTGGCTGAGCTGGACTCAAGCGTCTAGCAGCTAGCTGACGGGGTTTCTAGCCGGCTATTGATAAGCCACAGAGTAGAGAGCATCATCCTGCGCTCTTGATTCCTTTGGCTTGATAGGTGAAGTGTATCCAACGGGTATCGAGAATCTAGAGAAAGCAAGGATGGCAGAAACCCCAGCGAGAGATGACCTCGGGAACACCCGTGACTTGACTATGACTCGAGATAGTTGGGCTGAGTGCAGTTCATTGAGGCCTTTGACGCCTTGAAGGCGACATCGTCAGCCTCCCCAGCCGATCACCCTGGCATCTCTTAGAGAGAGAGTGCGTAGGCGCCAACCAGCATTGGGACCTGATCGGCAGTGTTCTTGCGTGCGCCGAGTCCGCTAAGGACTGCGTCCGCGCCTGCGACAAACCTCGCGATTGCCTCGGCGTCGTCGAGCTCGCCTTCGTGCACCTCGACACCTTGCGAAAGACGCCCGACCGACGCGGGCCTCGAGTCGGCGGCTACCTCGTGCCCCGCCTCAAGCGCCTGCGTCACTATCGAGCTACCGACGCGACCCGTCGAACCAAAAACAACGATCTTCATATGACGAACCTGGCACGAACGATGCGGAATGCAAAGTAAGTCCTCGCGTAGCTCGTCTGGCGCTGTTCCCCGATCAGAAGAAGAAGCGGCCGACCGACTCGATCCGCAGACCTTCACCCTCCGAGCCGTCCGCGGTCTCTATGGTGTTGTAGTTGATCTCCAAACCAAGTGAGACGGCGCCGATGGGTGACCAGAACAGATTCGCCGTGTAGCGCTCGCCGCCTGAATAGGAGAGTGGCTCGGCAAGGTCGGGCGAATCCAATTCGAAGAAGCTGGCCATGAACGTCGAGCGCAAGCGTTTGGTCCACCAATGCTGGTATCCGACGAACGCTCCCAGGATCCCTGTCGCCTCGACATCGCCATCATCCCCGATAACGCCATCGAGCCCTCCGATAAACGAGGAATAATAGTGGACGAAACCCTCGCCTATCTGGATTCCGAAGGAAAGGTTGTCATCATCACCCGTCAACGGCGTATTCAATCGCCCCGAGAGATGAACGCCGCCAGTGTAGATTTCTTCCGTCTTGGAACGCAGCTGCAGGCCGAGGCCTGCGACCCGCAGGTATCCCCACTCGCGTTGAAGCCTTCCAAAAGCCACAAAGGTGGGCACGGACTCGGAGCGAATGAAGTCGGTGTTTCCGCCAAAGTCGAACGCGGGATTCTCGATGCCAAATCCGTAGTTCGATGCGTCGTGACCGCCTCGCATATAGTAGATGCCGGGTTGTCGCAGAACCGGCACGGCGAGGGGGCTCCCAGGATCGGCGCTTTCAGGCTGTGCGAATGTATCGACAAATCCGGAATGGTATTGGCCAAACCTCCAGTTTCCCAATTCAACCCCCGCATGGCGCAGCCGAACATCATAATCGTTGGTGAACTGATCACCATCACCGAACATGTCGAATTCAATAAATATTCGAAAATCGCCCAACTTTGTCGGAGCACGATAATCGAAATTGAATAGCGAAAGCCGAGCGTGAATAGCGGTCTGCTGTTCACCATCCTCTGTGTCGCCGTCGAGAGGAATGGTCGGCGGGGTGCCGATCTGCTGGAATCCTTTATTGTCGACATCATAGTTTGCATTCACTTGGACCATGCCGCCGATCCGAAAGGAACCCGCAGAGCCAGGTATTCTGACCGATCCATTGAAGTCGCCTGCCGTCACGAAAGCATCATCAGGCAAGCGACCCAAGGGCTGGCGGGAAGACAGGAAGCTGATCTCGGTCCTGCCGGTTTGTTTCTGGCTCTCCGCATCCAGCGCTGAGGGAGCGACGGCGTCGGGCTCTTTTCCGGCCTCGACGACGCCTTGGTCACCCGCCTTGTCCGCCTGGCCGGCTTGGGCCTCCAATAGCCTCTCCACGAGCGCCCGCAGCGTCCTCACCTCCTCACGGAGCTCCTGGACCTCGTCGTCCGACGATTGAGCGAAGGTCGCCGAAGTACTCATCATCGCCGCAAGGACGGCGAGGAGATAGGTGCCCAGCAAGCGAGCTGGAGGCCTCTGTACCCCAAGGCGACTGCTTTGTACTCTTATTCGTGGCACAGAGACCGCAGCCTGCCAGCGGCTACACATTGGCTAGTCTTTCTCTGGATAGATGAAATTGACGGGCTCGGAAGAGACCTTGTGCGGTCTGTTTCGGTTCTTTGCCTCGAATAGCTCGTGCGCTAGTCTGGCTACCAAATCCGGGTCCTCGGTATGAATAAAATGATTCGCATCAACCAGCACCACGCGACCGTTTGGGAGAAGATCTGCTGCACGGTAGTACTCCTCGGCGTGCTGACCTGGATCTCGAATTCCTTGCAATAGCACGACCGGCATCGTCATGTTCGGAATCGTGTTGCGTACACGAAACTCCCTTTCGATTTCAAAGCTTGTGCCTTGAAACGTCCGCGCTGCGGCTTCAGGCGTACCCGGAAATTGAAACTCCCATTCCAGGCGGGCCAGTTCCGCTTCGGGTACTTGCACGGAGACGTACTGACTGTCGTAGATGCCGCGGACAACATTGCCACTCTGCCATTCCGCAGTCGCCATGGCGGCATGAGCGGGTCTTGGCAAACCATGCGGTTGATCAAAGGACTGCTGCATGCGAAGAAACGCCTGAATGCGGCGGTTCATGCCAGCAGTGGCAATCAAATGATCGCTGATCACGCTGCCGCGGTCATGCGTGATCAGATTGAAGCTCTGGACACCCATCGTGTCGAGAAGCTGGATAAGACTGGCAGAAACGCTGGCATAGCTGACGTCAATCTCGGGCCGCTTGTCCGACTGTCCGTATCCCAGCGTATCTACCGCGATCACATAGTAGCGATCGGCGAGGCGGGCCATCACTTTGCTAAACGCATACCAGGTATCCGGATGGCCGTGAACCAGCAGAACAACGTCTTTGGACTGATCACCCGCTGTCACAAAATGCCAGGTCGCACCCTTGGCACTGACGAACCAGTGGGCACCGAACACGCCATTTCCGATGTACTCGAGCTCCCCGTGCCGGTTTACGGTTCCGCTCGGCGGCGTCGCAGCAGGGTATCGATCAATATCGTCAACATAGTAGGGATGAGGGTATGGCTCGTAGGAATATTGGGTCCATGTAGATCCCGTTTCCTCATCCGCCGTTACAGGTTGAGATGAGCATAAGCCCAGCAATAGCAGAGCGATGAGTGCTGCGGGACGTATTGGCGCATTCATTGACATGACATGGTGCTGTTGTGCTTGCTGTAATTTCGCGGTCTGGCGCTTCATCGGGTACTCGAACGCAAAGGCTAGTAGCTGTGGGGGTCAAGCGGTTTGGTGCCGGCCTCGATTTCGCTGGGGTCGTCGATCCCATCGCCGTCGGAATCCGCTTTGTAGGGGAAGGTTCCCGCTCTCAATTCCCGCGCGTTGGTCATACCATCGCCATCAATGTCACTGTCACGAGAATCTTCGACGCCATCGCGGTCGGTATCCGCCCACCGGGACGGATCATTGGGGAAGCCGTCGAAGGCATCCTCAACGCCATCTTGATCCGCATCGATCGCAGGTGGCGTATAGGCGCCGTTCCATTCCGTGGCCGCGTCGGGGACCTTGCCGATGTTGGATTCAGAAAACAGCAGGGCGTAGAGCTGGCTCATATGGTACGGCCGTTGCTCGCTGGGCAGACCGAGATGGACACCGGGTTTCCAGCCGAGAGGCCCAAGGTTCCGCAGGGTCCAGGCCATGCTGAGCTGGTCGGTGACGACCGCTACCGACTGCATAGAGCCCGAGAGCCACGCCGTCACCACTGGGATCGCAAGGATCTCTTGGATCTGGCGGTCTGAATAATGGCGCCGCAGCTCCTCAATATGGGCGGCTGTGACCCGCGTCGGCAAACGCCCCGCATCCCGAGCAAAGCGCAGCGCGGCTTTGAAAGCCGAATTGTCCGCCAAAAACTCGGAGCGTTCAAAGTCCATCAGCGATTGGATATAGGCGATGAGCGGGGCTTTTTCGTCTTCCGGAATCTCTGCGTGGAATTTGTCGGCTTCCGTGTAATTCCAGATGCCGAATGCGCCGTGGGCCTGGCAATGCACGCAACCAGAGGCGAGCTGGTAGACCATGAACATCGACCAGACCTCTGGGTAGTCCATGGTGCGCTCTCTTTGAAGGATGTATTCATCCATCGCCAGGGTGCCAAAGGCAGCGCCTCGCTCCCAGAAAGTATCGAATTTGTTGCGATCACTGTAGGGAACGGTTGACTCAACCTCTACCGGGCCCGTGTAATAGTCGTAGTCATAGGCGGCGACGTCAAAGGGTGGTTTGCCCTCTGGCGGCAAATTGGCCGCGCGCGCATCGTCGGCCTCCCATTGCAGCAAGGTACTTGGGAAAGCGTCAAAGGGCTGTTCGATACCGTCGCCATCACCGTCGAAGGTCAAGATCGGCACATCGTAGCCGGTGATGAAGTTGAGCCAATCGGTCTCAAAGACGGGGTCGACCGCACCATAGTCATCGCGGACCCAGGTCGCGTCGATTTCCGCCACAACGCCAGTTTGCGCATCGCCCACAAACGGGTTTGCGCGTTGCTCTTCGGGTGAGGTCGGGGCGTTGTGACCCACTTTCCACTCAACTTTTGAGAGGTTTTTGGTCGCCCAATCGACTGTCTCCTGATCGGTGACGATGGGCAGAACCGCGTCATGGGTCGCCGATGCATGATTGATCGCGCCGAGCTGCATGAGCTCCGCAATCGCCCGGTCGGTGTAGTTGGTGCGCAAGAGCGCGTGGATATCGCCTGACGACGTGATGGGGTAGCTGCCCATAACGTCAATGTAGGTGAACGCCGCCTCGAGGCGCGGATCGTCGAGGTTCTCGACGTAATCAGGATCAAAGATGGCGTGGATCTCTTCTAGCGGCACGTCCATGAGCGACAGCTGATACGCGCTTCGCGCAGTGTGATGGCCGCTGCCCGACAGGATCATCTGGCGCAGGGTGAGCTTCCATTTGGTGGTGCTGTCAAAGAACGCGTTGCGGTGGATCATCGCATCGGCAGTGATCAAGCCTTCGTAAAAGTCTCGCAGATTGCTGATGTCAATCTTGTGACGATCGTAGTAGGTCATCGCCTGGTCCGCAGCGGGAGGTTGTGGTGCGACATCAGCTGCAGCCATTGGCGCGGCGAGCGATGCGCCCACAAGCGTCGAAGTCACGAGAAGTGTTCTCAAGCGCACGGTATCTCTCTCCATCATTCGGCCAAGAGGAACATGCCGTTGGGATTTGGGGAATGAGACGGCACGTTTTGTAGTACGTCCCAATGTTCTTCCAAAAGCCCGGTTTCTTCGTCGAAGCGATACATATCGACGGCGGCTATGCCGAGATCACGAGGATCATCGTGGTCAAGATTGCGGAAATTCACGTGGGCAAAAGCATAATTTCCCGAGACGATAATTCGATGAATGTCGATTGAAATCTCGCGTTCCTCAACCGAACCCCCAAATAGCTCCGCCAGCGGTGCCCGACCATTGGGCAGGAAGATGCTGTGCTGAATGTACTCGTCCGAGATATAGGGCGCGAGATTTTCGTTCGTGGCGCCCGCTACGAAAATCTTGTAGATATCAATCACTCTTTGCGCGATCTCCAGCTCCGCCTCCGTTTCGGCAAGAATGTGCGTTTCGAAATCTGTTGGAATAGTGTTCTTATAAATCGCGCCCTGTTCCCACGCCCGCGTGGGTGGAGCGAACGGATCATCTGATCCTTGTGCGCATACAGCCATCGGCCAAAAAAGTGTGCATGCCAATAAGGCAGAAAATGAGCTGGTCAACCATGACCTCATACAGCTTCTCCTTCAGAAATGATTAAGTCATAGACTTCTGAGTTTGAGACGGCAATGATGGTCGCCAAACTCGGCTCGATCAGCGCAGCTGCTTCGGCAGTTGGTGTTCGTCGTGCAACAATTTGTGTGACTTCGCCCTGGTCAGGACTCGGTCGACGAAGTCCCACAGCTCCGTTGGCGTGGTGAATCTAGCTGCCTGTCCCGAGGCGAGGTGCTCGATACGGCCTGCCCGGCAGGTGCCAGGACGGCCCTCGCCTTCCTGCAATTGGAGCACGAAGGCGTGGTCGGCAGGCTGTGCTATGTCCGGCTTGCACATGACGAGGGTGACCGTCGAATCTCGATAGAACGCTGCTTTCGAGCTCTACTCTGCCCAGAACCTCCCGTTCAAGAGGAGACGGAAGAGCGTTAAATCCTCGGCGTCCGACGTTAAACGTCGCCGCAGGCCGTTGACGGGCGTTCCAGGTACAGGGAGACAGGGCACGGTGTGTCTGACCTGCTCCAGGTCCTGCTCGGTGGCGAGCGCCGGACGAAGGTCAGCGTGAGCGTCCCGCTGAGGATCGCCGAGTACCCGAGGGCATCATCAGCTTGGACGCCGAGATGTCCGCCTGGAAGTCCGTCCGAATACTCGGAAGGACTCCTAGCCGGTGCCCGCGAGGCGTGCCATCTGCTCGCTGGCCGCACGGAGATCGGCGGTGCTGTGGCCTTCGTTGAAGGTCTCAAGTACCCCGCCGAGCAACCGCCGGGCCTCGTCCCGCCGCCTCCGACTCCAGAGGCGGCTCAGGCTGATGGCCGCGCGGAGCTCCAATGACCTGGCCGGCAGCCGGCGCGCGATTTCGAGGGCGCGTCGGAAGCAGGCCTCGGCCCGGTCGCCGGTGTCACCGTCGCCGCCCCCGTCGTCTGCTCCCGCCAGTAGGACCTCGCCTTCCAGCCGATGGAGCTCTGCCTCCCACCAGCGCTCGCCGCTCCTTTCGACCCGAGCGCGGGCTTCGGCCAACCGCCCTTCGGCCGCGTCGATGCGGCCAGCGCGAAGGCTCGTCTCGGAGAGGACGGCTAGGAAGTACGTTTCCAGGTTGCGGACACCGGCGCCTCGCCATCCGTCCAGGCCCCGTTCCATCAGCGTGATGCCTTCGGCCTCGTCGGTTCGTGCTGCTCTCGCCCAACCCTCGAAGAAAGTGGCAAAGCCGGCCCAGAGCTCAAATCCGCTCTCGGCGCTGAGACGATACACGTCCCTGGCCCGGCGCTCCAGGGCCCGGTCTTCCCCGCGGAGTTGGAGCGTTACGAGCAGAAAAGCTGCTGCCTGCGCTTTGCCGAAGGCAACGCCGAGACGCTCGGCGAGCTCGCAGACCTCGCGCGCCCGCGCCGCGGCCTGGGCTGGATATCCCTGGAGCCAGAGGCGCCAGGCGTCCACACTCAGGCTGCCCACCGCGGGCTCTTCCGGGGCATAGCGGCTGGCCCGATCGCCATGCTGCTCGTAGAGCGTCAATACCTGCCGAACGGAGTCGGCGGACTCGGCGAGCTGCCCGCGAAGGAACGCGGTCCGGGCCCTGGCGCAAGAGCTCATGAGCGTCAGCTCGTCGTTCTCCGTCCCCGCGGCCAACCTGGACATCCGGGTCACGAGATCGGCGCTCTTTGCCAGCTCGCCCGCCGTGGTGCTGAAGGCCCACAGGTTGTAGAGAGCCCAAAGCTGCGCCACGGGCTCGTCGAGGCGCTCGACGAGCCGCCTGGCTCTCGAGTGGACTTCCTTGACCTCCGGATCGGCAAAGCCACGGATTGAGATCAAGCACGTGCCCAGTGCCATACTGACCTCGAGATCCCATCGCACCTGCTCTTCGGGGTCGCCATCGCCAGGCGTGGTACGGGCCCGGTCGAAAGCCTCGAGCGCTTTCCGGAGATGCTGGATAGCCTCCCTATAGGCATGACGGCCGAGCGCCTGCTCGCCTGCCATCCGTCGATAACGTGCCTCACTCTGGGCATCCCGTCCCTTCTCGAAGTGGACCGCCAGGACCGAGGCCAGGGACGCGACATCAGGGCCGAATGCTGCCCTGAGCCGCTCGCCGATCGTCCGATGGAGGCGGGCGCGCCGGGCCGCAGGGATCGCCTGGTATAGGACCTCGCGATAGAGAGCGTGACGGAACCGATAGCGAGCGCTGAGCGTCCCGTCTGGCAAGTCGGTCATGCCAAGAGTCTCTATCAGGTGGCTTCGCCTTGCCAGGGCCTCGAGATCAGACTCCAGGCGCTCGAGGTTCTCTCGGAGGTCGGCGGAAGAAGTCCCGGACGACAGGGCGGCGGCATCGAACTCGACGCCCGCAACGCTCGCTTTCTCCAGGGTACGGCGCTCCTTGGAGGACAGCGCGTCGAGCCGTTGTTGGATGAACGGGCGCAGCCCCTCCGGCACCTCGTTCAACGCTGCGGTCGCGCCGTCCACGACCCAGCGGTCGTCGAGCTTGCTGATCGCCCGCGCCTGCACCAGCTGGTCCAACACGTTGACCATGAAGAGCGCGTTGCCCCCGCTACGCTGGAAGACCTGGTCCGCTACTTCCCGCGAGTCCGTGCCACCGAGACGGGCGTCCACGTACGCCCGCACGTGGCGTCTCGTCAGGAGCTCGAGGTCAAGCTGCTCGCACAGCCCCTTTCCTCGGAGCTCGCGAATCGCTTGGCGCAGGGGAGGAACGCTGACCACTGCATCGGCCGGGCGATAGGTCCCCAGGATCAGGAGCCGCGCGGCGTCGCGGCGCTGGGCGATCGAGGTCAGCAGATCGATCGTGGCCAGGTCACTCCAGTGAAGATCTTCCAGCACCAGCACCAGCGTTGCTTGGGTGGTCAAGCGCTCGAGCAGGTCGTTGAGCTCGCGCACCATCCGCTCGCGCGTGGCGCCTTCGACCCGCCGCTGCAGCCGCTCGTACTCGGCGCTCTCGACCGCGGCGGGCAACTGCACGAGCCACATCGGCGCGCAGCGATCGAGAAGCCGGATCAGAACATCGCCTCCCGGCTCTTGCGCCAGGCGCCCCAGGGCCTCGAGCACTGGGCCGTAGGCTTCCCCGGCTCCGAAGCTCATCGCGCAATGGCCGGCCGCGAAGGTGGTTCCCGGCCGCCCTTTGAGGCGCTCCATCAACAGCCGGACCGAGGTGGTCTTCCCGACCCCCGGCTCACCTGCCAGAAAGACCAGCTGACGCCGGCCCTTGTCGGCTTCTAGGAAGCGATTCAGCAGGGACTCGATCTCCCGCTGTCGCCCGACGATCGGCTTGCTCTGGACTCCAGGGAGCTCGTCCGCCCTTTGACTGTCCACCCCCTCGAGAGCGCAGGTCGCTTCCGGTCTCGGAACGAAACGATAGCCGCGGCCGGGCGCGGTCTCCAGGTACTGCGCGCCGGTCGGGTCTTCGCCCAGCGCGGCGCGGATCTCATGCACTGTGACGCGGAGGCTGGTGTCGCTGACATGAGCGGCGGCCCAGATCTGTTCACGGAGCTCGTCCTTGGTGACCAGTCGCCCAGGGCGGCGCGCCAGATACGCCAGCACTTTTAGGCTCTTTGCGCGGAGAGGAACCTCCTCCGAACCCCGCCAAAGTCGGTCGGGGTCGGTGTCGAGCCGAAACTTCCCGAACGCGATGCCTTCCTGACTCATCTTTGAGGTTCTTTATTGGCTTGCACGCGAAAATCAACCCGGCTGATCTACTTCGCCCAGCTCAGTCCTCGCGAACACCACGGCTCGACTGGCGACTGGGAAAGGGGGTCGTTTAAACTATTTGACTGGGCGCGAATCGTTCGAATCGGCACGCTTCCGCACTCAGATAGTCCTCGAGTGCCCCCTCGGCAGTATGCGACGAGGATACTGTACGTGTCAGCCAAGATGTTGGTTTGGCTGCGAAGCTACTGGCTCAGCGCAGCACCTGCCATTCGAGCTCGCTCACCCCGTTGACGAGTTGCAGATCGTGGGCTTGCTCAGCAGAAATGGAGCTGGAGCTCAGCAGGATCTCAACTTGGTAATGGCGCGAATCACGACACGCCCGGCAGCACGATGCGCGACTTCAAATCGACGGACTCGCCGATCGCCAGCAGCTCGAAGGGGACGTACACGCCGTCTTGCCAGCTGACCCAGCGCAGCGACGGATCCTCGAGCGGCACGGCGAAGCGGAAGGCGACCGCCATGGGGCGCCCGGATTCGGCTTCGAGGATCTCGATGGCGAGCTCGCTGAGCTCGATGCGATCGCCCGTGACGAAGGGATCTGACGCCACGTCACGAAATAGGTGGTCGAGCATTTGGAAGAGGAAGGCGGGTGAGGCGATTGGCGGCTGGGAGCCTGGAGGCGGGGTGCCGACGGGCGACAGGTAGCCGACCACGGGGCGGACGACCAGGGTTTGGGCGTCGGTGCGATGGACGTTCATCGAGAAGATGCTGGAGCCCAGGATCACCACACGCTTGGAGGCCGGCAGCCCTTCTTGGGCCTGCATGATCGGGCCGAAGGATGAAACAAAGGCGGTCGGGGTGTTGACGATCACCAGGCGCTGATCGACGACGCGCTCGTCGCTCGGTAGGCTCGCCGCCGCTTGGGTGATGACGCCGCCGATCGCTTTGATGTTGAGCATCGCCGAGCCGATGCTGAGCGGCGGGATGACGACGTGTATCAGGCCGAGCACGGCGAGCGCGGCTCCAGCCGGCCAACGCCAGGGTCCTGACGAGGGCGGCCCCGAGGAGCGCGCTGTACGCCACAGATCGACGCACAGCAGGGCGATCAACCCGATGCCGCCTAGGCTCGCCATCAGCAGCAGACGGTTGGCCGGGAAGGTGGCGCAGGCGGGCAGCAGGGAGAGCAGCATGCCGAAGGCGAAGAACCGGGCGGCGGGGATGTGTCGCAGCCGCATCCAGAACACCGTGGCGAAGAGCACCGCCAGGGCGAAGGAGAGCCACCAGACCCACGCCTGATGGCTGCGAGCGAATAGCAGATCGATCTCGGCCGGTGGCCAGGCCAGCAGCCCACGTAGTAGAGCGGGAATCCGCTCGACGACGGCACTCACGAAGGCTTGGGGGGAGGTCCCGGGGTCGATGTAGACGCCGGACTTGGCGGCGCCATAGCCCAGCAGCTTGTAGGCCGTGGCCCAGGCGACGCCGGTCAACGTCGCCGGCAGGAGCGACGCGAGGCGCTGGCGCCACGAGCCGCGGTCGAGGAATAGCGCATAGGCCAACAGGTAGGCGCCGGTGGCGACGGCGCCTTCGTTGCCCAGCAGGCCGAGTACCATGAGGACCGGCGTCCACAGCGCGCCGGCGCGCCAGCCTTCACGACGCCAGCGATCATGGCTGATGAGGGCGAGCAGGGTGAATGCCGCGGCGATGAGGGCGTTGCGGTTGGCGATCCACACCGCGGCCCAGCCGTGGACGTCGTCTAGCGCGAACAGTAGGGCGGCCAGGCCGGCGACGGCGGGCGCAGAGACGCCGGTTTTAGGCAAACAGGTACGTCGATAAAAGCGCGTCGCGGCTACCACGGTGAGGGCCAGCCAGGCGAGCGAATGCGCGTGCATGAGCCACGGCGCATCGGGCCACAGTTTGTAGTCCAAGCCGTGGGTCGCGCCGGACACCGGACGCCAGAAGCGCAGGCGCAATTCCTCAGACGACCACCACGGCCAGAAGCCCGTGTCGACGGCTGCGAAGTTTTCGCTCGGGTCACCGCTGACGAAGGTGAACATCTCTAGCGGCGAACGCTGAAAGAGCGGCCGCTCGTCGATGCCCAGGATGGCGGCGCGATGCACCAGGTCGTCGATCTGCAGGCCCAGCCACAGCGACGGGGCACAGATCAGCACCGCCAGCAGCGCGAGCCACCACTCGAGGTCGCGGCGCAGGAGGAGCGCACGCAGAGGTCGACGCACGGATTTCATGGCAGCTGGTGTCCTTTGGATTCGAGGCTTGTACAGCTGCGCTTACGGATCAGGGGGACTCAGCGTCCCACGTGAGGCGAGACGCGTGCTAGTTGGGCGCCCCTTCGAACTGCTCGAGCCCGAGGCGCTGAAGCAGGTTTTGTAGGATGCGCGCGGTCAGCCCCCAGACCTGACGCTTGCCGATGTGGTAGATCCGCAGCTCGCGCTCTTTGCCGTCGAACAGCACAACGCGATCTTCGACCGCGGTCGGGTTGGCGACGGCGCTCAGGGGCACGGCGAAGATATCGTCGATCTCGGCTTCGTTCGGCTCCGTCTCGACCGGGAACGGCACGGCGCCGACGCAGGGGACGATGCGGAAGCCGCTCGGGGTCTCGGCCTCGTCGAGATCGCCGAGCGGCAGGATTTTCCCGCGGTCGATACCGATCTCTTCTTCGGTCTCGCGCACCGCAGCCTCCCAAAATTCCTCGCCGGGCTCGAGGCTGCCGCCGGGAAACGCGATCTGCCCCTTGTGATGCGGCAGGGTCTCGGTGCGCTGGGTCAGGATGGTCCACAGCTCGCCAGCGTCGACGTAGAGCGGCACCAGCACCGCCGCTTTCCGGACGTCGGCCGGCGGCAGGCGACGGCCCGGCGGTGAATTCAGACGGTTGCGGATTTCGATGATCCAGCTGGTCAGCTGCGGTTCGCTCATGACTGCTCCCGGTGCCCCGTCAGGGTTCGAATTGCTCACCAAACAGCTGGAAGCCGAGAGGCCGACGCCCTGGCTTGGCGTCGAGCTGTTCCAGCTCGCTGGCGTCGATATCGAGCGTCAAACGGTATAGCCATTGGGGCTTTGGCGTCCACCACATGGGATGACGACGCCACCAGTTGTGCGGCTCGATGCGGAATGAGATCTCACCCGAGGGCTGCAGCAAGCGCTCTTCGAGCTCGCCTCCCGACACTGAGATCTCGCTCGGAGCGTCGCGCCCGAAGTCGAGGCGAATCCGGTCGAGCGGCTGCATCGATCCGATCAACAGGTCCAGCGATCCCGTGTTGTCGAACATCAGGCGGCCGCGCTGGGTCTCGGCCCAGCCCCGGGGATTGAGGAATTTCACCCTCAGGCCGTTGTGGTCGGCCATGTCGCCAGCCGGCATCCAGCGCTGGCTGGCCTCGTAGGGCAGCAGCCGCTGCGCGACCCGGGTGACGTGAAGGTAGCCCTGATCGCCAGAGATCGGATAGCGCCAGGGCGAGAGCCACAGCTGCATCATGAACGGCGCCGCGAGGACTAGCGATGCCGCCGACGCCAGGATCGCGCGCCGGTCGGCCACGGCGATCAGCGTCCACAGGGCACCGTAGACCGGCAGGAAGAGCCGGTTGCCGACGGCGCCTTCCCCACCGTAGATGTTGAACATGGCGAGGAAGAGGGCGATGAAATAGCCCACGTGGCGGCTCGCCACGCCGGTGAGCTGGATGACGCCGTTGTTCTGGCTGAAGGTGGTGTTGGGGAA
>JBCCEE010000074.1:0-24933 GCA_039030415.1 Acidobacteriota bacterium
AGGATATCGGGGGATGCGCGTGGCGCGAAGAGGTTCAGCCTTTCTGACCCGATGTACCTTCTCGGGGAAGTTCGCGCGGAGCGAAGGAAGAGATTCGAGAGAGCCTACTCTCGCTGCTTGACTTCGCCGGTCATCGGCCCCAGATTGACCAGGCTCACCGGCCGCGTGAGGCGGCCTTCCGGCGTCTTGGTGATGAGCTGCATTTCTTGCACCAGCTCGCCAACCGCCACGACCATCTTGCCGCCCATTTTCAGCTGGTCATAAAGCGGCGGAGGTGGCTCTGGAGTCGAGACCGTGACCAGAATGGCGTCGAAGGGTGCCTTCTCGGGCCAGCCCCGGTAGCCGTCTCCAATCTTCACCTCGACATTGTCGAAACCCAGCTGATCGAGGATATTGCGGGCGCGTCTCCCCAGCCCCTGATCGATCTCGATCGTGTAGATCTTGCCGGCTACGCGCGACAGAAGGGCCGCGTCGTAGCCCGAGCCGGTACCGATCTCGAGCACCTTGTCGTTGCCGTCCAGCTCCAGCAGCTCGATCATGCGAGCCGAGACGATGGCGTGCGGCAGGTTGTGCCCCGGAGCGAAGGTGACCGGCGTGTCGTCGTAGGCGATCGGTTGCTGGGTTTCGGGCACGAAGAGATGACGCGGCACGGTTTCGAGAGCCGACAGGACGCTCGGCTGCTTGACCCCGCGCTTACGTATCTGCTCGTCGACCATCGAGTGCCGCAGGGTCTTGAAGGGATCGGCCTGGGCGGTCGTTGTCAAACCCCAAAAACTGCTGAGCAGCAGGGTAGCGAGCAGGGGAATGGTGATGAACGCGCGTCGTCGAGGGTGATTCTTGTCCACCTGGGGAGACAGCTCTGTCCGCAGCTCGGCGAGCTGCCGGCTGCTGTTGGGTGCCGTTCGACGCGACCATGGGGCTCGATGCTTCATCACCTTCATCTCGAACGAGGGCCTCCGTGGCTGGTTAGCCCATTGTCTCAAGAGGGACTTGCAAGACACAAGCCAGGACTCGCTTCAGAAGTGATCTCGCGGCACAATTCGGCTGCACGACAAGATCTTGTTTGACAACGTACTCGGGTCTCACCGTACTCGAGTTTCACGACAAACTCGAGGTTTCCATCAGTCGTTGCGCAGCCCTGGGATCATGAGCAGTGCCGTCGCCCTGGAGTGTCTCAATCTGGCTCTACGCCAGACCTGGTAAACTGGTTTCGCCGTCCGGGATCCCATCAAAGCCAGACCACAAACGCACAAGGATCCATCGTTGTCACGCTCGAACGCCTCGACCGACACCTTCATTCCCTTCGACCACGTTTCCTCGACCTTCGAACGGGTGCTCGCCAACTCGCCGGCGGACGAAACCGAACTGGTCTGGTTCGAGCGCAAGTATGGCGAGGTGTCCTCGACAAAGCGCTCCGATGTGCTCGAGAGCCCGCGTCTCACCGTCTTGATTCGAGTGATCGAAGGTGGGCGGCAAGGCTGGCATCGCACGGATTCGACCACCGCCAGCGAGCTGGAGGCCGGCCTGCGCCAAGCTTTGGCTGTGGCCAAGGTACAGCCCAAAGCCAAGAAGCGACCGGTGCTGCCCACCAACAACCGCGATCTTCGGTTCTCGAGTCAGCTTCTCGACCGCGAGATCTCACAGCTCGACCTGCGGTCGGCGCGCAACCTGCTCGCGGAGTGGTGTCCGCGCGGAGTCAAGGGGCGGATCGACTGGTCCGAAACTCGCCTCGCGGTATTCAACAGCCATGGGCTGAGGCGATCGGCGGCATCGTCCGAGCTGACCTTCGAAGCGCTCTCCAACGGCGGCGTCGGAACTGGACGTGCAGCGGGGTCGGCGCGCTCCCTGAAGGCGCTCGATGCTCCCAAGATCTGCCAGCGAGCCTGCCTGCGGCCGGCGGAGAAGGCGGCGGAGCTACCCGAGCAATCGGTGCCGGTAATGCTGTCGCCGGAAGCTACCATCGCCCTGTTGAACGTGATCAATACCTTCGCCTTGGCGGGCCGGTCGTACCTCGACGGTACCTCGTTCCTGGTGCGACACCGCAACTTCCAGGTATTCGATCGGGCGCTCAATCTGCGCGACGATGGCCACCGGGTGCCGGGCGTGCCGTTTCCGTTCGACCTCGAAGGCTCGCCCAAGCAGCCTCTCGACCTGATCTGCAAGGGGCAGCCCTCTGCGGTGGCGCTCAATCACTATCAGGGAGCAGAAGCCGGCATGGAGCCGACCGCTCAAGCGGTCGGCGGCCAGGATTCACTGTTCGGCAATTTGTTTCTGCTGCCGGGAGAGGCTTCGGAATCCGAGCTGCTAGAGGCGGCGGAAGGCGGCATCTACGTCGGCTGGCTCGAACCGCCGGAATGCTACGAGCCGACGCAGCTGCGGGTGCGGATGACGGCGCGATGCGTGCGCAAGATCGAAGGTGGACAGTTCGGCGCCGCTCTGCCGGACTTCGTGTGGGAAGAAAGCCTGCTGCGAGCTTTGGCGCGGCTCAACGCCATCGGCCGTGAAGCGGTGGTTCATGCGACATCCACGACCCCACTGGGTGCCATCTCGGCACCGGCTATCGTGCTGGCCGATACCGAAGGCTTCTGTGGCCCCGCTCCCGGGCTCAGCGGCGCCGAAGCAGAATAACCGTCTGATCGTCGCCTTGGGGCAGGCCCCGGGCGAAGTCGGTGACCGCCTTGTCGATCAGGTGCAGCACTTCCGGTAGGGGCTGCTTGCGATGCTCGTGCAGCAGATCCTGGAGACGTGCGAGGCCAAACTCCACTTCGTCGGGCGCCTCGCATTCGGTGATGCCGTCACTGTAGATGCAGACCAGGTCGCCGGACTCGAGCTCGAGCGTGGCACTTCCGAAGTGCCCCTGAGGCAGCAGGCCCAGAGGTAGGCCGGCCGAGGTCATCTCCTCCACATCGCCATTCGCTCGCACCAACAGCCCAGGATTGTGCCCGGCATTGAGGTAGGCCAGCCGGTGGCTCTCGGTATCCAGGGCAGCCAGCAGCATGGTGATGAATTTGTTGGCGCTCGAAGACTCGAAGATGTGCCGATTCAAGCGCTCGATCAAAGGGGGGCCAACCTCCATCTGATCGAGCAGTACGCGCAGCGAAGAGTGCAGCGTAGACACCAGAATGGCGGCGGGTACTCCCTTGCCGACGACGTCTCCGACGACCAAACCCCAGCCGCCGTTCTCCAAGTGCTGGAAGTCGTAGTAGTCACCTCCGGCCTGGCGCGCTGGGCGATTCCAGCCGATCACCTCGTAGCCGGCGATTTTGGGCATCGTCTTGGGCAGCAGCTGCTGCTGGATCTCGGCGGCCAGCTCCATCTCGCGCTCGAGTCGTTCCTTCTCCAGCGCCAGTTTGTGTAGCTTGGCGTTCTCGATGGCGATCGCTGCCTGGTTGGCGAACAGCAAGAGCGTGCGCCGGTCGGTCGCTGGGAAGGGACCGACGCCGCGTCGGCTTTCCTTGTCGGCGACGACCAGCAGGCCGCGAGCGTTACTCTCGATCTCGACCGGCACGGCCAGCAGGTGGCTGGCGCCGGGGATCCACTCGCTACCGCCACCGTCTTCGCTGGCCAGCAGCTGGGTGATGTGCTGTTCGTCGGCCTCGAACTGCTCGAGAGCGGCGCCGCCGAATCGGCTGGTCAACCGGTAGCGCCCGGTCTCCAGCAGATAGAGCGCGCCGCGTCGGGCGTCGAGCAAGGAGACTGCGCGCAGCAGGGCCTCCTCGCACAGCTCCTCGAGATCCAGGGTCGACGCGATCGCCAAGCCGACGTCGTAGAGGGCCTGCAGCTCGACGCCCCGAAACTTGGCTTGAAAGTGCTGCTCTTGGATCTGTCGTTTGAGGCTGCTGATGCGAGCGCCGGCGGCCAACAGCAAGGCGGCGTCGGCTGGCCCCCCGGCGTCAGGCTCGCCGGTTTGAACCAGGAGGGTTTGAGGAAGCTCGAGACGGGTCCAGCTCGAGTCGAGCTCGTCGGTCGTCACGACCTGCGGCGGGAACGCGGTTTCTCCGACGCTGGCCAGCAGCTCGAAACCCCCCGCGACTTGAGTGTACAGGGCGGCATCGGTTTCGCGCCCAGCGCACCAGCGCTCTAGCTCGCGCTGCAGGATCAGCCGATCGTCGGCTTCCCTCTTGGCCAGGGAGAAGACCTTCTCCCAGGCATTGTGCTCCGCGGAAACGCTTTCGCGCCGCGCAGAGGACATCGTCTCGGTTGACATGGCTTGACTCGGGCGATTCTAGAAGTGATCTGTTCCAGAAACGTCCCGCTCACTCCCAAGGCTGCGCCTGGCGGAGCGCGCACGGAGCGAAGGATCGCCTCATGCCGTCATGCTGCTGACGGCATTTTCCTCGTCGGGATAGATGCCGGCGTATTGCGCCAAGCCCATAATGTGGAACGTCTTCTCAATCGTCGGGGTCAAGCTGCAGAATGCCAGTTTGCCGTCGATCTCGAGCATCTTCTCGATGATCTCGATCAGAATCGAGATGCCGATCGAATTGACGATTTTCGTACCGGCGAGATTGAGCAGGAGGCGCTTCTGCCCTTTCTCGATCAGCTCGTAGGCGACTCGTGCGATCTCTTCGCCGCCCTGATTGTTGATGTATCCGTCGGTGTAGATCACCGACAGGCCGTCCCGTTGATCGTCAACGGTCAGCTTTAAACTCTCAGTCATCGAATACTCCCGTCACCGCATTTTCCGCATGACGACGGTTGTTCCTTCTGAATCGGACCGGATATCTACCTCATCCATCAATCCGTCGATGATCCTCAGACCATGCCCTCTCTTACGCGGGGCACTGAGAAGATCTTCGGGGCGTTGGGGAATCTTATCAGCAGCGAAGCCGCCCCCCGAATCTTGGATGGTGATTTCCAGACCATTTGGCTCTTCATTCGAGCCGAGAACCTGGAGGAGAATGCGCACTTCGCGATCGGAGGCGCCGCTGTGCTCGAATGCGTTGATGCAAGCTTCGACAACGGCCATCTGCACTTCATCGATCTTGTCCGGACTCAAGCCGATCTGCTCCCCCATAGCGCACGCCGTTTTACTGGCGGTGAGCTCCATGTTGGGAATCATGGGCAGCGTGAGCCTCACTTGCTGCATATCACTAGTCCCGGCTGTGGCCGGCAGGTTGATCAGACAGTCCTCAGAAGGTCAGGTAGACCTGGAGTAGGTAGACCACGAAGGGGTGAATCTTGTTGTGCAGCAAGAGCCAAGCGAAACTCACCAAGGTACCGGCAGAACCGAGCACCTGAACAGGAGCTTGGGAAAGCGCCTGGGCTGGGATTTCGGAAATTGCGACATCGCGATTTCGTAGGGATTCTAGCATGAGAGCCTCCTCACTGGTTCAGGCTTTTGCTTCGCAAGCCCTTTGCCAGCTTGCGTGCAGCCCCGAGGATTTCTCTCTAAAGTGCTGTAAACAAGTTGTTTATTTTTTTGGCGCCAAACTCTGGCTGGGCTCCCTTCTTAGAGGTCATGCGGCATAATGTCGCATTTGGGTGCGTTCGTGACTGACAACCCTGATCAGAGGCTATATGTAAGGGGTTTGTAAGGCATGCGACAAAATGTCGCGCATGAGGCGGAATGTCGCAGGGCCTCTTGGCTCAGTGTCCTTTGCGCTGCAAAGTTCGCCGATCGATACCGAGTAATCGGGCAGCTGCGCTCTTGTTACCGCCGGTCAGCCGAATCACGCGTTGGATATGTCGGCGTTCGATGGTTGCAAGATCCAGCGGGCTGTCCGCCTCATCGCTGCTGCCGCCGAGGAGACTGCGCACCAGGTCGACGTCGATCACACCCTTGGCCAGCGATACGGCGCCCTCGATCAGATTCTGCAGCTCGCGCACATTGCCTGGATAGTCGTAGGCCAAGAGCAAAGCCAGCGCCTCGGGATCCAGTCGCGGAGGGGCGATCTGCTCACGCTGGCAGAATTCCTCCGAGAACAAGCGCACCATGTGCGGTATGTCTTGCCGCCGCTGGCGCAGCGGCGGCAGCTCGATATCGACTCCCTTGAGTCGATAGTAGAGATCCTCGCGGAACTTGCCTTCCTCTACCAGGGATTCGAGGTTGCGATGGGTGGCGGCGATGACCCGCACGTCTACGGGAATCGCCTGGTGGCCGCCGAGGTGGGTGACTTCGCGCTCCTGCAAGGCGCGCAGTAGCTTCACCTGCAGCGGTAGCTCGAGGTCGCCGATCTCGTCCAAGAAGAGGCTGCCGCCGTCCGCCAGCTCGAACTTGCCCCGCCGCGCCTGGACGCCGGTGGCCACCCCGCCCTCGATGCCGAAGAGCTCACTCTCGAGCAGCGACTCGGGTAGCGCAGCACAGTTGATCGCGATCAACGCCCCGCTGCGTCCAGAAAGGGTATGAACCAGCTTGGCGATCAGCTCCTTGCCGGTGCCGCTTTCGCCCTTGAGCAGGATCGTGACCTTGCGCGGCGCCACCCGTTCGACCATGTCGACCACCTGCCGCATGGGAGGAGCCTGGGCGACGATGCGCTCGCCGGCAAACTCCTCGACCAGCCGATCCTTGAGGATCTTGTTCTCCTCTTGCAGGCGCTCGCGCTGTGTCGCGAGGTCTTCGAGCTGGCGGGCGCTGTCCAGTGCTACCCCAGCCAGCGCTGCCACCGAGTCGAGAAAGCGGCGATCGGCGGCGCTGAACGCGGGGTCGGGATCACCGCGTGACTCTTTGTCGAGCAGCACCATGTAACCGAGATAGACGTCACGGTAGGCGAGGGGAGTCGCGATCAGCTCGCGGTAGGGACGCTGCATCCACTCGCCGTCGTGACGCGCGATCCCTTCACCTTGGGTCAGCAGGGCGTTCCACAGCGGATCGGTGAGCATCGCGTCGCCACCCGGAACCGCGTCGGGCCAGCCGACAAAAGCCAGGGAGCGGGCACCGCCGTAGGGATCGCGGGTGACCGCTGCTGCCGCCGCTGGGTCGAGCACCGCGCAGACCTGGTGTAGCAGCTCTTCCACCAGATCGCCCTCCGGCCGGTTGGCGTGCAGCGTCAGGGCCAGATCGTAGAGCGTCTCGAGCTGAAGAATGCGCCGCTTTTCGGCGAAGTCGGTAGTCCGCCGGGTCAGGACATCCACATCAGCATTCTACACAGAGCCGCCATCGGTGATTCAGGCCCCGGCTGGCAGGTATCATCCGAGTCGAGCCGTGGTCCCTGTCGAGGTGCGGCGTGTCGAGTTGCGGCGTGTCGAGGTGCGGCGTGTCGAGGTGTGGCACGGTGTGAGGATTGTCATGACTGCATCCGTCTTCCATGAAGTTTGGCGCGACGAGCTGACGGCGAGGTTGGCGGCGATCGAGCCGCGCCGCCTGCCGTTGGACGACCGAACCGCGGCGGCGGTGACTCTCGCTGTTGTGCCTGGTGACGCGCCCGGTGATGCGCCCGGTGATGTGGGCGACGCCGGCGGCTCGCCCGCTGCCGTGGTTTTGACCCGGAGGTCCAAGGGGCTCAGGCGTCACGGCGGCCAGTTCGCCTTGCCTGGTGGGCGGCTGGATCCCGGTGAGACGGTCGAGACGGCCGGCCTGCGCGAGCTGGCTGAAGAAGTTGATCTGCAGCTTGGCCCGGAGCGCATTCTGGGACGGCTCGACGACTTCGTCACGCGCTCCGGCTTCTTGATCACCCCGCTCGTGGTGTGGGGAGACGCAAGCGAGCTATCGCCGGCGGACGGCGAGGTGGCCAAGATCTACCGCGTGCCGGTTTCCGACCTCGGGCGGCCCAAGGCGTTGATCAAGACCCGCATCTTTCCGCTCCAAGGAGCGCTGCCGGCACTCAATCTCGAGAGCGTCGGCACCTACGTTTTCTGTCCCACGGCGGCGATCCTCCACCAGTTCGCCGAGCTGGCGGTGCACGGCAGGCATACGCCGGTGGCAGATTTCCGTCAGCCCGCCTTTGCATGGCGGTGAGCCGGTCGCGGAGCTCCACCAGCTCATCGCCTGCCATGGAACCCTATCGTCTATTCGTCGCGCAGAATGGCCACCGGCTCCACCCGGCTCGCCCGCAGTGCGGGTAGCAGGCATGCTGCCAGCGCCACGACCGCTAGCCCGCCGGCGACGAGCAGGTAGGTCGCTGGGTCGAGGGTGGGCACGCCGAACACCAGACTCGCGAGCAGTCGATTGCTGAGCGCCGCGCCCGCCAGGCCTGCGACGATGCCCCAGGCGACGGGGCGAAATCCCCGGCCTAGAACCCAGCGGACGATGCGCTTGGCGTCGGCTCCAAGGGCTATGCGGACGCCGATCTCGCGCACCTGTTGGGCTACGGTGTAGCTGATCACCCCGAAAACCCCGACGGCGGCCAACAGCAGAGCGAGACCCCCGAAAGCTCCGAGCAGAGTGGCGTTGAAGCGCGGCTCGGCGACGGCGTTGGTGAGGTAGGCGTCGCCGGCCTGTTCGCGGGCCAGCGGTAGCGCCGGATCGATGCGACTGACCACGCTGCGCAGTGGCCCTGCCAGAGCGGCGGGCTCGGCCGTCGAGCGCAGGACGAGGGTGGCGAAGCCCGGCGTGGATTGATAGACCGAGCGGTAGACCGCCGGCTCGGGCTCGCCATCCAGCGAAGCGTGGCGGACGTTGGCCACGACGCCGACGATCTTGTACCACTCGGCGTCTTCGTCTTCGGGGTTGCCGAAGGTCACGCGGGCGCCGAGCGGCTCTCGATTCTCCCAGAGCGACTCGGCCGCGGCCTGGTTGATCACCAGCACCGGCTCGGCTCCTTCGCGGTCGCGCCGGTCCAGCGCTCGCCCCCTGCGCACCGGGATATTCAGAGCATCGAAGTAGCCTTCGGAAATGAAGCGCACGTTGGCCCTGGGGCTTTGATTGGGTTCGGGCGTCGGCAGTCCCTCGATGTTGAAGGACAGGATGTAGTCACTGCCCGAAAGCGGCATCGGCATCACGGTGGCCGCCGCCTCGACGCCCGGCAGCGCTCGCGCCTCGTCGAGCACCCGCTCGAAGAATGCGACCTTGCGCTCGTCTTCCTCATAGGAGCTCTCGGGCAGATTGACCGATGCCGTCCACAGCGGTTTGGCGTCGAAACCCGGCTCCACCGACAGCAGGTTGCCGTAGCTCTTCATGAGCAGACCGGCTGCGATCGTCAGCATCAGCGCCAGGGCCACTTCACCGAGTACCAGGGTGGTTCTCAGCTGCTGCCCACGCCGTCCGCCGGCATGGCCGCGGCCGCCGTCCTTCATGGTGCTCGCCAGATCCGGCCGCGCCGCCGAGAAGGCCGGGGCGAAGCCGAACAGGAGCGACGTCAGAAGAGTGACGACGAGACTGACGGTAAGGACTGATCCGTCGATGGTGATCGAGTCGGCGCGCGGCAGATTGCCGGCGTCGAGCTGAATCAACAGCGGTATTCCGAAGCGCGCCAAGAGCAGGCCCAGGCCGCCGGCCACGAGGGCGATCACCAGGCTCTCGGCGAGCATCTGGCGCAGCAGACGCCATTGCCCTGCCCCCAGTGCGCTGCGCACCGCGACGTCACGCTCCTGTCGCGCCAGGCGCGTCAGTGTCAGGTTGGCAACGTTGGCGCAAGCGATCAGCAGCACGACGCCGACCGCTCCGAGCAGCACCCACAGCGCTGCCTCGACGTTCTCCACCATGCGCTGGTGCAGCGGATCGACGATCGAGCCCCAGCCCGTGTTGGTGTCGGGGTACTCGCTCTCCAGCGTCGCCGCCACGCGCTCCAGGTCGCGGCGCGCCGTGTCCACGCTGACGCCGTCTTTCAGTCGCCCGAAGCCCATCAGCCAGTGGCCGCCGCGGCCCCCTTCCTCCCAGTCCATCGACATTGGAATCACCGCTTCGCGGGCCGGCGCCAAGCCTTCTGGCAGCACCCCGAGCACTCGGGTCGGAGTGCCGTCGATCATCAGATCGGTGTCGACGATGTTTCGGTCGGCGCCCAGCTTCTGCCACGTCTCGTAACCCAGCAGCACGGTCGGTGGTGCGTCGGGCCGATCGTCCTCTGGGCCGAAGTCGCGCCCGATCACCGGCGTGGCGCCGAACACCTCGAGAAACTCGTGGGTGACCGCCCGCGCTCGCCACTGCTGCGCCGGTCCGCCGTCGTCGGGACTCCACGCTAGGCTGGCGCCGGTAACCGCCGCCAGAAACTCGAACGACTGGTTCATATCGCGGTAGTCGCGGTAGTTGAGAGGCGATAGCGAAAAGCGGGGAAACCCTGCCTCGGGGTTCTTTTCCTGTACCAGCATCAGCCGCTCCGGCTCGGGATAATCGAGCGGATTGAGCAGCACGCCCTGGATCACGGCGTACATCGCCGTCGTCGCGCCGATGCCGAGGCTCAGGGTGAGGATGGCAACGAGACTGAATCCGGGGCGCTGACGTAGCCCCCGGAGGCCGATTCGAAGGTCGCTCAGAATGTCGTAGATGGGTCTGCTCCCGGCGTCCGAAGGGTCAATGATGGGTGTGTTGGTAACAACGCTCTGAAGCAAGAAAGGTTGCGCTGGGTCGGCTGAACGGAGGGTTGGACGTCGAGCTGGGATTCTAGAGCTGAGGCAATTTGATTCCGCGGCGCTGCGGTGCGCCAGGTAGGATGCCGCGGTTCAGACGCAATCCCAAGCGAGACATGAGCACGAGATCTTTCCCACCTGGCGAGCACCCGGACGACGTGACCGAGCTCCTCGCTGCCTGGCAGGCGGGGCGCGAGGGCGCCGCCGAAGCGCTGTTCCAGCGCATGTATCCGTGGCTGCGTCAGATCGCTGCCAGGCAGCTGCGGCATGAGGGGCCAGCTCAGACGCTCGACGTGACCGAGCTGCTGCACGAGGCTTACCTCAAGCTCGAGGGCGTGACGCGCATGGATTGGAAGAGTCGCCAGCACTTCCTGGCGATCGGTGCTCGCGTGATGCGTCGGATCCTGGTCGACCGCGCCCGCATGCGACAGCGCGACAAGCGCGGCGCCGGGGCGACCCATCTCAGCCTCGAAGGCCATCTCGACGTCGGTGAGGCAGAGACTCCGAGCCTCGACCTGATCGCGCTCGATCACGCCCTCGGCAAGCTGCACGAGATCGATCCCTTGGCCAGCCGCTTGGTCGAAGTGCGCTACTTCGGCGGCATGACGGTCGAGGAATCGGCAGCCTACCTGGGGATTGGCAGGTCTACTGCCGTGCGGACCTGGCAGTACGCGAGAGCCTGGCTGCGCGATGCGCTACAGTCGAGCCCGGCGGCGATCGACGGCTCCACGGAGCTTGCCAGTTGATCGACGAGCGTCGCGTCAAGCAGATCTTCGACGAGGTCTTGGAGCTCGAGGGAGCGGCCCGCCAGCGAGCTCTCGAAGCACGCTGCGATTCGCCCGAACTGCGTCGGCGGGTCGAGGTGCTGCTCGCTCGGGCGGCGACCGCCGGAGACTTCCTCGAGCCCGGTGGGCTCCTCGAGCCGTCGGACCCGGCGAATGAGCCACTGCCTTCTTGGAGCGGCCGCCAGGTCGGCCCCTACCGCTTGCTGCACGAGCTCGGGCGCGGCGGCTCGAGCGTGGTCTATCTCGGCGAGCGTATTGTCGGCGATTTCAATCAGCGCGTGGCGATCAAGCTGCTGCGCATCGGCCTCGCCACCGAAGCCGCCGTCCAGCGCTTCCAGCGCGAGCGGCAGATTCTGGCGGCGCTCCAGCATCCCGCGATCGTGCGTCTGGTCGACGGCGGTACCACCCGCGATGCGCCGCCGTTCGATGGCGTCCCTTTCGTCGCTATGGATTGGGTCGATGGTCTTCCGATCACCACCTTCGCCGACGCCAACAGCCTGTCGATCAGACAGCGCTGCGAGCTCTTCCTGGCGGTTTGCGAAGCGGTGGAGTTTGCCCATCGGCAGCTGATCATCCATCGCGATATCAAGCCGAGCAACGTCTTCGTCACCGACGACGGAAGGCCCCAGCTGCTGGATTTCGGCATCGCCAAGCTGCTGGCTCCGGACGACGACGATCCAGCGACCGCTCAGCGCATGATGACCGTGCGCTACGCCAGCCCTGAGCAGTTGCGCGGCGCCCCGCTCAGCGTCGCCACCGACGTCTATTCGCTCGGCGTTCTGCTGTTCGAGCTGTTGACCGGACGCTCGCCGCATCGCGCGGAGCAAGCGGCGGAGCGATCCGGCACCAGCCCACCGCACACGCCGGCCGAAGCGCTGGGCAAGGCGGACCCTGCAGACGGCACGACTTCGATCGCGGGGGTCGCGGAGCGTCGAGGCACCAGCCCGGCGGCGCTACTGCGCTCCTTGAGCGGAGAGCTGACGAGCATTCTGATCAAAGCGATGTCGCAGGATCCCAAGGACCGCTATGGCTCGGTGGAAGCGCTGCGCCAGGACCTACAGAGGTTCCTCACCGGGCGGCCGGTTCAGGCTCGCGCCCAGACTTCGGCCTATCGGCTGTGGAAGTTCGTTCGGCGGAATCCTCTGCCGAGCACGCTACTGGTCGCCCTGACCCTGGCCCTCGGCGGGCTCGTCGTGCAGTCCTCTCGGCTCGCCTCGCAGCGCGATCTGGCCCTGGCTCGTCAGGAAAAGGCCGAGGACGTGACGCGGTTTCTCGTCGAAACGCTCGAGCTGGTCGATCCCTATGAAGCGCAGCGCGAATCGGTCCAGATCCGCGATCTGCTGGCAGGTGCCGGTCGCCGTGGCGATCAACAGCTCGGCCATCGCCCCGAAGTGCTCGCTGCGCTCCACGGCACCCTCGGCCAGGGCTATCAGCACCTCGGGCTCGAAAGCGATGCGCAGCAGCATTTCGAAACGGCGATTCGGCTCGCCAGGACCGAGGCGGTGGACGCTGCCGACGTGCTCGCCGACAGCCTGTTGGCCACCTCCCGCATCCTCGCCGTGGAGGGGGAGCACGAGCGGGCCGAGGCGTCGGCTCGCGAGGGTTTGGCGCTGCGCTCCGGGCTCGACGGTCCCGCCGCGCGCTCCACCGCCGAAGCGCACAGCGTGCTGGCCGCGGCGCTGCTCGAAGCCGGCCAGTTCGAGGAGGCGGTGAGCGAGGGTGAAATCGCAGCCGAGCTGTTGCGAGGCGGTCCGCCGTCGATCGAGCTGGCGGAAGCCTTGACCCTGTTGGCGCGCATTCATGAAGTGCAGGGCGCTTACGATCTCGCCGGGGAGCCGGCGCGAGAAGGTCTTCTGCTGTACCAGCAGCTCTTGGGAGACGAGCATCCTTCCACCGCCGCGGCGCTCGATGCGCTGGCCAATGCGCTCTACCGCCAGGGGCGGTATGCCGAGGCGGAAGCCAAGCATCGTCAGGCGCTCGAGCTGCGCCGACGCCACTTGCGCCCCGACCACCCCAATGTCATCCATCTGCTCAACAACCTTGGGCTGGCGCAGATGGGTCAGGGGCATTACGAAGCCGCTCAGGAGACGTTCGAGGAAGCTCTGGCACTGCGGCGCACGGCGCACGGCGCCGAGCATCCGCTGGTCGCCCGCAGCCTGCACAATCTGGCCAGCGTGTTGCGCGAATCCGGCCGCCCCGGGGCCGCCCTCGAGCCGTTGAACGAGGCGCTGGGCATTCTCGAGGCCAAAGTCGGACGGGATCATCCGGAGACCGCCAACGTCGTCAACACCCTCGCGCTCGTGTACCGCGAGCTGGGAGATTTGGTGGCGGCCGAGCCACTCTACCGGAGGTCTCTGGCGGCCGCGGAGGCCAACCAGGGTGAGGCCACCCGGCTGGTGCCAGGGCTGATCAATCTCGGCGCGCTGCTGGTCGAGCTCGGCAGCTTTTCGGAGGGCCAAGCTCTGGTGCAGCAGGCCCACGAGATCTACCTAGACGTAGGGCAGGGCGAGCATCCCTATGTCGCTGCCAGCGGCAATGTGCTGGCCCACATCGCCATGGTCCGAGGCGACTTCGACCGCGCCCGTCAGCTCTATCAGAAGAGCGTCGAGATCTGTGCCGCGACCTTTGGTGAGGCGCATCCCTGGACCTTGATCTCCCGGGTCAACGTCGCTGAGGTTCAGCTGCGGGCGGGAGAGCTCGCCGCCGCCACCCGAGCTTTGCGCGACGCGGCGGCAGCCGCTGAGGAAAGCCTGCAGGAGCCTCACCCCGAGCACACTCGCATCCTGCATCTTCTGGGGGCGAGCCTGGTGCGGCAGGGTGAGCGCACCGAGGGTGAGAAGTGGCTGCGCGAGGCGGCGGCGGAGCATGAGCGCAACGGCCGGGCCCAGCACGTGGAGCACGCCGAGGTGTGGCTCGAGCTGGCGGCGCTCGAGCCTCGTTCGGAGGATTCCGACGCTTCGCGTGAAGCCCTGCGGCGGGCCCGCGCCATTCTCGAAGCGCGGCTGCCGGCCGATCACTGGCTATACCACGTAGCGGCCGCCATCGCGGCACGCCAGCCGCATCGCGCCGGCGATCCGCGAGCGGCGCGCGACCTGCGAGGTGCGATCGCCCGGCTCACGCAGCAGCTCGGCCCCGAGGCGCCGGTAGTCCGCGAGCTCGGTGCCGGACTCGGCTGAGCACCAGCTCGATTCCCCTCCGCGAGCGAGCGATAGAAGGCCGCGCCAGGTGCGTGGTCACGAATCGCGGGTTTTGACGCTTCTACCTGATGGAGCGTCAAAACCCTCTGTTCTCGGACCCGTGCAGGAGAAGCCTATGCTCAGTGGCCTCAGTGTGGTGATCCCGGTCTTCGACGGTCGGCCGGTGGTGGCGGACTGCCTCGCCGCCTTGCTGGCACAGACCTGCCCGCCAGTCGAGATCGTGGTGGTCGATGACGCCTCCAGCGACGGCTCCGCGAGTTGGATCGAGCATCACGTTCCGCAGGTGACGGTGGTTCGGAATCCGCACAACCTGGGATTCCCCAAGGCGTGCAACGTGGGGCTCGAGCAGACGTCAGGAGCCGCCGTTGCCATCCTCAATCAGGATGCCAGCGTCGACCCGCGCTGGGCCGAAGCGATGCTCGAAGCCTTCCGCTCAGACCCCAGCATCGGCATCGTCGGCGGGCTTGGGTTCGCGTCCGACGGTGAGCTGTCCCATGCCGGCGGCACGCTCGACGCCCGCTGCCAAGCGCACCACCGGCTCGAGCTGGCCGCGCCGCCCGGCTCGTCGCAGCTGCAGCCCGCGGAGTTCGTCACCGGCGCCAGCCTGGCGATCTCGCGCGCCGCGCTGGACGAGGTCGGCGGGCTCGACGAAGCCTACTCGCCGGCCTACTACGAAGACGTCGACTGGTGCTTTCGGGTCCGAGCGGCCGGCTGGCGGGTGGTGGTCGCCTACGGCGTGCTCTACACCCACCTCGAAGAGAGCCGGCTGGCGGACGGCTCAGCGGACTTCGCGGTGCAGTTCCATCGCAACCGGCTGCGGTTCGCCGCCAGGAATCTAGACGACCCAGGCTTCGAAGCGCTGCTCAGCGCCGAGCTCGAAGCGCTCGAGCGCCGCGAGGCCGCCGAGCCCTGGGCCGGCATGCCGCAAGTCCTGCGCGTCCAGCTGCTCGATACCTACTGGGGCAGCGAACTGTGGAGCCGTGGCGCGAGACCAGAATCGCCACACGGGCTGATGGAGACCTACCATGAAGTCTGAGCCCAACCCGGTTTCCTATGCGCTCGCTGCCTTGCGCTGGCAGGTTCGCAAGCGAGCCATGCACCAAGAGGTCTCGCGCCTCGACCGCCTGGCCGACGAGCTGGGGGCTCCCCGCGGCGACCTCAGAGAAGCCGTTGCTGGGTCGGTATCATCGGGAGCCTCGTTGGCTCCTCAGACGGTGCGAAGCGCACCCGCGCCCAATCGCCAGCGGCTCGGCTCAGCCACCGCCAGTGTCGTGGCGGCTTCCGTCTGCACCCGCAGCCACCTGCACCTGTCGCGGGCCATGGTCGCCTCGCTGGCCGCCGTGCATCCCGAGATGCCGATCTTCGTCCTGCTGCTGGACGGCGATGAGAGCGAGCGCCAGCTGATTCCGGGTGCCCGGGTACTGCTGGCTCGCGACCTGGAATTCCCCGAGCCCTATGACCTGCTCAAGCTGACGGCGTTTCAGGCCTGTGCGGCGTCGAAAGCGCCGCTGATCGTTCGGCTGATCGACGAAGGGGCATCCGCGGTGGTGTTTCTGGACTCGGACATCCAGGTCTATTCGCCGCTGCGCAACCTCCTGGCGCCGCTGGCGGACGCCGATCTCGTCGCCGTTCCGCACATGCGCGAACCGTTTCCGCCGCACGCCTGGGAGCGTCCCACCTTCGAGCAGATCACGCAAGCCGGCGTCTTCAATTCCGGCCTGTTCGCGGTTCGCGGCTCGGCCGCCGGGCGCAGGTTCATGCGCCAGTGGGGCGACATGTTGCGCGATCACGGGGCATTTGGAACGGACTTTCAGGCGATCCACGAGCAGCGCGGATTCAACTGGGCGGCGGCGTTCGTCGAGCACCTGCACGTGGTGCGCTCGCCGGCCGTCAACGTCGCCTACTGGAATCTCCACGAGCGCGCCCTCAAGCGCGTCTCCCAGGACGCCACCGAGTGCTGGAAGGTCGACGGCGAGCCGCTCGAGAGCTTCCACTTCAGCGGCTTCCAGCTCGAGCGGCCGGATCGCATCTCGCAGTACGACGGCCGTCATCCGTCGTGGAGCCACGGCGAGATCTCGCGGCTGCTCGCCGACTATGCCGAGCAGCTGCGGGCGCACGGTGCCGAAGCGCGGGGGCGTCGCGCCTACCGTTTCGACCGCTTCCCGTCCGGCATCGCCATCGACGCCCGCATGCGCCATCTCTTCAACCGCTACGAGCTCCACCTTTGGTGCGACCTCGACCCGTTCACCGAGGCTGGGGAGCGGCACTACTGCCAGACCCTGCTGCTGCCGGACGCGCGGGGGAAATCCCTGCTGCCGCTGCTGCTGCAGCAGATCTGGTGGGAGCGCGCCGATCTGCGCGCCTCCATGCCGGATGTCGATCTCGATCCGCGGCCCTTGCTGCGGTGGTTCGCCGAGCACGGCGCGCGCGAGCTGGGCTATCAGCAGCTGCTCGATCGCCACCGTCCGACCCTTCCCACCCTGGCCGGCATGCTGGGCTGGGTTCGCGCCCGTAAGCTGGCGCCGGACGTCTTCGAGGGGGTCGAAGAGCCCTTGGGCGCCGACCGTGGGCGCTTCGTCCGCCGCCTCGCTCGCTCTGGCCTGAAGCCGCTGGCCGACGAGCTAGAAGGTCTCCAAGGAGAGCTCTGGGCCCTGTCTCCGGTATGGATGCTGCGGGTGCTCTACGAGCAGCGCGAAGACCTGCAGACCAGCTTTGTCGAGCCGCTGTTCGAGGATGCCGAGGCCTTCGCGATCTGGATCGAGGAGTGCGGCTCCGGCAGTGACTTTCTGCCGTCGGCATGCGCCCCGGCCTTCCGGCGCACGGCCGGCGACCGCTCGCTGGTGCGCATCTTCTCGTTTCTCAGCCGCGATTGGGAGAAGGGCCGGGTCTTCGCCACTGCCCTGTGCGGCGAGAGCCCGCACCAGCTAGCGCGTGTGCTGTTCGAGAGTCTCGAGCACCAGCCGGAGTACGATCTCGACGATATCGCCATGTATCTGTGGCTGATGGCGACGCGGCCCGCGGCTGGCCTGCACCTGGCGCTGGAGCTGATGCGCCTGTTTCCCGAGCCCGGTTCCGACGTCACCACCTTGGAGGATCAGGACCGCCGGCTGCAGCCCGTGCTCGCTGCTGATCCCGAAGCGGTAGCGGCACTGGCGACGATCCGCAGGCGGCAGCAGCAGGCCGGCCGATTGCCGGCGCGGCGGCCGGCGATCGACGCGCGCGGTCCGAGCGTCTATCGGCGGCTCGGCTCTGCCGCTGCTTCGGTGCCGCGGCCGGGGGTCAACGTCTTCGGCTACTCGCGCAGCCCGATCGGCCTCGGCACCATGTCCCGCGGTCTGCTGCGCAGCGTCGCGGCGGCCGGCATCCGGTACGCCGAGATCGTGCTCACCACCCACGCCATGGACGATGAGCTGCGTCTCGAAGACATGGTCGACCGCTTCGACCCCGAGCTCGGCACCAACCTCTTCGTGAGCTATCCCCACCTCGAAGTCGACCTGCTGCGCTTTCAGCCGCAGGAGCGGATTCGTGGGCGTCGCAACATCGCCTACCTGGCGTGGGAGCTCGGCCGGGGAAACCCCGAGTGGGCGCGCGTCTACGAGGAGCTCGATCAAATCTGGGCGCTTTCGACCTTCACCGCCGAGTCGCTGGCAGGCTGCCTGCGTCGCAAGGTTCACGCCGTGCCCTGCGTTGTCGACGTCGACGCGCTGCCGCCTCCGGTCACCCTCGGCGAGCTCGGCTTCGATCGCCGGCGCTTCACCGCGCTCACCGTCTTCGACGCTTCGAGCTCGACCGAGCGCAAGAATCCCGAGGCGGTGGTGGCGGCCTTCGAGCGCGCCTTTCGGGTGGATGATCGGGCGCGCTTGATCGTGCGGGTGGCCAACGGCACGCGTCGCGATCATCTGCGCCGCGTGCGCGCGCTGCAAGATCAGGCGCGTCGAACCGGTCTCGATATCCGCTTCCTCACCGCCCGCCTGAGCCACCGCGAGGTGTTGTCCCTGATCTCGGCCTGCGACTGCTACCTGTCCCTGCACCGCGCCGAAGGCTTCGGCCTGACCTGTGCCGAGGCCATGGCTTACGGCAAACCGGTGGTCGCGACGGGAGCCTCGGGCAATCTCGAGTTCATGAGTGATGAAAACTCCTACCTGGTGCCGGCCGACGACAGCCAGGTGCGCATCTCGGAAGGGCCGTTCCGGCGCGGCATGCCGTGGTTCGAGCCGCGGGTCGACACCGCGGCCGAATTGCTGCGGCAGGTGCACGACCAGCCCGAAGCGGCGCGTGCGGTCGGGCGCGTAGCGCGGCGCCACATCGCCGCCACCCTCGGCGCGTCGACGATCGGCCGCCGGGTAGCGGCTCTGCTCGGCGAGCCTGTGGCCTCGGCGGCGTTGAAAGCGTCCACCGCGCTGGCAGGTGCTGCGGCGGACGAGCGGGAGGTCGCCGAGCGGTGAGCGTTCCCCCGGCCGCTCGGAACGGCGCGAGCACCGCAGGGTCGCTGCGGCGTTGGGGGCTCGCCGCCTGCCTGGTGCTCGCCGTCTGCCTAGTTTTGCTGTCGGCGTGTGCCCCGGCCTCGTCGGCGCCCGAGCTCGTGCTGTTGATCTCGATCGACACCCTGAGGGCCGATCACCTGGGGTGCTACGGCTACCCGGCACCGACCAGTCCTCACCTCGACCAGCTGTGCCGAGAGGGTTGGGTGTTCGAAAAGGCGCGCTCGCACGCTCCGTCGACGCTCTTGGCGCACGCTTCGTTGTTTACCTCGCTGTGGCCGCACGAGCACGGCGCCTCCCACGTCCGCGGCCTGGCGCTGCCGCCCGCCGCCACCACCCTAGCGGAGATCTTGGCTGAGGAGGGTTGGCGGACGCTCGCCCTCACCGGAGGGGGACAGCTGGCTCCCGAGTTCGGCCTCGATCAGGGTTTTGAACGGTACGAGGCGCTGGCGCCGGACTTCGATCTCACCGTCGACCGCCTGCTCCACCACCTGGCGAACGATTTCGCTGAGGGGCCGCTGTTCGCCTTCCTGCATACCTACGAGGTGCACCATCCGTATCTGCCGTCGGCGGAGCATCTCGAGCGCTTCGGCGCGGACTATGCTGGTGACCTGCCGGACCATATCTCCGTCGAGCTGCTGCACGAGATCAACTGGGGTGGGCGCACGATATCGCAGGCCGACCTGGCGCACATCGTCGCCACCTACGACGCCGAGATCCGAGCCGTAGACGAGGCTTTGGGGCGCCTGCTCGCCGAGCTTGATGAGCTTGGTTTGCGGGATGAAACGCTGCTGATCGTGACCTCGGACCACGGCGAGGAATTCGCTGAGCGCGGGCGGGTCGGCTGGCATGCCCTGACGCTGTACGAGGAGATGCTGGCCGTGCCGTTGATCTTCGCCGGCTCGAGTGTCCCTCGGGGACTTCGCACGTCGACCCTCGTCGGCTCGGTCGACGTCGCGCCGACCCTGCTCGATCTCCTGGGAATCGCGTGGCCTGCGAGCTTTCGCGGCCGCTCCCTGCTGCCGCTCGCTCGCGGTGAGGCGCTGCTCGCGCTCGAGCACGTCGCGCTGGGTGAGATCGAACAGGCTCCCCCGTTTCACTCGATCCGGCGTGGCCCTTGGAAACTCTACGAGGGATCCCTCTTCGATCTGGCGAGTGACCCGCTCGAGCTTGCGGACCGTTCATCGCAGCGTCCACGGCTCGCGGGCGCGCTGAACGCCCGGCTCGAAGCGCTGCAGGAGCAGCCGCCCCCGGACGCTCCCGAGGCCGAAGTCTCGCCTGCCACCCGTCAGCAGCTCGAGTCATTGGGCTACCTGTAGCTCTTCAGAAGCCGACCTCGCTTCATAATCAAAACCCATCGATAAAGCCAGAAGCAGAGAATCCCCCTCCAGCTCCCCCTTTTCCAAAGGGGGAGGGCCTGAAGCTTCCCCCCTTTGAAAAAGGGGGGATTGAGGGGGGATTTGCTCCCCCGATGGCAACGGGTGACTAAACCTCCCACCCAGCCAAAGGCCTAGCCGAAGAGTAGATTTCGTTTCTGGGGTCAAGGTTCTAGGCGAAGCTTGGGATGCCCGCTACCTAGCGCCAGTAGCCAGAGCTCGCTCGGGTAGGCCAGGTCAACATTTGGGTATACTTCCATGAATATTCAGTAATTCATGCAAGGAGGCCTCATGTGGAATCTGGGCGCGAGCCAATTGCTGAATCGCGGTTGTCTCTTTCTGATCTCGGGTGCCAGCCTCTGTTTGGTTGCCGGCCCGCTCATGGCGCAGGCGCCCTGCAACGAGGCCGACACGGTGGGCGGCGGTACCCTCGGCGTCTCGCCGGGCATGATCGGGCCGCCCGACAGCCTGGGTTGGGACGTCGGTAGCGGCCAGTGCAACGGCAGTTTCGTCTCGGCTTCGGACGCCGGCTTTCCCGGTGGCTCCTTGGAGCTCGGGCTGCGGGCCGAGCAGCGGAGCGTCGGCCAGGTGCCGCGTATGGCGGGAGGTGACTACGAGGTCCAGCTCGGCAACGACACCACCGCGGGGGTGAGCAATCGGGCCTGGTGGAACTTCCATCTCTCGATCGCCTACGGCGGCAGCCTGAGCGACCTCGATGCCTTGACCCTTCAGATCCGCACCGACGTCGGCAGCAACCTGCCCGCCAGCCCGACGGTCGATCTGCTGGCTGGTGGCCTGCGTGGCCTCATCGATGCCCGCAACAACCAGCCCAATGCCACCAGCGGCTTCAGCGACCTCTATCAAGTCTCACAGAATCCTGAATTCACCTGGTTCACGACCGCTAGCGACACCGACGCCAACCCCACCGGCGACTTCAACTACGACGAGGAGGGCGCCTGGCGGATGCGTCTATCGGCAACGGAAGCGGGTACCGAGCTCGCTGCCGAGATGTGCATCCACACGCCCAGCGCCGCCTGCGTCTATCCCCGCATCGGCGCCGCCAAGCAGATGACGCCGCTGGACTCCAGCCTGCCCGCTACGATCGAGATCGTCTACACGTTTGAGAACTTCGGCGGCGACACGCTGCTCGCTCTCAGCGCCATCGACGATCTCGCCGCCGTCTTCGGAACCGAAGGGGTCGACTGGACCGCGACCTCCATCACTTCCGCTCCGCCCAGCTTCGCCAACCCATCCTTCACCACGCCGGGCACCACCGAGTTGATCAATCAGGGCCCGGTTCAGAGCCTGGGCGGGGGCAGCTTGGCCACGGTCACGGTCAATCTGGAGCTCCTCACTATCGCCGCCGCCGACATGAGTGGTGACTTCTGCAATCAGATCACCGTCACCGGCAGCGACTCCCTGGGCGTCGCCTACTCTGATCTCTCCGCCTCCGGCCTCGATCCCGACGCCAATGGCGATACCGACCCGGTCGAATCGGGCGTCTCGTGCTTCAATCAGACGGCTGTGCCGGTGAGCCTGCAGTCCTTCACCGTCGACTGACGCTCGGCAACCGGTCCTAGCTCCAAGCCCATCGGCCTCTGGATTGAGGGTTTATGAGCCTCCTGCGCCTGGGGGGCGGCGGATCCCCGATGGTACCATAGCGAGATGGGTATACATCTGCTCAGGCCTAGCGTTGGCTGGCGGTTCCGCCGTGACCTCGCCATACGATGGCTCACGGTAGCGTGGCTCTCTGTGCTGATGCCATTGCTGGCAAGCTCGCCCGCCCTGGCCTACGCATTCGAGACGTTCGAGGTCGCGGGTGCGCCGATTACCGGCGGCCGCGGGCTCGACGATGGGGGATGCCAGGTCGGATATTTCCAGACCGACGCCTCGGACTTCTCGACCGCCCGCGCCATCCTGCGCTGCGACGGGATGATCACCACCATCGATCCGCCGACCTCGATCGCCGATCGTCGCGCGTTCGACATCAACAGCTCCGGCCTGATCGTCGGCTCCGCGCAGCGCGCCAGCGGTTCGGACGGTTTCGAATTCGACGGCGTGAGCGTCACCTGGGTCGAGTTCCCCGGCGCTGAACAGACCGTGATCCGTGGCGTCAACGACGCTGGCGACATCGTTGGAGAATATGCTGGCGTCGACGGCGTCCGGCGTGGCTTCGCCCGCATCTCCGGCAGTTTCATGATGATCGACGTACCCCTGGCTGAGGAGACGCGACCGCGCGGGATCAACAACCTGGGAGAGATCGTCGGCTCCTGGGACGACGATGCCGGCCTGCGCCATGCTTTCACTCGCGATGCTTCCAGCATCTTCACAACCTTCGATTTTCCCGGCGCAACCGAGACGCTGCTCGGCGATATCAATGACGCGGGCGAGATCGTCGGCACCTACTTCGATGGGGCCGGCACGCCCCATGGCTTCCTGATCACCGCGCCCCTGGTGCAGTTCCTGCCCTTCGACGTGCCGGGAAGCGTCGCCACCCTGGCCACCGGCATCAACGAAGCCGGCCAGATGACCGGTGAATGGGTCGACGGTGCCGGCATTCGCCGCGGCTTCGTGGCGACACCGGTGCTGTTTGCCGACGGGTTCGAGTCGGGTAACCTCAGCGCTTGGTCTAGCGTCCAGCCCTGAGTCGATCCTCGGCAGGAGACCCATACCGATGCAAGCCTTGAACCCCATCATCGACGCGAGTGCCGGCCCCCAGCCGCCCCAGATCATCGATCTGACCGAGCCCGAGCCCGCGGTGGGTGAAGTCCTGGTGCGCGTGCGCGCCACTGCTCTCAACCGGGCCGACCTGCTGCAGGTCCGCGGCCTCTACCCGCCGCCTCCCGGTGAGAGTGAGGTTCCAGGCCTGGAGTGCGCCGGCGAGATCGAGGCGCTGGGGGATGGGGTCGACGATTGGCAGGTCGGCGATCGCGTGATGGCGCTGCTGGCGGGAGGCGGGCATGGCGAGAAGGTGGCGGTGCCGACGGGGCAGCTGATGCCGATCCCGCCGGGGCTCGATTTCACTCAGGCGGCGGCGCTGCCGGAGGTGGCGATCACGGCCTGGACGAATCTCGTGGCGGAGGGACGGCTGGAGAAGCGCCAGAGCGTACTGATCACGGCGGCGGCCTCGGGCGTCGGGACGTTTGCGGTGCAGCTGGCGCGCGAGCTCGGGGCGCGGGTGCTAGTGGCGGGGCGCAGTGTCGAGCGCCTGGAGCGGCTGCGACCTCTGGGGGCCGAAGCCTGCATTCCGCTCGATGAGAACCTGCCGCAAGCGGTGCGCGCGATCCTCGACGGCCCGGGGCTCGATCTGGTGATCGAGCTGGCCGGCGGACCGGGACTGCGCCAGCGCCTTTCGGCGCTGCGCAGCCAGGGGCGGCTGGTGCTGGTCGGCATCCTGGGCGGTGCCGGTGCCGAGGTGGATCTGGCGGATGTCCTGCGACGCAGGCTGCGCATCACCGGCTCGGTGCTGCGGGCGCGGCCGCGCGCTGAGAAAGCGGAGCTGATCCAGAGTTTCTGGGAGTTTGCCGAGGAGCGCCTGGCGGATGGCCGACTGCGGCCGGTGGTGCACCAGGTTTACCCGTTCGAGCGCATTGCCGACGCCTACGCCGATCTCGAGCGTGGCGGAGTGTTTGGCAAGCTGGTGCTCGAGATCTGAGATACCCAAACGAGGAGCTGCTTTATGACCGATAGCACGGACCAGGTCAGCACCGACCAGGTGGCGATCGTGACCGTCGCGGGGCGCGGCATGGGCGCCGCTTGCGCCCGTGAGCTGGCCGGGCGCGGCTACCGCTTAGCCCTGATGTCGACCTCCGAAGCCGCCTCTGAGCTCGCCGCCGAGCTCGGTGGCTTGGGCTTCCAGGGCTCAGTGACCGAATCGGACGATCTGAAAGCGCTGGTGGATGCCACGGTCGAGAAGTGGGGCCGGGTCGACGCGGTGGTCAACAACACGGGGCATCCGCCGACCGGTGAGATCCTCGAGCTGTCGGACGACGACTGGCACGCCGCCCTCGATCTGGTGGTCTTGAACGCGGTGCGGATGGCGCGCCAGGTGACGCCGATCATGGAGCGGCAGGGCGGCGGAGCGATCGTCAACATCTCGACGTTTTCAGCCTACGAGCCGAGCGCGTCGTTCCCGCTCTCGTCGTCCCTACGGGCTGCGCTCGGCAGCTTCACCAAGCTCTTCGCAACGCGCTACGCTGGGGCGGGGATCCGCATGAACAACATCCTGCCGGGCTTCATCGACAGCTATCCCGAAGAAGAGCATCTCGTAGCCGAGATCCCGGCCGGGCGCTTCGGCCGGGTCGGCGAAGTGGCCAAGACCGCAGCCTTCCTGCTGTCAGAAGACGCGGGCTACATCACGGGCCAGAACCTGCGGGTCGACGGCGGGCTGACGCGCTCGGTCTGACCGGCTGCATCGCTGGACCGAGAGTCGTTACGCTCGATCTGCGCGAGCGGCAATTCTTGAACGATTCCACCGGATCTCCCTATATGGGGAGATTCTTGGGCTTTATCGCCGAAAAAGTTTTGCCAAAGGCATCCCGGACCGTCCGAAACGCGTTTGGCAAAACGTCATTAGGCTTTCTGACCGTCCGAAACGCGTTTGGCAAAACGTCATTAGGCTTTCTGACCGTCCGAAACGCGTTTGGCAAAA
>JBCCEE010000075.1:0-24484 GCA_039030415.1 Acidobacteriota bacterium
CAGTAGAGGATCAGGAACAGCGTCCACACGATCAAGAACGTGATGCTGTAGGGCAGCATGATCGACGTCAAGGTACCGATGCCGGTCTTCTTCACGTAGCGCTGACAGTAGACCACCACCAGCGGGAAGTACGGCATCAGCGGCGTGATGATGTTCGACGACGAGTCGCCAACGCGGTACGCCGCCTGGGTGAGCTCGGGCGAGATCCCGACCTGCATCAGCATCGGCACGAAGATCGGCGCCAGCAGCGCCCACTTGGCGGACGCCGAGCCGACGAAGAGATTGACGAAGGCGGTCAGGAAGATGATGCCGAAGATGGTCACCGGACCCGGCAGAGCTAGAGCCCTGAGGACCTCCGCCCCTTTCAGCGCCAGCAGCGCCCCGATGTTGGAGTTGCCGAAGGCATGGACGAACAGCGCGCAGAAGAAGGCCATCACAATGTAGTAGGCCATGCCGCTCATCGCCTTGGTCATCGCGCCCACCATGTCTTTCGACGAGCTGAACTTGCCGACGACGAAGCCGAACACCACGCCGGGAATCAAGAACAGCAGAAAGATGAGAGGCACGATCGACTGCATGATCGGCGCCTGGAACGAGTTCAATGAGCCGTTGGCGTCGCGCATCGGCGAATCGGCCGGCAGCAGGACCAGCACCAGGATCACCAGACCGAGAGCCAGGACCGCCGCGGAGATCCAGAACGCCTTGCGCTCACGTGGCTCGATGTGCCCCATGTCGGGCGCTTCCTCAGCGTCGCGATCCACCGGCGTCGAGGCGTTGAGGCGTGGCTCGATGATGCGATCGGTGATGAACCAGCCAAGCCCAATGATCAGCACACTCGAGATGGCGGTGAAGAAGTAGTTGCCGAGCGGGTTGACCAGGACTTCGGGATCGATGATCTGAGCGGCAGGCTGAGTGAAGCCCTGAAGCAGTGGATCCAGCGCCGACGGTACCGGGTTGGCGCTGAAGCCCCCGGACACGCCGGCGAACGCCGCGGCGATGCCCGCGACCGGATGTCGCCCGACGGCATAGAAGATGATGCCGCCGAGCGGAATCACCAGCACATAGCCGGCATCGACCGCGCTGTGGCTGATCAGGCCGACGAGAACGACCATGGGCGTCAGCAACCATTTCGGCGTCCGGCTCAGCATCAGCTTGATGCTGGTATTGAAGAAGCCTGCCTCGTCGGCCACTCCCACCCCGAGCATCGCCACCAGCACCACGCCCAAAGGGGCGAAACCGGTGAAGATCGTCACCATGTTCGAGAGGAACGTTGCGAGCGCCGCTCCGGTGAGCAGGTTGTTGACCTGGATCGGCTGCTGAGTGCGCGGATCGATCTCGCTGAACGACACCGGCGCCAACAGGGCCGACAGGATCCAGACGATGAACAGCGAGATCAAGAACAGCATCGCCGGATCCGGCAGCTTGTTGCCGACCGTCTCGATGGCGCTCAGGGCCCGATCGATGAAACCAGATTTAGTGCTCGCCTCAGTTGAGTTGGTTGCCATGGGACCTCGCGATAGTGGACCGGATCTTGCGCTAGAACGCACCCCGCGTCAGCACGGGGCTGCTCCCTCGAGCGTCATCCGATCAGGTGAATCTTCGCACCGTGATGGGTGCAGAACCAGGATCTGCGAAAACAGGCTTCCTCGAGCCGACTTGCTCGAAGCCGTGCCCTGGAATTCAGCGCCTCGAAACCACGCGCCTCCCAAGAACACCACTCTATGCATTGAAGACGTATGCACTGAAGAGGCATGCTCAGAAAGGGTACGACCAGATAACGTACGCTCAGATAAGCTATTTTTCATGAATGCTTTACGAAGATTAACATGGCAGCATCAAGAAGTTCAACAACTGTCATCCCGCACCGCAGTAGACTCGTCCCATGATCAACCCCCGCTTGCTGTGCCTACAGGCCTTTGCCTGGGTCATTTTCAGCTACCCCACCCCCGCCTCGGCAGCCCCACCGCTGCCGGCCATCTCGACGCCGATCGAGCGTATCGCGCTCGGCTCCTGTGCCGATCAAGAACGCCCCCAGCGCATCTGGCCGGCGATCGCCGAGACCGAGCCGCAGGTGTTTCTGTTTCTCGGCGACAACGTCTACGCCGACACTTACGACATGGCAGAGATGCGCTCGGCCTACGAGACCCTGGCGGCGGTGCCCGAGTTCGCGGCGTTTCGTGAGCGAGTGCCGATCCTCGCTACCTGGGACGATCACGACTTTGGCTGGAACGATGCCGGCGCCGAGTACCCGCACAAAGCGAGCACGAAGACGCTGATGCTCGACTTCTTTGGCGTGCCGGCAGACGATGCGAGCCGACAGCGCCCGGGCGTCTATCAAGCCAAGATTTTCGGTCCACCGGGTCAACGCCTGCAGATCATTCTTCTCGACGGCCGCTGGTTTCGCAGCGAGCTGATCGAGGATCCTTCCCCCTACCGGCGCTACGAGCCCGACCTCGATCCCGCCAGCACCCTCCTCGGCGAAGCGCAGTGGCGCTGGCTCCGCAAGCAGCTCGAGCAGCCTGCCGAGCTGCGACTCATCGCTTCGGGCATTCAGGTGCTCGGCTACGCGGCGGGCTTCGAAAGCTGGAAGAACATGCCCCTGGAGCAGGAGCGCCTCTTCGACCTGATCCGTGACGCGCGCGCCGCCGGCGTCGTGCTGCTGAGCGGCGACGCCCACTTCACTCAGATCAAGCGAGGCGACGGGGGCATCGGCTACCCGCTCTATGAATTCACCTCGAGCGGCTTGACCCACGGCAACCCAGCCGGTGCCGCGCGCCCCTCTCCGCTGTCACTGCATCGCCCGTACGGAGGCCTGAACTTCGGACTCATCGAGGTTCGCTGGCAGGGCGACCCGAGCGTGAAGCTGAGCGCGCGGGATATTCGGGGCACCGTCGTCTTCGAGCACACGATTCGCCTCGCCGAGCTCCAGCCACCGACCGAAATTATCGACTGACCGTCGATTCTCAGCCGACGAGTCAGGCGGCGGACGGCCAGAACTGAGCGAAGACGGCGCCGGTCACCAGGGCGAAGATCAGGCCATCGAAGACGCTCTTGAGGGTCATCCCCCAAGGCTGTGCCTTCCAAATCGCCGAGATCGGCTCCGAGGCACCGTAGCCCAGGAACGCGGTGGTGCTAGCGATTTGCAGGACCTTCATGAATTCGGCGTCGGGACCGAGCGAGCGCCCCGTCAGGTAGGCGACGAACACACTGATCACCACGCAGAAGGCGAACCACAGGCCGAGCAGCTTGCCCATGTTGGGCGGCCCGTTCTGCGACACGGTGACGAAGGCGACAGGCCCGTCCTTAAACTTCTTCATCATCTCGGGCGAGGCCATCTCTTTCATGTCGAGGCAATGCGGCATTCTGTAGTAGCCCGGGGCAGCGCCACGCATGGCTTCCGCCGCCCGGTCCTCGTCGGGCAGCTTCCGATAGTCACTGTTGTGGTACTTCAAGACCATGTGGACGATCGAGCTGGCGAGGAATACGCCCATCGCCGAGAGAATGATCGGCAACCCTAGCGCCGTCAAAGGAACCATTCCTACCTCCTTCGAGCATGGTGGGCCGGCTGTCTCGCGGCAGCGGAGCGAGCTGAGAGACGCACGGTCATAACCGGTGGATTCCCCATACCGTAACATGTCTTTGCTTTGGGCTGAATTAGCACGGATTCAAGTACCACTGCGCTGAGGTGCTCTGGCCGAGTGCTTCCAAGCGCCGTCGTGCGCAGCCCCTCCTTCGGCCCCAACGCATGGCGGGACGACCGACCGCCGGCGGCTGAGGGGATCTGTCGAGATCGGTTGGTCAGGCCGCCGTTGAGGGAAACGGCATGATGATCCCGCATTCCCTGGCGACACCCGAGCTGGCGGACTGCCGTCCGTCCTGTGTTTCCTATTCATCAAGGAGCTCATCATGAATTCGAAGTTGCGCACCCTGCACCATCATTTGGCTTGCCGCCTCGCCATCGCCTCAGCCATTGTCTTGACGCTGCTGCCTGCGGCTACCGCCTACGCCAACTGCATGCGGGTCGGCTACCTGCCCGTCATCGCCGGAGAAACGGATCCCGGCGACGGTATCCTGCTGCGGCTCATACCGGATCGTGAGGATCTGGTGGTGAACGCTCAATGGTCGGCCGAGCTTCATCGCGAAGCGACCTTCATCCTGTCGACACCGAGTGGCGTAGAGCTGATGTCTTGGACGGTGGAGCGAGCTCCGGGAAAGGTGACCGAGCATCGCTTGCCGGATGCCCTCAGTCACGTCTCCAGCTCTGGCTTTCAATTCCGCCTGAGGCTCGCGGCCCTCGACGGCGAGACGCCCGAGGTCGCGTTTCGGGTCGCGGCGGACTGTCCTACCGAGGACCTCTGCACCTATCGGCTGCTGCCCGGCCTCGAAGGCGGCCTGACGGTCTCACAGGAGCTGTGGAGCGCCATCGACGAAGCGCGAGGCAGCGGCTCTGAGGATTTGCTAGCGGAGGTTCAGGCTCAACATCCTGATCTGGCAAGCGAGCTTCCGGGCTTCAGCTGGCAGCTTCAGGAGAGCGAGCCGACCCCGGTTGGCGAGTGCCGATGCCGTTGGCTGACCGTCGAGGGGCTCACTCCGAAGAAACCCCAAGGCTTTGGCCAGCAATCCGCGAATCCTCCGCTGCAGGACTACGGCTCGAATCTCGCCGGCGGTGCCTTCTACGCCATGCTCCAGGGCACCGAGGGCGCGATCTCGACCAGCCAGAACCAGCTTCACGGTCAAACGACCCTAGGACTGCAGCTGCTTTGCACGCGCAATGAGGGCTCGACTCAGGCCCGCTTCCCCACCGCCTGGCCATCGCTACCCGAGCTCGAGGTGGAGATGCGCCGCCTCGCGACCTGCCCGGCACCCTGCACGCCGACGCTCGAGCACGAGACGATCGTGTGGGGCTGCGCCCAGGCGACCGCCGCCGGACGCGGCGGCAATCGTGCGGCCGCGAACGCTGGGATCGATGTCGCGCTGCAGCTCGGAACGCAGTCGCTGATGGCCCGAGCGGCCCAGGTCAACCTGCAGGCCAAGTCGGGTCAGGTCTTGCGCGATATCGAGTCCAACTGGGAGGCCACGTCAGCCACCCTGAGCGCAGAAGGCGCCTCCGCGACCCTCGTGACCGGCGGATCTCAGGCCATCGACGTCGAGGCGCTGGGCGGACGCACCAGCTACGCCTTTACATCCGTAAGCGCCAAATACCACATGAAGTTCTTGGCCTCGGCCAGCTGCGCCGAGGTGCCGGACGGCGCTGTGCTCCTCAACTCCCTATTCGACGGCACTCATGAAGGTGGCGTCGCGGTCGAGCAGTGGGAAGATCCCTAGGCTAGACCCCGCCCAGGAACGATCCATAGACGGTCGCGCTCGGTGGACTGCGCGCGACCTCGCAAACTCGCCGGGCCAGCTGCGAACGGCATAAACCTCTGCTCTTCAGGCGCTTACGAGCTACAAAGGCGTTTCCAGCTCAGACAGTCCTCGGCCGTGCTCGTTCCACCAGCGCGACCTGCCATCTCAGCAACGGCCTCTCGGGACAGAATCTGGGCTAAGCGAGCTCAGGGGCACCGTGAAGTTACCAGTTCGTGTCGACCCGCCAGCGAGCTGCTCTCCTGCAGGTCGGGATAGGCCTGCAGGGCCTCAGTCAAGGCGATGCGGGCCGAGCCGCATTCCCCTAGCAGGGCGTTCTGCTCGGCCAGCAGCATCAGCGGGTAAGCCAATCGTTCGGGAGGCATGCCGGGAATCTGGCGCTGAGACTGGATCTGGCTAGCGAGCACATCGATCGCCGATCGGTGCTGCTCGCGTTTGGCCAGCAGGCGGGCCAGGGAGTAGCGCGTCATGGCGACGGAAGGGTTGAGCTCTCCCAGAGCCGTCAGTTCGAGCTCCAAAGCGCGACGGATCAGGTCTTCCGCTTCGCCGAGGCGCCCCTGCCCCTCCAGGTTGTGGCTCAGGGCACGCAGCCCACGACCGACCTCGACCGGGTCATCCCGAAGGATCTGCTCCGCCATCTCCAAAGCCTGGCGGAAGTAGTCTTCGGCCTCTTCGAGGCGCCCTTGTTTACCGATCGCCACGCCGATGTTGTGTACCGACTTCACCAGATCGCGATGCGGTCCACCATAGAGCTTTCGACGTAGCTCCAGCACCTCGATCCCCAACCGCTCCGCCTTCGGCAGGTCGTTCCGGGTCAAGGCGATCGCGGCGAGGTTGTTGAGGGTCTCAGCCACCGCCGGATGGTCATCGCCGAGACTGCCTCTGCGGATCTCCAGCGCCTCGAGGAACAGCTCCTCGGCTGCCGGGAACCGCTCGCGATAGAACAGCACCTCGGCGAGATCATTCGCGCTCTCCGCCGTTGCGGCATGGGCGTCGCCCAGAGCTCGCCGACGGATCTCCAGGGCCTCGCGGTAGTGATCCTCGGCCTCTTGCCACTCACCGCGAGCGAAGTGCACCGCGGCGAGACCGTGAAGCGCCGCGGCGGTCTCGCGATGCGCCTCTCCAAACAGCTCGCGGCTCTGTTCGAGGGCTAGCCGAGCCAGCTCGAGGGCCTCGTCGAGCTGGCGCTGATCGCGCCGAGCGCCGGCCAGCTGATGGACGCCTCGCAGGACTTCCAGGCTGTCTTCACCAAACGCCTCGCGGCGCAGTGCCAGAGCCTGTTCGAGCAGCTGGCCCGCCGGCCCGTACAGCCCCAAAGCCTGATGAACGAGCCCCAGCGTCGACATCAAACGCGCTGCCACCGCCGGCCGATCACCGAGCTCACGCGGGATCCGCTCGGCGGCGCGATCGAGGACCTCGCGGACCGTGACGCTGTTGCCGCGAGCTTCTCCCGGATCCGCTAGCTCGAACATCCCGACGTTGAAGCTCACCACCTCTTCGAGCTCTTCCAGATGCTGCTCGGCACGGCGGCGCTGCTCGTCGGCGATCTGCAGGGCGCGGTAAGTACTGCCAAGGCCAACGAGCAGCGACAGCACCACCAGGACAGCCGCCGAGACGGGGGTTCGGTTGCGCCGCACGAACTTCCGCAATCGATAAGCCGTGCTGTCCGGCCGTGCGGTCAAGGGTCGCGACTCCAGGTAACGGCGGATGTCGTCTTCTAGTGCCTGAACCGACGGATACCGCCGTTCCGCCTCCTTGTGCATGGCGACCCCGGCGATCGTGTCGAGGTCTCCGGTCAACCGTTTGCGCAGGCGCTCCGGAGATTCCCGCCGAGCTTCGGCGATCTTCGCCAGCGACGGTTCTTCCGCGGCTGTTTCCAACAGGCGCGCGGAGGGGGCGGCCGGCTCGCTGTCGCAGACGAGGCGCTCGACTTCCCGCTGACTGCGAGCTTCGAAGCGGAAGGGGCGCAGGCCGCACAGCAGCTCATAGAGCAGGACCCCCAGGGCATAGACGTCAGCGGCGGTCGTCAGCGGCTCGCCACGGACCTGTTCGGGGCTGGCGAACTCCGGCGTCATCCAGCGCATGCCGGTGACCGTGTGAATCTCGGTATGGTCGACCGGCGCGGGTCCGAGCAGCTTGGCAATACCGAAATCGAGCAGTTTGGGCTCGCCGTCTTCGGTCACCAAGATGTTCGTAGGCTTCAGATCGCGGTGGATGATCAGGCTGCGGTGCGCCGCGTGTACCGCCGAGCAGACTTTGCGGAAGAGCTCGAGGCGCTGCCGGAGATCGAGACGCCGGCGATCGCAATGACGGTCGATCGGCTCGCCTTCGATCGCCTCCATCACCACATAGGGGCGCCCGTCCTCGGTCGAGCCACCGTCGATCAGGCGTGCGATGTTGGGATGATCGAGCCGCGCGAGGATGCGACTCTCGAGCCGCAGGCGACGCAAGATCTCGGCGGTATCCATGCCCCGCTTCACCACCTTGATCGCTACCTGCATGTGGGGCTCGGAGCGTTCGGCCAAGTAGACGGTCGCCAAGCCACCGTCTCCCAGCGGCTTCAAGACGCGATACGGACCGATCCATTCGGGGGGTGGTTCGTGGGCGGCCAGCTCGAGGGCGCCGGCTACCGCCTGGTCGAGCTGCTGATCGGCCCCGTCACTCGCCGCCAAGAGCGCCTCGACTTCGTGCCGCACTTCGTCATCATCGCAAGCGGCCAGCAAGTAGGGGGCCCGCTCTTCGGGAGAACGCTCCGACACTTCATGGAACAGCGCCTCGATCCGGCGCCAGCGATCCGCTTCCAAATCAGCCCCTGGCGGTCGACAAGCGCCGCGCAAGCCAGGCCTTGGCGAGCTTCAGATCACGCTCGACCGTGGCATGCGAAACGCCCAGCACCTCGACGGCTTCCTGAATGGTCAGCCCGCCGAAGAGCCTCAGCTCGACCACCCGTGCTTTGCGAGCGTCGAAGCCGGCGAGCTCCTCGAGAGCCAGGTCGAGCGCCACGATGTCACCTACCGGCGGCAGCGTCGAGATCAGCTCTTCATCGAGCGAGAGCATTACGGCGTCTCCTCCACGCTTGGCGGCCTTGTGCTCGCGCGCCAGGTCGACCAGAACGCGACGCATCAAGCGTGCCGCGATCGCAAAGAAGTGCACGCGGTCCTGGAAGCCCAGCTCGAGCTCGACCATCCGCATGTACGCCTCGTGCACCAGGGCGGTAGTTTGCAGGACATGGCCCGCTCGCTCGCCGCGCATGTGGCGACGCGCCAGGCGGCGTAGCTCCTGGTAGACCAACGGCGTCAAGCGCTCGAGGGCCGCAGGATCTCCTTCCCGCCAGGCATGCAGCAGGCGGGTCACGTCAGCGTCAGATTCAGGCATAGGCCAATTTTGTCATAATCCCATGGCGGAACGTGGACACGGCGCAATCGTGCTTCCGTGACGAGCTTGGGCCGAACACCCTACACCGAATACAATTCAGCAGCAGACGGAATATCCAGGAGTTAAGATCCCCGCATGCCCCGCATCCTCGTAATCGATGACGATGAGAATGTCCAAGACATCTTGAGTCGCGTTCTGACCAAGCGGGGTTACGAGGTACTCATCGCCAACAATGGTGCCGAGGGCATTCACCGCTTCCGTCAACAGGCTTCGCAAGAGCAGCCTGCCGACCTGGTCGTCACCGATCTGTTGATGCCCGAGAAGGAAGGGCTCGAGACAATCCTGGAGCTGCGGCGAGAGTTCCCCGACGTCAAGATTATTGTTATTTCGGGCGGCGGTGGCTTCGGTGAGCCAGGCAACATGCTGCACGCTGCGCGCAAACTGGGTGCCAGCTACAGCTTCCAGAAGCCTATTCCCCGCGAAGATTTCCTAGCAGCGGTGCAGACTTTGGTCGGACCTGCCGACCAAGGCTAGCCCGCTATGGCTCAGCTGATTGACAGATAGAGTTATGATCACATGTGTGGCCGCGGCTTCCGCCCTTGATCAGAATCAGATCTGATCCGAGTCACGTCGCGGTTGGGAGCACCTCATGAAGCCTCGAAGCGCACCCTCGCAGCCAGTGACGATCGCAATCGTCATCCTCGCTATTGTCGCAGTGCTTGCCGCGATGCGCGAGGCGCAGACCATCGTCATTCCGATGCTGGTCGCGATCTTCATCGCGGTGGTTGCGGACTCTCCCGTCTCGTGGCTGCAGCGCAAGGGGGTGCATCGGATTCTGGGGATTATCACCGTGATCACCGGGATCGTCCTGCTGCTGATGGCGTTCGGAGCGCTCGCCGGCTCGTCGATTCAGGAGCTCTCGGATCGAGCGCCGACCTATCAGGAAGGCTTGCGGCAGTGGCTGGATCAGACGGTCGGCCTCAATAGCAGCTCACCGATTCGCATCGATACCTCGGCCCTGCTCGACGAAGTGTCGCCAGACGCCGCTTGGGAGCTCGCGGCCGGTCTGCTGAACGGCGTCAGCAACGTCTTTCGGCGCGCTTTTCTGATCATCTTCCTGGTGATCTTCATCCTCTTCGAGATCCCGAGCCTCGGCGCCAAGCTCGAATACCTGGGCGGCTCGTCCGGCGGCACCTGGAAGTCGATCGCTGAAGGCGTTCGTAGGTACCTGGCGATCAAGTCGATGACCAGTCTGGTCACCGGCTTGCTCGTAGGAGTCTTGCTCGCCCTGGCCGAGATTGATTTCGCCCTTCTGTGGGGCCTGCTGGCGTTCCTGCTCAACTACATTCCGAATATCGGCTCACTGATCGCCTCGGTGCCGGCGGTGCTGCTGGCGCTACTGCAGCAGGGCCCGGGATGGGCCGTGATGGTGGCAGCTGGCTACCTGGCGATCAATGTCGCGATCGGCAACCTGATCGAGCCGCGCATCATGGGTGAAGGCCTGGGGCTTTCGACGCTCGTGGTCTTTCTGTCGTTGATCCTCTGGGGCTGGCTGCTCGGCCCGGTCGGAATGCTGATCTCGGTACCGCTGACGGCCTCGGTCAAGATCGCACTGCAAGCCTACGAGAGCACCCGGCCGATCGCCGTCTTGATGGGTGCCACGAGCAGCTTTCAGCCCTCGGCCCGCAAAAAATCGCCCCCACGGCCAGACCGCCCGGTGCCTCAATCGGTCGCCGCGGGTGCCGAATCGCGTTAGCTATCCATCCGTCTACTCCCACAGCGAACGGGCTACCGCTTCTCCCAGGGCAGCAAAGAACGGAGCAGCCACCTCATCGTACTCGTATCGATCATCATTCAAGATGCCGTCGCGATTGGTGTAGATCACGGCCGCGAGGAAGAAGCCTCTACCGGTCGCTCGATCCGTCACGTAGGCGTTCTCGACGCTGAAGCCATAGGCCTGGCCGATCTTGTTGTAGATCCGCAGCCTCGCCTTGGGCAGGACCTTCTCGAGCCCCGGCAAGAGAAACTTGCCCCAATGATCGGGATACTCGGTGACCCGATAGCGAGGATTCGCCGATTCGCGCGGATATTGCCCCATCGCCTCGATCAACTGCTCGCGATGCGCATCGCTGAGGCGAAAGTCTGCCCCGCCGCTATCCACGTCGGGACGCACGACACGGGCCAAGGCTCGCTGGAGATCCGCTAGGGACATGCGATTCTTTTGGCTGAAGTCGAAGGGTTCTTCGACCCGCTTGCCGGCGCGCAGATAACCTCGACCGATGCTCAGTCCCCCGACTCCCATCGCCGGGAGATCGAGCTCGACAGTGCGGGCTGGGATCTCGTGCTCGAAGCCCTGCCCGCGAAAGCCGATGCGCGGAGTCATGCGGTTCTCCGCCGGGGTTCGCGCTTCGGATAGCCGGTGGACGATGCGCGTCGAGGACAAGCCGGCTCGCAGCATGGAGCGGTTGAGCTGGTCGGGACCAACCCATTCGTAGAGCCGATTGAACGCCTCGTTGTCCGACACCAGAAAGAGCTTGCGCATCTCGTGGCCGACCGTGATCTTGCCGCCGGCGAGGTTCGACGGATCCTCGGCCGCCAGAACTTCGCCATCGAAGAGCGGATGGAAGGTCAGAGCGGTCGACTCGTCGATCTCCAAACCGGTCTCGGCTGCCAGCTCGGGGAGCGCTTCGAAGGCCGCCACCGCCGCAAGGAGCTTGATGCTGCTGGCCGGATAGAAGTACTCGGCCTCTAGGCGGAAGCCGTCCTGCACCAGGCGAGGGCGCCCGTCAGCATTCGCTTCGACGCGGCCGAGGACGACCTGGAGGCGAAACCGCTTGGCCTCCGCCACGATCGGCGCCAGGCGCTCATCGGCCCGCAAGATAGATTCGATCGTCGGCACGGCCTTTCGAGCCTCCTGCAAGCCTGGATCTTGTTCCGCTCGGATCATGTCAGCGCTAGCCAAAGCCACGAGGGCACTCCCCACCCAGCGCAGCCGCCTTCGCGCCGCGTATCCCATCACGCACTACCGGCGTCGACCGCTGCGAGCTCCAGAACCCGCGGCTTGCGCTCCGTTTCGAGGAGGTCGGCGAGCTGTTGACGCTCGGCGATGACCCTAGCCTCGGCTCCGTTGACGAGGACCTCGGCCGGCCTGCCGTGATCGTTGTAATTCGACGCCATCGATACGCCATAAGCGCCCGCGGAAAAGACCGCGAGCAGGTCCCCTTGAGCCATCTCGGGAAGCGGCCGACTGCGCGCCAGGAAATCTCCGGTCTCACAGATCGGACCCACCACGTCGCACTCGACCAGACCGGGTAGATCAGGGCGCTCAACGCGCGCCGGATCCAGGTGCTGGGCGGGAGGACGCACCGGCCACAGGAAGTGAAACGCTCGGTAGAGCGCCGGGCGGATCAGCGTGTGCATGCCGGCGTCGCAGATTACGAAGCGCTTCTGCCGGCCCTGCTTGAGATACTGCACGCGGGCGATCATCACTCCGGCATTGCCGACGATCGAGCGCCCGGGCTCGAGCAGAATCTCCAGACCCGCGTTGGCTCGCTCGACGAGCAAGGGCACGATCTGCGCCGCATAGTCTTCCGGCGTCGATGACTCGCGCTCACGGTAGTCGACGCCCCAGCCGCCCCCCAAATCCAGAACGGAAGGTTGATGCCCAGCGGCTTCGAGACGCTCGAGCAGACCGACCAGCACCTTCACGGTCTCGACATAGGGCTGCACCTCGCGCACCGGCGAGCCGATGTGGACCTGTAGGCCGACCAGCTGGATCGCCGGATGCCCGCGGTAAGCGTCGAAGAGCTCCGGAATCTGATCGGCATAAATGCCGAACTTGTTCTCTTCCAAACCGGTCGTGGTGTACTCGTGGGTCTTGGCATCGACGTCGGGATTGACCCGCAAGCAAGCCTTCGCCGGAACCCCGATGCGCTCTGCCAAGCGTGCGATGCGCTCGAGCTCGGCCGCGGACTCGACGTTGAACAACCCGACCGGCCCGCGACCCTCCAGATCCCCGCGCCCGAACGCTTCGGCCCGGCCCGCCATCGGACTGTATCGACCGTCGAGCGCGGCCAGCACCTCATCTTCCGTCTTTGCGACCCCGGCGAAGACGATGTCCGCCATCGGGACGCCGGCCAGCCAGGCTCGCTCCAGCTCGCCGATCGACACCACGTCCATCCGCCCACCGAGCTCACGCACGAGCCGGCAGAGGTGCAGATTGGGACTCGATTTGACCGCGTAGTGCAACCGCGCCCGCAGCAGAGCAAACGCTTGCCGCATGCGCTCGAACGCGCGGGTTATTGCCGCTTGCGAGTAGAGATATACCGGAGTCCCAACCGCATCCGCGATCGCTTCGACAGCGACGTCTTCGACGAACAGTTGCCCGTCAACATAGCGGAACCCATCGAGCTGGAAACGGCCGTCGCGATTGCGGGCTCTTGTTTCCGGACTGGCAGCGGCAGTATCGGTAGGCACAGTGTTGGTAGGCACGGTGTCGGCAGGCACAGTGTCGGTAGGCATAGTGGAGGATACAACGCCACCCGGCCACACCGTCAAGCCAGCCGAAGCTTCGAGCTCCACCAATCCTCTGACCTGTTGCAATTCACTCGTCATCCCAACCGCTTGAGGGAGTCTGCCCCTGATCTGCGCTCTAGTATCGAGGGGATCAACAACGTGATTTGCAACAACAGCGCGAGGAGTCATTCTATGAACTACCCTGATGCCCGAAGCACACCGTCTTCCAATGTCCTACTTTCAATGTCCCTACTTTCGATGTTCCTACTTCATTCCCCCACCGCGGCCAGCGCCACCAGCGTACAGATCCTGGGGCTGGAAGCGATCGGCGCCGACCTCGAAGTCAGCCTGGCCTGGTCCGAGTCGATTGAAGTCACCGCGCCGCACTTGGCGGTGCGCAACGCCAAGGGCGCCGAGCTCCTCAGCGTCCCGATCACGGCGCTCGCCGGCGAAACCACCGTCGCCGAGATCCCGGGGGCACTCTCGGCGGTGGCCGAGGGCAACCTGCAGTTCTTCCTGGCGGTGCTCGACGAAGGCGACAAGCTGGCGACGCCGCTGGCGTTCCGCGTCCGATTCGACTGTTCGAGGCCAGACGCCTGCGAGTTTGAAGTCGTGCCGGGACTCAGGCTGAACGCCATGATCGATCTCTCACCGGAGCTCGCGGGAGCGATCGATGGCTACCGGGGCAAACCGGTCGACCTGCTCACCCTCGGCCGGCGTCAACCGGAGCTGCTCGGTGACGTCTACAGCTACGCCTACGATCTCGAGCGCCGCGGGGTGTCGGGGCCCAGCCTCGACGGCTGTACCTGCGCCTGGACCGCGGTAGCCAACGACACCACGGTCGATTGCGGCGCCTATGCCATGTTTAGCGGTGATGAGCTGAGCCATTCGAGTCTCGCCCAAGGCGAGCTCGAGATCGACCTGGAGCTGCGCTGCACCTCTATCGAGATTCCCGAGCGGATCGCCGTGACGACGCCCGCAGGTCGTATCGCGATCTCCCCGCCCACTCTGGTGCCCTGTGAAACGAGCTGCGTCGGGATGGTCGCTCACGACCTGAACGGCAATCTCGAAGCGTGGGCTGATGCTGGATTCGCGGCTTCGGCCCAAGCCGATCTGAACGTCGAATGGGAGGTCGACGGCGCCCTCGAGCTCGCCGAGATCTTGACAGCGAGCGTCGACCTGCCGACGGTTGGCTCGGTCAACGACAGCATCCTACTGATCCCGGCACCAATTTTTCGTTCGGCACCCACCCACGCCTCGGTAGCAGCCGATGCGCACTCGCTGATCAATCGCCTCAGCGCAGCCGGCAGTGCGCAAGCACTGAGTAGCTTTCATGGCCTGAACCTAGGAGCCTCGGGCTACGCCGCTTGCGCCGTTATGCAGGAGGCCGATCTCGACATCGATCTCTTCTGCACCAACAAGGCGATCGGTCTGCTGTCCGGCGATCGCCCCTGAGCCCGCGGCTCAAAGATCCGTCGGCGGTTGTCGGCCCCAAGCCTGGTAGAGGGCCAACAGCCGCTGGCGCGTCGCCGCGGCCACCGCGCCGGCTTCGGGCGCGGCGGTCAACGTCGCGAGGCTTTCTCGCAGCTCCAATTCGGCCTCTCGAAAACGCTCGAGCTCGGCCAGGCACTGCCCCAGCGCACTTCGCGCCTCGGCGACCCGCCAGTGCCCCTCCGCGTAGCTTCCGCGGCGCACCTCGACCGCACGCTCGAGGAACGGCAGGGCGCGACGGCAGTCGCCGCCTTCACTCCACAGCGTCCCGAGGCGCATCAGCGCGTGCCCGGTACGCCAATGCCCGTCCGGATAGGCGTCATCGAAGACCGCCAGCGCCTCATGAAACGTGAGCTCGGCACGCTCTCTGGCCCCAGCGGCGAGCAGCGAGTCACCCAGGTTCAAGAGTACTGCCCCGCGTCGCGGGTGAAGCGCGCCGAGGGCGCCGGCGAGGAGCTCCGCGGCGAGCTCGAAATCCGCTACCGCCGTCGCGAAGTCGCCCCGAGCCCGGGCGACGTCCGCGAGGTTGTTGAGGCTGTACGCGAGGTCGGGATGATCCTCGCCCAGGAGTCGGCGCCGGTCAGCCAACAGCTGCTGGTGCAGCACTTCCGCGGCATCGAGGTCGCCGCTCGCGAACAGCACGGTGGCCAGGTTGCTGCGGTAGTAGATGGTGTCGGGATGCGCATCGCCTTCCAGCTCGCGCAGGATCTCTGTCGCACGCCGGAACAGGGTCTCGGCTTCGGCCAGCGCACCGCTCTGAAAGCGTACCGAAGCCAGGTTGTTGAGTGAGCGAGCGGTGTCGGCATCGCGCTCACCGAGCAGCTCTTCTCGCATCTGGACCGCCTGCTCGAAGAGCTGACCGGAGCCTTCGAGATCCCCCCGGCTGAACCGCACCACTCCGAGAACATCGAGACTCGTAGCGACGTCCGGATGACGCTCGCCGAGCTCACGGCGCTGGGTGATCAGCGCCTGCTCGAGCTGCTCCTCGGCGCGATCCAGCTCACCGAGCTCGAGCAGCACGTCGGCATGCTCGGCCAGGCTGCGCGCGACTTCCACATCCTCGGAACCGGCGGCAATCTCGCGCCGCACGTCGACCGCCTGCTCATAGAGTGCCGCCGAGGGGCGATAGAGGCCGAGGTTCTTGTAGACCTGCCCCATCGTCGACAACAGCTGCGACTGCACGGCTTCCTGACCGGCCAGCTGCTCGATCTTGGCCGCACCGCGGTCGAGGATCTCTCGCGCCCGCACCTCATTACCTCGCGCCTCTCCCGGATCGGCCAGTCGGAAGAGCTCGATCAAGAATGAGCTGACGGTCTCAGCACGAACCGTTTGCTCTTCGGCATGCTGACGATGGCGTTCCGCGACCCGCGCCTGATGGACGGTGGCGATCAGGCCACCGATCAGGGAAGTGACCGCCAGGCCGCCCGCCACCACGGCCGCGCGATAGCGCCGCGCCCACTTGCCCATGCGATAGCTGAAGCTCGACGGCCGTGCCCGCACCGGTCGCAGCTCGAGGTGGCGTTCGACGTCCTCCGCCAGCTGGCCCACCGTCGGGTAGCGCCGCTCGGGCTCCTTGCGCATTGCCATCAGCACGATATTGTCGAGATCACCCCGCAGTCGCCGCGCCAAGGCCGGGGCACGAGTCGCCCGACGCGACGCCAGCTCCTCGGGCGAGTCCTCCTCAGCCAGGGGTGCGGTGGTCGCGTTGCTCGGCCGCGTCGCCTCGGCGGTACACACCAGCCGCTCCATCTCTCCCCTCGCCTGGCCCGACAGGCGATAGGGCGGGCGCCCGGTCAGCAGGCGATAGAGCACGACGCCCAGGGAGTAGACGTCAGTCGCGGTAGTCAAAGCCTGGCCACGCAGCTGCTCCGGGCTAGCGTACTCAGGGGTCAGCAGCTGCAGCCCGGTCGCGGTCCGCGTGTGCTCGGTCGGCGCCAGCAGCTTGGCGATCCCGAAGTCCAACAGCTTGGGCATGCCCTCCGCAGTCACCAGAATGTTCGACGGTTTGAGGTCGCGGTGGATGACCAGTTTCTGATGCGCATACTGGACCGCGCTGCACACCTCGACGAACAGCCTCAGCCGCTGCTCGATCGATAGGCGATGCCGATCGCAGTAAGCCTCCAGGGTCTCACCGGTCACCAGCTCCATGGCGAAGTACGGCCGGCCGTCGGCGGTCGATCCGCCATCGATCAGGCGCGCGATGTTGGGATGCTCGAGATCGGCCAGGATCTGACGCTCGCGCCGCAGACGATCCAGAATCTCGTCGGTATCCATACCGCGCTTGATCACCTTGACCGCGACGCGCTGACGCACCTCACCCTCGCGCTCCGCCAGATAGACGACGCCGGTGCCGCCGCGTCCGACCTCACGAATGACCCGATCGGGCCCAATATTGGCTACCGTGTCGCCCTGCGGAATCGCCGCGGCGAGCTCGAATCCGCCGCGCACCGCCTGCTCGACGCGTTCACTGTCCTCCCCCGAAGCCAGCAGGGAGGCGACCTCCTCGTGCAGCTCCGAATCTTCCCCGCAGGCTTCGGCCAGCCATTGTCGTCGCGCTGCCTCGGGCTGGTCGAGAGCGTCGTGGAACAGCTCTTCGACCCGCAGCCAGCGCGCTGAATCCATCAGCCGTCCATCTCCCTCGCCAACCACGCCTTGGCCAGCTTGAGATCCCGTTCGACCGTGGCATGGGAGACCTCCAGGACGTCAGCCGTCTCATCGATGGTCAGTCCGGCGAAGAACCTCAGCTCGACGACCCTCGCTTTGCGCTCGTCTATCGCCGCGAGCTGCTGTAGTGCATCATCCAGCGCCAGCAGATCCGTCGCCTGCTCGATTGCCAGCTCCAGGCCATCGAGCGCTAGCGGACGCTCGGGGCCACCGCGCTTGGCGGCGGCCTGCTGGCGAGCGAAGTCGATCAGGATGCGCCGCATCAAGCGCGCCGCGACCGCAAAGAAATGCTGGCGACCATGCCAGTTGACATCGAGCCCGACGAGCCGCAGATAGGCTTCGTGCACCAGAGCCGTCGGCTGCAGCATGTGCTCGGGCGCCTCGCGACTCATGTAGCTTTGAGCCAGCCGTCGCAATTCGCTGTAGACCATCGGCGTCAGCTCATCGAGGGCGGCCGAATTGCCGGCCCGCCACGAGATCAGCAGACGCGTCACCGGAGATTCCGGCGCGGCGCCCGTGCTGGGGAGAGTCTCTTTCATGTCATTGCAGGCAGCGCGTCATGTGGGATTCGGACGCGACGCCAACAACTCGAGTGTCTGCCAGCTGGCCTCGACGTTGCAGCCGATATAGGTATTTCCGGGCTCCAACGAGCTGAAGTACGTTCCATAGGTCGCGCTGGTGACGAGCCTGCAGCACGCCAGGTCGAACGCTGTCTCGCGCTGCCGAGAGGTCAATGGCGAAATTGTCTCGTATCCCTTCAGGATCTGGCAGCCCGCTGCGTACGGATCTGCCTGATGCAACATACCGTAGGCCATCGCGATCGCGAGATCGAAAAGGCCCGTGCTGAAGACGACATCCCCGAAGTCGATCACCCCTACAATCCGGTCTCGATCGACCAGCACATTGTCATTGTTGAGATCGCCGTGGATCACTGCCTGGGGCAGGGTCCCCAGTTGCGGTGCGAGCTGGGTCTCGAAGTGCTCGACCCAGCGCAGAACGGTTGCTTGCCGGTCTCGAGACCCGAGCGCCTCCAGATATCCGAGAACCCTTGGGAAATGCTTCAGATCCCAATCATCATCACAGTGCATGGCCGGGTGTGAAAAGTCTTTCAGAGCCTCTCCCAATCTGCCAACGGCATGTCCCAGCTGCCTCAGCAGGTCGTCGGAGTGAGCTGGCAGGCGTGACCAGGGTGACCCCGGCAGGTAGGTCAGAAGCCGGACGTGATGGCACCTCCCGTCGGCTGCCCGAATCGTTGGGATCGACTCGCCAGTGACCGCCGGGCAGACCCGCGCGATCGTGAACGAACGCGTCCGTTCCGCGATCCGACGCATCGCCAGATTCTGCATTTCGAGCACCGCCGGATCGGCGTCTTGGCGAGAGATCTTCAGCACCCACTGACGCGCCCCTTGCGTCAGCAGAAAATTCTGATCGTAGTAGCTCGGCAGACCGGCGACCGAGGCCTCGATCCCGTAGAGCCGGGCAGCCAGCTCACGAGCATCATCTGCTTCGAGCCGTGGCGGTCGACGCTCCAGGACCGGCCGGAAGCCTGGCCGTATCGATTGAAGAACCTGAGGCAGCACCCCGGCAAGCTAACACCTTAACCATGACTTAACAACTCACTCACATCGGGCGCATCGCAAGAATCTCAGGTGACGGCCGGCTCGGCAACGGCGCTGAGCCGCTGGATCTCTTTCAACAGATCGATGTTGTCGCGATGGCCGGTGAGGCGGGCGGTGACTTTGCCGCGAATCGGGAAGCCCAGGAGATAGAGATCGCCGATGATGTCCAGGATCTTGTGGCGCACGAACTCGTCTTCGAATCGCAGCTCGGTGTTGACCACGTTGTCTTCGCCCACCATGATGCAGTTGTCGAGGCGACCGCCGGATCCCAAACCGAGCTCGGCCATCATCTTCAGGTCGCGCATGAAACCGAAGGTGCGAGCCGGTGCGATCTCCCGTTTGTAGACCTCGAACGAGCTGAGCTCGAATTCGTAGAACTGCTCGCCGATCGGTGCCGGGTAGCGCAGTAGGTAGGAGACCTTGAAGCCGTCGTACGGCTCGATGGTGAGGCGCTCGTCACCGGCCTTCACGACCTCGTATTTGCGGTCGATCACCAGCTCCTTGCGTGCCACCCTTTGGCTCTCCAGCCCGGCCTCTTCGATGACCTTGCAGAACTCGAGAGCGGAGCCGTCGAGCACCGGGATCTCGCCATGAACCTTGATGAAGAGGTTGGTGATGCCCCTGGCATGCAGCGCCGACAGCAGATGCTCGACCGTACGGATGCTCTCACCGCCCCGCGACAGCGTTGTCGCGTACTCGGTGTCTTCGACCTGCCCGACATGGGCCGCGATGACCTTCTCAGCCGGCAGGGTCAGGAAATGAATACCGCTGTTGGGCGGTAGCGGCTGCAGCACCATGCCGGTTCGGGTTCCGGAGTGGAGGCCTAGACCATAGACGACCGTGCTGCGCTTGATCGTCTTCTGATGCTTGCGCGCATTCCTGACGATCGGCAGCAGTGGCGGCGCCACGACTTCCTTCTCGATCTCGTGACGGTTGCGGCGCCCTTCGACCGGCTTGTTGCGCGATCTGCGGGCCTTCTTGTGATCAAGCGCCCCGGCTACGGCTTCCAGCACCTGATTGTAGGACAGCGGCTTCTCGAGGTAGTCGTAGGCTCCCATGCGGATCGCCTTGACTGCGGTCGAGACCGTGCCGTGCCCCGAGATCATGATCACCGCGGCGTTGGGGTCGAGCTCGAGCAGCGCATCCAAGACCTCCAAACCATCGCGGTCTGCCAGCCAGATGTCGAGGAACACGACCTCGGGCTTCTTGTCTTTGAACAGGTCCAAGCCTTCGAGACCGGTGCTCGCCAGCAGGGGCTCGTAGCCCTCATCCGAGAGCACCGCCGCGACGGTCCCGAGGATTGCGGGCTCGTCGTCGATGATCAAAACCGTACTAGCCATGCGCTCGGCCTCCTCTCGGATCGCCTGCCCTCACTCGGGCCAATCCGAGTGCAAGAACGTCCCTGCCGTGAATGCATTGGGCGAACCGTGCGATGATACCGCACACTGAGGCCACTATCCTGCCGGCGACGATACAGCCGCTGCGAGGGACAGCCAGAGGATCGAGACGATGCGCGTCAGCGAAGACGAGTTTGCCGCTCTGGTAGAGCGCGCCATGGAGCAGCTGCCCCCCGAGTTCGTCGAGCTGCTGGAGAATATCTCGGTCGTGGTGGAAGACGAGCCGGAAGCCGAGCTGCTGGCTGAGATGAACATGGATCCAGAAGACGAGCTGCTCGGCCTCTACCGCGGCGTCCCTCTGATCGAGCGTGAGACCGGCTATGCCGACCTGCCGGATCAGGTCGTGCTGTACCGCCTCCCCCTCGTGCGTATCGCTCGCGACCGTCGCGAGCTGATACGGGAAGTCAGAGATACGCTCGTCCACGAGCTCGGGCATTACTTCGGCTTGACGGACGAAGAGATGCCGTATTGAAGAGATGCCGTCTTGAAGAGATGCCGTCTTGACATCGGCCGCACCCCGATGGCGCCATGGCGGCACGGTCCGGCATTGCGGCCCATCAGCCAAACAGATATGCTGAACTCTATATCTTCACATCTCAAAGGAAGACTCTCCCAAAGGAAGACCTGAGAACGCCGATGGCGACCGATCTCACGATGCCGCTTACCCATCCGATGACCCTGGAGCTCGGCGGGCTCGACCTGACGTTTCGGCGAATGACCGCCGATGACCGCGATCGGATCCTCACCTTCACTCGCTCTCTGCCAGAGCGCGACCTGCTGTTTCTACGGCTCGACATCACCCAGGAAAGCGTGGTCGATTTCTGGCTTCAGAACATCGAGCGGGGCAAGACCATCACCGTGCTCGCCGAGCTCGAAGGCGAGCTCATCGGCTATTGCAGCCTGCACCAGAGTGAGAGTCTGTGGACCCGGCATCTCGGCGAGATTCGCCTCTTGGTCAGCTCAAACCACCGCGGCAAGGGCATCGGCGGTGAGCTGGCGCGACAGATCTTCGAGCTTGCACAGCCTAGAGGCTTGCTGAAGCTGGTGGTGCGGATGATGTCGTCCCAGCAGGACGCCCAGGCCTTGTTTCACGGCCTCGGCTTCATTCCCGAAGCGCTGCTCAACGACTGGACGATCGATCGCAACGGCCGGACGCACGATCTCATCGTCATGTCACGCGAGATAGAGGAAAACCTCTAGCGCCGCAGTGCGGCACCTACCCGGCGATCTTGCCGCAGCGTGCCAATTGGACCGATCTGCGGCCAAACGTGCCGTTTCTGCACGTACCTGCGACCGTTCGAGCCCGAGTAGAAACGCGTGATCCATCCTGTTTGAGTCAGGATCGCATCGCTAGCTCGACGAATCGATCGCATGGCGAAATCGCTGGCCGACCGGCGGATATCGCTAAAACCCAATAATTCTAAGGGTTAACCCTGGAGCCCCGAGGCCTCCAAGAGCTTTTCTCCCGCCCTCCAACGGTTCTTTTGACGGCCTCTTCGCATAGGTGGCACACCGCTTGCTTAACAGAGAAGCATGTTGTGGTCGGAAACGATCACGGGCCTCACGGCCCGAATGCCTGCCAACAAAGAGGGTGACTCGATCACCTTCCTACCTATACTCCCACCTCAATTGCCCACCCACACTAGCTAACCTTTCACGGCCACCCTGGAGTCAGGGGGTGGCCCCGCCGTGTATTCTAGTTTTCGCTTGACGCTCCGGGCCGGTTCCAAGACACCGGCCAAAACGGCCGACAGGCGACACCAAGGCATGCCACCTAGGCCTAGCGGGCCACCAGTCAGACGACCGGCAGCGAGGCTGCAGATTCAGTGCCGCGCTTCTTGCGATTCGGACAGGTCGCGCACGTCAGCGGCTCGCCGTCCGACGTCAGGACTTCCGGCCCGCCACACGAGCCACGCAGGCAAGGCCGACGCATGATGACTCCGACCGCCATGACCAGCATTGCGATCGCGAAAAGTGCCAGGGTGAAGAATAAGATAGCCACGGGTGGTTCTCCTACAGCTCGGGAGTCGTCAGCGCGTCGAACTTCGGCGTTGCGCGCTCGACAAAATCGTCACCGTCACGGATTAGGAAGAGCACTGCCAGATCTTCGCGAAGCGCCAGCTCCCAGCCTTCTTCAGGTCCCATCACCATCAGAGCCGTGGCCAGCGCATCCGCAATCATGCAACGCGAGTGAATCACGCTGACCGACGCCAAGGGATGGCGGATCGGCCAGCCGGTACGCGGATCAATGATATGCGAAAATCGTACCCCGTTTCGCTCGCGGTAGTTGCGATAGTCGCCTGAGGTAGCCACCGACATGTTCTCGAGGGGTACGATGCGCTGTAGGGTGCCTGGCTCGAGCTGTGGACGCTCGATGCCGAGGCGCCAGGGACGTCCCTCACCGCTGGCGCCAGACGCTCGGACCTCACCCCCGACCTCGACCCAGACGTCTTCGAGCTGTTCGCTCGCCAGAGCACTGGCAATGCGATCGACCGCATAGCCCTTGGCGATCGACGACAGATCGCAGTAGAGGTCGGGACGCTGTTTTCTCAGCGTGTTGGCCTCGGCGTCGATCTCGAGCTTGTCGAAGCCCGTCTGATCGAGCAGGCCCTGAACCGTCGGCGGATCCAGCTCGGGACGGCTCTCCTCGGCCCCGAAGCCCCAAGCGTTGACCAGCGGGCCGATCGTAATGTCATAGGCGCCACCCGTCGTCTGCCAGACCTCCCGCGCTTCGGTCATCACTTCGATCATCGCCGGCGAGACGTCATACGCTGTGGTTTCAGACTCCGAGTTGAACCGGCTGAGCTCAGAGTCGGCCATATAGGTCGACATCTTGGCGTTGATCGCTTCGAGCTCTCCTTCGATCAGCGCCTGCAGGCTCGTCAGCCGCTCGTCGGTCAGCTCCTGCGCGACCACCCGAACCATAAAGTACGTGCCCATGGTCGGGCCGCGGAAGGTATAGGTCGCTGGGCCGGTATCTTGCTTCGGCGAGCTACAGGCTATCGCCCAGCAAGCCAACGCCGCTGCTGACAGGAATCGTAGTTTCATATTCATAGCGGTACTCGATTTGGGGCCTTCAGAGTCCCAGCAATTCTTCTCGAGGTTTGTCGGACCCGGGGTACTCCAGGGGGGGCCGGTCTCGACCCTCGCATGCTATCGTCCTGTCCACCACCAAGGGAATCCGGCCCGAGGGAAATCCGGCGAGAGAAGTCCGAGTCGAGCCTGCAGCTGCTGGCGTCCAGGAGAGGAACGATGGATCGAAGACCCACCCTGCTGCCGTTGATGATCGCCGGCCTGCTCCTAGCGGCCAGCGTCGACGCCCAAGATGGCGGAGCTGGCCCTGGGCCAATGGCGCCCAACCGTGAGCTTCCTCCGCTGAGCGGCTTTCCAGGCATCCCGTTCAACTTCGGGCCACCCGGAGCGCGATCACTGGGTATGGGCGGCACCTTCATCGCCATCGCCGATGACGCCACCGCGGCCGAGGCCAATCCTGCCGGCCTCAACCAGCTGAGTCGACCCGAGGTCTCGATCCATGGCCGCAGCGCGTCGCTGGACGGCGAGGTTCTGGATCTCAACGCGGTGGTCAATCTCGACGCTCTGAATCGTTTTCGCCAGTTCGATTCGCGCCTCAGGCCCGATAGTCGCATTGGCAATGCCTTCGCCAACGACAACAAAGCGAGAATCGACCATTCGCTCAGCGAAGCTTCGTTCGTGAGCTTCGTCAAGCCAATGCAGGATTCAACCTACTCGGTCTACTTCCAGCGCTCGGCCGACTTCGAGAGCACCAACACCTTCGTCGCCTTCGACGACTCCCTGCTCGATCGCTACCAAACCCGCCAGCAGGTCGACCTCAGCCTCGAGAACCTCGGCATCTCGGCAGCCTTCCAGGCCAGCCCCAAGCTCTCGGTGGGCTTCTCGCTGCGCTACAGCCTGCTGCAGCTCGACGCCCTGCAGGAGACACGCCTCGACTACCTGAGCGATCTCGAGCTCGATCAGCTGAGCCCTGGCGCTAGCCTGGAGGAAGTTCTGGCGCTCGGCATCATCGACCAGCGCATCACG
>JBCCEE010000076.1:0-24155 GCA_039030415.1 Acidobacteriota bacterium
GATGACCACAATGCTCGATCCCGACGTCCCGCTCACTGCCGGTGAGTGGGATGAGTGGGGCGATCCCCGCAAGAAGGAATTCTACGACTACATGCTGTCGTACTCGCCTAGCGACCCACTTGGCAGGCTCCAAATACTGAACCTGAGAATCGTGCAGGCCAGTCGTCACCAAGAGATGCGGGTAGTCCTTGGCTTCGACATTGTCGTAAGGCGAGTACGACAGCATGTAGTCGTAGAATTCCTTCTTGCGGGGATCGCCCCACTCATCCCACTCACCGGCAGTGAGCGGGACGTCGGGATCGAGCATTGTGGTCATCACGTCGACGAACGGCACATGGGCGATCACGCCGTGGAAGAGGTCGGGGCGCATGTTGATGACAGCCCCCACCAGCAGGCCCCCTGCACTCCCGCCAAGGGCAAACAACCGCTCCGGCCGCGTGTAGTCCTCTGCGACTAGGTACTCGCCAGCATCAATGAAGTCGGTGAAAGTGTTCTTCTTCTTGAGGAGCTTACCGTCCTCGTACCATTGACGCCCCAAGGCCTGGCCACCTCGAATATGGGCAACGGCGAACGTCACACCGCGATCGAGCAGGCTGAGGCGAGCGGCGTTGAACGTCGGGTCGATCGTCGCTCCATAAGAACCGTAGGCATAGAGCAGGAGGGGCCGGCTGCCGTCCCTGGGCAGTCCCTTGCGGTAAACCACCGACAGCGGAATCTGCTTGCCGTCTCGGGCCGGCGCGTGCAGGCGTTCGGTGACGTAGGCCTTGGGATCAAAGTCCCCCTGCACTTCATCCTGCTTCAGCAGGGTTCTCTCACGGGTGTCGAGGTTGTAATCGAAAACTGACCACGGGGTGGTCATCGAGCTGTAGTTGAACCTCAGGACGTTACTGTCGAATTCGAAGTTGTCGCGCGAGAACGCCTGATATGCAGGCTCACCAAAGTCCAGGTAGTGCTCTTCACCGGTCGACAGCTTGACGACCCGCAGCCGAGGCAGTCCACCGCTGCGCTCCGACACCACCATGTGATCCGCGAAGAGATCGATGCCGTTCAGATAAACGTCGTCGCGATGGGGAATCACCTCTTGCCAGTTTTCCAGGCCAGGCTTGTCTACCGGCGTCTTCATCAGCCTGCCGTTTTTGGCGTCGAGGTCGGTGCGGATATAGAAATAGTCGCCGTAGTGATCGACCTGGTACTCGTGATCGCGCTGACGCGGCTGGAGCACCCGCGGCTCGGCCGTCGGATCGCCAGCATCCAGGTAGCGGATCTCGCTACTCAGCGTCTGGAAAGAGCCGATCATCAGGTACTTCTTGGAGCGCGTCTTGTAGACAATGGACGAAAACCTCTCGTCCATCTCTTCATAGACCAGATCGTCCTGTGACACGTCGGTTCCGAGCACGTGGCGATAGATGCGGTAGCGACGCAGGTTCTCCGGATGTTGTTTGGTGTAGAACAGCGTCCGGTTGTCGTTGGCCCAGACCGAGTTGGGCGTCACGTCTGGAATGACGTCCGCCAGCATCTCTCCGGTAGCGAGATTCTTGAAGTGTAGGGTGTAGAAGCGTCGGCCAACCGTGTCCACGCCGTAGGCCAGGATGTCCTGTCCCGGGCTCACCTGTAGGCCGCGAAGGGCGAAGAACTCATGCCCCTTTGCCAGCTCGTTGCCGTCGAGCATGATCTCCTCCTCGGCCTCCAGCGAACCTTTCTTGCGGCAATAAATCGGATACTCGCCGCCCTCGACGACGCGGGTGTAGTAGAAGTAGCCATCCCGAAGATACGGGACGGAGTCGTCGTCTTTCTTGATCCGACCGACGATCTCATCAAACAGCGTTTCCTGCAGTTTCTCGGTCGGCTGCATCACCGAGTCGAAGTATCTGTTCTCCTGTTCCAGGTAGGAGATGACTTCAGGATCTTCGCGATGCTTGAGCCAGAAATAGTTGTCGATCCGAGTCGAGCCGTGCTCCTCCATGGCGTGCGGACGGATCTTGGCGCGCGGAGGAGCGATCCGAGGTGACGCGACCGCAGCGGCCGTCGGAGGCTCATCCGCCGCTGGAATCGGCTGAGTCGAAGAAGCGGAGTCGCTGTCAGACACCAGGCTAGCGGAGGGTGGCGCAGAAACAGCGCAGGCGGTGGTGAGGCCGGCGACAAGCGTCACCATGGCCGAACGGATCGCGGATTTCTTGACGTGCATGGCGGGACATCTCTCAAAAAAGTTGGAGCTGGAGCTAACATCATAACCGGTAGTGCGTCAGGCAACTCTAGCTACGCTGGCGACGCTTCCCGAGTTTACCTTTTCGAATCGTTCCGCGTTGATTCGGTACCTCGAGCAGCGTATTGCGAAGAAGCATTGATTTGGGCGGAACGCTGTAGAGAGAGGACCAGTCGTCATGGCAACGGATGATGCCCAACGAGATGCCGCCCTCAGACTTTTCGGCGCGGTCTGGCCGCACCTGCCCGGTGGCATCGAAAGTGCCCGACGATTGGGCTCGGATTGGTTCGAAGTCTCGACGCCATTCACTGCCTACGATGGCGAGCGCCTAGTGGCGCATGCTGGCGTCATCACCTGCCAGTTGGCAGTCGCCGGAGAGCCGTACAACGTGGCGGCGATTCATGGCGTCTGCGTGCATCCCGAATACCGCGGCCAAGGCTTGGCACGACGGGTCCTCGAAGAGGCGTTGCGCTTTATCGAGAACGCAGGCTTGGAAACCACCATCCTATGGTCCGAAAAAGTCGACCTGTACCGCCGCTTTAGCTTCGTGCCAACGCCAGAGCACGTATTCGCAGCCCCTGCTCCAGCAGCCAGCCCTTGCCCCGCTTTCGGCCTCGACCTTGGAATGGAACCACACCGTGAGCTGCTTCGACTCCGGCTCCGTCAGCGTCGCCCAGTCTCTAACACCATCGCTGCGGCGGACGATGGCTGGCATTTCCTGATTGATCTCGGACTGTGGCCGGAGGCCCAAGACTACCTGTTTGCTCTGCCGGAGCAGCAGGCGATCATGGTTTGCCAGCTCGAGCACGGCAAACTGCGACTCTTCGACGTCGTGGCTGCCGAGCCTCCGCCCGCGCGCCTTCTCGTCGGCGCTGCCGAGCAGCTCTTCGGAAGCGAAGTCGAGCACTTGGAGGTCTATTTCAGCCCAGATCGTATCGAGCTCGACGCGGAGCCCAGGAGCCATCCCATTGAGGATGTGCTGATGGTTCGCGGCTTGAATCTCCTGCCCACGACCGCAGGTCCTTTCGGGCTGTCACCGTTCACCCGAACGTAGAGCCCCCCCAACATCGTGTCCGACGACGTCGCGTCACTTGGCCAGCAGCACCAGCTCTGGCGACAGCTGCTCATCGTATGGGTCGCCTGCGAGACTTCCAAAGGCTTCGATCACCTCGAAGCGTGCGACGTCCAGCATCGTCTCGAGCTCGGAGCGGGTCCAGGCCCGCAACTGGTTGGCCCGAGTCACGACCACTTCCATCATCGGGTCACCAGCCGGCTGATGCCTGAGGGTGGAGGTTGTGTGAGTCACGATCCCGTCGGGACGGGGCTCGACCAGCTGTAGGACAACGAGATCACCATCTTCATGTTCTACGATATCAGTGGCCAAGACTTGCTTTCTGCTGACGGTGAATCGCTCATAGTTGTTAACCTGGACCAGCACCGGAGCTCCGGGCAGAAGCCGGCGGCGCAGGCCAAACAGCATGCGGGACAAGGACTCGGGCGACAGCAGGTACGGCAGAGCATTTCCCAAACAAAAAGCGGCGCCATAGTGCCCGCGTACCAAGCGCTCGACGGCCCCCATGTCGCCGAGCAGATACTCCACCTCTCTCTCGTTTTCTGCTGCTCTCGCCGCGTCCAGTATGGACTCGGAAGCATCGATTGCGGTCACCTGATAGCCGCGAGTCGCCAACCATCGCGCTATGCGTCCGTCGCCACAGGCAAGGTCGAGAACGCGGCGCGACACGCCACGATCCAACGCTTGGGCGACTGGCTTGCAATCTTCGAGCGCGAGCTCAGGCGTGCTCCGGCGTGGGCTGACTGTCATCCCACAGAGTCTAATCCAGACGCCCTTGCAATTTCAGGCTCACATCCACTGAGCCTGTCCAGCCCATGTGTCCGCCGGACAGCGGGAGTAAACCCTGCGCCGAGCTCTCGCAGCTGCCTGATGACTTCAGTGCGGTAGCGGCCATCGGCGATGACGACGCCAGCATCCTTGGCTTCGGAGAGAGCCTCCTGCAACTCGTTCGGATGCAACGTTTCGCGGCGAGCGAGAAGGTCCAAAGACGACGCACTCAGAATCACCGGCAAGTGGGACGCACACGCCAACCAACGAACCTCCGCCAGCACCTCGCCCACGCTCGCCGCACCATACTCCGCACACAAGGCACCCCAAGAAATCTGAAGCCCGACCGTCGGCCTGCGCAGGGCATCGAATAGCAGCCTCGGCAGCGCCTCGACTCCGCGTCGGCTCTCGATGCCGAGGATGATGCCGACCTGCCCCCCGCCGGCGGCATCCAGGGAATCACGCAGTGCGAGGACATCCTGTGGGCGCTCGACTCCACGCAAAACGGCGACATCCGCCTGGCTTGCCGCGAACGCGACGGCGGCTTCACTCCCCGAAACGGGGGACGCCAGATTCAGTTGGCTGTCCGGAAAACGCATCGCGATACCCGATTGCAGACTGGAGCCCTCGACCGGCGCTTCGACCACGCGGATTCGCAACTCTTCGACTCGGATCGACTCAATCACGCCGGAGAGGGTGCCGTCGCCAAAAACCACGCGCTCGCCGGTCTGAACTTGATCGAAGATCTCAGGAACGGTGCATGAGATGCGTGCCGGGCTGCGTAGAAAGCCGCCTTCCCGCACCGCTGCCCGTCCCGGCAGCGGATCGCGAGTGACCACCAACGGATTGCCCGAGAACAGCACTACAGGACGATCTTGACGCGGCAGATCACCGACCCTACCGGTTGCTACCAGCTTACCTCGTCGCTCCAGTCGCAGCTCAGCTCCGGCTTCGATATAAGTCGTCTGATCGGTTTCAGCCAGGCAACCGGAGCGCCCAGCACCACGAATTCTCAGCTCCCGACGACGGCCGCGAGCATCGCGAAAGCGCACGGTGTCTTCGGTTTGAACTTGGCGCAAAAACTTTGTCGACACCGGCAAAACGGCCTCTACCGGCTGCAGCGGGGCCTCGATCTGATCTTCGGCAGTCAGCCAGAGACGAGCCGGGCTGAGCAGCTTTCCGAGCTGGTTGCGGCGCGGCTCCCAGCGCAAAACCGCCGAGCCTTTGGCCAAGTCACCGGTCACAATGCTCGGTCCGGCGAGATCTGCCACAACCTGCAGATGGCCTCGCCTACGCTCGGCTTCAAGCCGCGCAAGCTCGGCGAGCCGGATCCAATCCGACGGCAGCCCTTGACGAGTGTCGATTACCAGCCCGTCGACGTCGGCAGCCACCAGTTGGCGGATCGCGTCGAGATTGTCTTCGTCCGACTCTGGAGCTGTCGCAAAGATTCGCAGCCTTGCATCGTCGGCACGCGTCCCGAGCACAAGGGCAGCCCTACTTTTGAGCAGATGGGCCCCCTCCTCAGGTTGCAGCACGTCCCGCGGCATTCGAGCCTGGGATTCGTCCAGCCAGCGCAGCAGCGCCTGGTGTACCGCCGCAAGGGTAGCCAGAGGATGATCCTCATAGCGGCGCAGACGCGTCAGCCCGAGGGCGGCCAGGCGTTCGCTGAGCGCTTCACCATCTCCCGAAGCGCTCGCCAAGACATGCTCCAATGCCAGCGCACTGAGGAGATTGCGTTGGCTCGCCTGGCCCGCCGACGCGCTGCTCAGCAGCCTGTCAAACTCATCTTCACAGAGCTCACGGACCGATTTCGTCAGAACCTCGACCTCAGCAAGTACGGTTTTGAGTCGCCGCTTGCGGCTGGCCTTAGAGGTCTCTTTGCGCTTTGCTTTGCCGCGCTTGGCGCTTCCCGGCTTGTGGGTCGTAGAGGTTGGCATCGTCGGCCACCCGGGTTGAATGAAAGTCTAGAGAGAGCGGGTCATCGTCAGCCAGATCACAGCTGCAGCCTGTCTATTCCAGGCTACTAAAAAAGGGTTCAAGCAGGGCATTAAGATACCGCGAATTCAATCAAGGCCGCGAGACAAGCGCTACAGGGTTCACGCCATAACGCAGACTCTGTCATTCATCCACTCAGCGAATCCCAGACAACCGGGTAGTCAACCAAGAGACTCGCTCCTATTGCCCGTTGACGCGGTCAACCTACCCCTGAGCCCGAGGATGGAAGCGATCGTAGAGGGACTTGAGGCGCTGCTGGTGGATATGAGTGTAGATCTGGGTCGTCGAGACGTCGGCATGGCCCAACATCATCTGGACGGCTCGTAGATCAGCGCCATACTCCAGCAAATGGCTGGCGAAGCTGTGGCGCAGGACATGAGGGGAGAGATCGCGAATCCCGACCTCCACGCCGTAGCGCTTGAGAATCTTCCAGAAGCCTTGACGGGTCATGCCCTTGCCACGATGGTTGACGAAGACGACAGCATGACGACCGGCAGCGAGACGCGGCCTGACTTCATCCAGATAGCGGCCGACCCAGGCTTCGGCCCGTTCCCCAACCGGCACGATGCGCTCCTTGCTACCCTTGCCATAGGCCATCAGGAAGCCTTGATCCAGCCGCATCTGCCCGAGCTCCAGTCCGACCAGCTCGCTGACCCGCAGACCAGTGGCATAGAGCAGCTCGATCATGGCCTTGTCGCGCACCCCCAAGGCGGTGGTCAAGTCCGGAGCGGCCAGCAGATCCTCGATCTGGGTCTCGCTGACGACCTTGGGTAGCTGGCGCCAGGTCTTGGGCGCCATGAGGTGGATCGACGGGTTGTCTTCACGCTGGCGATCTTCGATCAGAAAGGCGTAGAAGCCGCGACAGGACGCCAAGGCCCGAGCTACCGAGCGCGGTGACAGGCCGTGCTTACGCAGCGTACGGAGGTGGTTCTGGAGGTCCTGGACGTCGGCGGTCAGGAGGTCCGAGCCCGCGGACTCGAGGTCTTCGCCGAGACGCGTCAGGTCGCGACGGTAGGCGTCGATGGAGTTTTGAGCCAATCCGCGCTCAGCCGCTAGCGCGTCGAGGTAGGCACCCAGGACGCGGCGCCAGAGCATGCTCGAGCTGCCGCCCTGGTTCAAGCTCTTGACCGCTTCAAGCCGCAGACATCAGGCTGCAGAAATCGCCCCGCGGCAGATCTCGTGGATCTCGGCCTCAGAGAGCACGCCAGGGCTCTTCTTGGCGCGATCGAAAACTAGCTGTACGAGATCTGGCTCCGGCGTATAGCCATTTTCTTTCAGCCAGTGGACGACGTTCGAGACGCCGGCCATCGGCCCGAGCTCAATCACCTGGTGGCAACCCACCAGCGACGCAGGCACACTCGAGTAAACACGATCGGCGAGCCAATCGTCCCCTTTGGCCCTTGCCTTGATGATCGCCGCGGCGTGGACGCCGGTACCTGTCCGGAACGCGTCACAGCCAAACACGGGATAGTTGTCGGGAAACGGCACGCCCGTGGTGTCGGCCACCACCCGACAGTAGCGGGAAAGAGCGTTGAGGTCGCGATCGATCCAACCCAGCAGTTGTAGGTTGACTAATAGCAGATCCATCGCCGTGTTGCCGACGCGCTCGCCGACTCCCAAGATGGTGCCGTGAAGGCGATCCGCCCCGGCAACAACCGCGGTTAGTGCATTGGCAACCGCCAGGCCACGATCGCGATGACCGTGCCAATCGACCTTCACCTTGGCGCCGACCTTCTCACCCGCAGCGTCGACCACCGCCCGTACGAAGCGGATCACCGCCGCCGCGCCTTGCGGCGTGGCATGACCGACGGTGTCGGCGACGCACACCCGGCGCGCCCCGGCTTCGACCGCAGTGCGGTACAGGCGCTTCAAGTCTTCGGGTTTGGCGCGGGTGGTGTCCTCAGTGACGTACATCACCGGCAAGCCATTCTCGGTGCAGTATGCCACCGCCTTCTCAGTGAGCTCGACCAGGCGGTCGATATCCCACTCTTCGGCGTATTGACGGATTGGGCTGGAGCCGATGAAGGCCGCCACTTCGAGGGCGATACCAGTACGCTGCGAGATCTCGACGATCGGCTCTATGTCCGAAATCACCGTGCGCGCCGCGGCGTTGGGCATAATCGGCAACTTCTGATCGACGATCTCCTGGGTCAGACGGAGGACGTCTTCAAAGGTCTGTCGGTTGGCCGCCGGTAGGCCGATGTCGGCACCGTCAATGCCAAGCTCGGCCATCAGATGGAGGATCTCGAGCTTCTGCTCAATAGTCGGCGTGCGCACCGAAGGGGATTGGAGACCGTCTCGCAGAGTCTCGTCATCGAGCTCGATCCTGCGAACCGCGGGATCGATCTGCGGACTACCGTTCCAGTCGTAGACCAGATCTGTCTCTTTGGGGTGCATCACACGTCGCGTCCGACCGGAGCCTTTTCAACCTCCTGAAGCTGACTTCTCATTCCATTATACGCTGCTGCCGTTACCAGGATTCATTGCGGCCCGAATCAGACCGCGATCAGCCGTCGCGAACCGCCGCTGCCAACAGATCACCTACCGCCGACGTGCTCAGGTCGCCACCGAGGTCACGCGTCGTCTTTCCGGTATCGAGAGAGTCAGCCACCGCCTGCTCTATCGCCGCAGCGGCTCGCGTATGGCCGATATTGTCCAGCAGCAGCGCTGCCGACAGCACGGCGGCCACCGGATTGGCGGTTCCCAGCCCGGCATACTTGGGAGCCGAACCATGCACCGGTTCGAACATCGAAGTGCGTCCCGGGTGGACGTTAGCCGATGCTGCCAGCCCGAGACCGCCCTGCAGAGCAGCCCCGAGGTCGGTCAAGATGTCGCCAAACATATTGTTGGTCACGACAACATCGAAGCCTTCTGGACGACGCACCAGCTGCATTGCCAGGGCGTCGACGTAATAGTGCTGAGTCTCGATCTCCGAAAAATCCGCCGAGACTTCTTCGAAACACCTCTGCCAAAGATCGTGACCAAAGCGCATGACGTTGGATTTGTCACACATCGTGACCGTAGAGCGCCCCTTCTCTCGGGCGTACTCGAACGCCGCTCGGATGATGCGTTCAACGCCCTTGCGGGTGTGCATCTCTTCCTGCACGGCAACCTCGTCGGCGGTGCCCTTCTTGAAGTTGCCACCGATCCCAACGTAGGCGCCCTCGGTGTTCTCGCGAAACACCACCATGTCGATATCGTCGACGCCCTTGCCCTTCAGCGGGCACAGGCTCTCGTGGTAAAGCTTGACCGGCCGGAAATTGACGTAGAGATCGAGCCCGAAACGGATTCCCAGCAGGATATCCGCTGCGTGCTTCATATCTGGAACCCGCGGGTCGCCGTAGGCGCCAATGAAGATTGCCGCATAGTTGTCGCGGAAATCGTCGAGCGCGCCATCGGGTAGCGTCTCGCCTGTGTCGAGATAGCGGTCAGCATTCCACGGAAGCTCGACCAGCTCGAGTGATAGGTCGAAGCGTTCAGCTGCCGCTTCGATCACCTTGACTGCTTCATCGGTCACTTCGGGACCGATGCCATCTCCCGGCAATACGGCGATGCGCTGTGGGCTCATGCTGCGGGGCGCCGCAGCGTCGGTTTTGGAGGTCGGCACGTCCTCAGCGGACGGATTCGAGTCGGCGGTCATCATTCGGACTTTAACACAGGCTCACACCTTCAGCTTCTCCAACCCCTCGGTTCATGGATATCATCCGAGCACGAAAAACAACTTCTGACCCTATGGTCCACCAGCTTGCCAGGGTCCGCCGTCAACCCTTCACGGTCTGCTCAACGGACCCCCAAAACTAGCGGTTATCTACAGACTTAAGGAGCGCCCATGCGCGATCGGCCCCCGAGAGATCGGCCCCCGGGAAGAGAAACTGTTGGAGATCGCGGCTCGAGAAACGCTTCGTGCATTAGAGCATCAGCTTTCGAGGCCTTCACAGTGCTCGGCATTACGCTCGCTTCGGGCATCCTGTTCGCCACAGCAGCCAACGCTCAGCGTCCGGAGCCACCACCCTTCTACGCCATCCGTGACGCTCGAGTCGTCATTGGCACAGGTGAGGTCTTGGAGCGAGCGACCGTGCTGATCGCCGACGGCTTGATCGAAGCCGTTGGAACGGATCTGGAGGTGCCCTCAGACGCCTGGACGCTCGACGGCAAAGGGCTCACTCTCTACCCCGGTTTGATTCAAGCGATGTCCGATCTTGGTCAGGCTGTCGCCGAGGACGGCCCGCCTCGCGGCGGTTCGGCCTCTCGCGGCCAGCCGCCGCCAAGTCCACGCGGCCCGGAAGATCGACCTCTGACAACTCCATGGAAGCGCGCTGCCGACCAGCTGATCGAAGACGACCGGCGCATCGCCAACTGGCGCGAGGCAGGCTTTACCGCCGCCTTGACCGTCCCAACGGGTGGTGTCTTTCCCGGCCAATCAGCGTTGATCCACCTCGGCGAGAGTGAGGCGTCCCAGCGCGTGCTGGCATCGCCGGTGACCCAGAGTGTCTCCTTAGACGTTCGCTCCCGCACTTACCCGAGCTCGCTCATGGGCCGCATCGCCTACGCCGAGCAGGTGCTCTCCGATGCTCGCTATGCCACCCAGCAGCACCAAGCCTACGAGCGTGACCCGCGGGGTTGGGAGCGCCCAACCTACGATCGCGCCCTCGATCCGATCCGCGAAGCGATCGAGGGCCGGACTCCCTTTCTCATGCCCGCTGACCGCGAGCGCGAGATCGACCGCGCGCTGACCCTCTCCGAGCGCTGGCAGATCGAGCCAATACTGGTCGGTGGCCAGGCCGCCTATGCCCGAGCCAAAGAGATCGCCAACCATGACGCTACGGTGATGGTGAGCTTGGATTGGCCCGAGGCCGACAATGACGCCGATCCGGAAGCAGACACGCCGCTACCGGTGCTCTACCACCGCCGCATGGCGCCGAAGACGCCAGCAGCTTTGGCCGAAGCTGGCGTCGCCATGGCGTTCACGAGCGGCGAGCTCTCAGGCCCTGGAGCCTTCTTCGACCGGCTGCGCGTCGCGATCGACGCTGGCCTTTCGGCTGACGATGCGCTCACCGCCTTGACCTTGGGGGCGGCTCGTATGCTGGGAGTCGACCGCCGTCTGGGCTCGATCGAGGTCGGCAAAATCGCCAATCTGATGTTGGCGACCGCTGAACCTTGGGCCGAGGACGTCGAGATTCGAGCCGTATTCGTCGACGGCCGCAAGTACGAGGAGCGGCAGGAAGACGCCGCAACGGACGAGCCACCGAGCGTCGACGTCAGCGGCACCTGGGCTCTCGAGCTCGCCACGCCGCGTGGCAACCGCGACATCACTGCAGAGCTCGAGATGAAGCCCGACGGCAAGGTCAGCGGCGAGCTGTCGAGCGAGCGTGGTACGAGTGCGGTCGAAGACGGCCGCGTTTCCGGCGATCGCCTGAGCTTCAAGACCAGACGAACCGCGGGACCGCGGACGTTCGAGGCGGGATACTCCCTCAATGTCGCAGACGACTCTGCCACCGGCAGCATGAAAGTCGGCTCGCGAACCATGGAGCTCTCGGGAAAGCGAACCGCAGCAGCCAGTAAGGAGGATGCGGACGAGGAGCCAGCAGTTTCGGATGCAGAGCTCGAGCAGGCCATGGCGCGCTATCGCGGGCCGGCGCAGCGCCTCGGCTCGTTCGCCATAACCAACGCAAGAGTCTATACGGTGGCAGACGCCACTCACGACCGCGCCACCGTGGTGGTGCGCGACGGCAAAATCGCCGCCGTGGGTCCCAACGTCGAAGTGCCGAGCGATATCGAGGTATTCGACGCCGCGGGCGACTCGCTGATCCCTGGCATCGTCGACGCCCACTCGCACATCACAACCGACGGCGGCGTCAACGAATCTTCTCTGGCGGTGACTTCGATGGTCACCATCCAAGACGTCATCGACCCGGACGACATCGCCATTTATCGAGCGCTAGCGGGTGGCGTCACCACCATCAATGTGCTGCACGGCAGCGCCAACCCAATCGGCGGCGGCAACGCCGTGCTGAAGCTGCGATGGGGCTCGAATGCCGACTGCCTGCGCTTTGTAGGTGCTCCCTCGGGCATCAAATTCGCGCTCGGTGAGAACCCCAAGCGCTCACGGTCCACACCACGACCGGGCGTACCGAGGCGCTACCCCGCCACCCGCATGGGGGTGATAGACGTCATCCGCCAGGCCTTCAATGAGGCACGTGCCTATCAGCAAGCCATTGAGCTGGCGCAGCGAGATCCCGCCAAGCCGGCACCGCGGCCCGACCGTGAGCTCGACCGACTGGTAGAGGTTCTCACCGGCGAGCGTCTGGTTCACGCCCACTGCTACCGGGCCGACGAGATCGTGCAGCTGATGCAGCTGGCCGAAGACTTCGGCTTCCGCGTTGCCACCCTTCAACACGTCCTCGAGGGCTACAAGGTAGCCGACGAGATAGCCGCCCACGGCGCTGGCGCTTCGACCTTCTCAGATTGGTGGGGCTTCAAGATCGAAGCCTACGACGCCATCCCCCACAACGCTGCCTTGATGACCGAGCGCGGTGTGCTGGTATCGATCAACTCGGACAGCGGTGAAGAGATGCGCCATCTCAACCAAGAAGCCGCCAAGGCCATGAAGTGGGGCGGGCTGGACGAGGACGCAGCCCTCAGACTCATCACCCTCAATCCTGCCATCCAGCTCGGCATCGACGATCGCGTCGGCTCGATCGAGGTCGGCAAGGATGCCGATCTGACGCTCTACGACGGCCATCCGCTGTCGGTTTTCTCGGTGGTCAAGAAGACTTTCATCGACGGCGACCTCTATTTCGACCTCGAAGCGGATCGCGAGCGGCAGGCGGTGATCGATGGCGTCAAAGCCAGGCTACAGCCCAAGGAAGAGGCCGCAGCAGACGACACGGACGCCCCCCAGGAAACGGAAGCTCTGCCGACGGTCCGAGACGAGAAGCCGGGGGGTGGCCCGTCGCCTCCGGATGAAGCACCTCCACCTCCAACGAGCCAGCAGCAGATATCGTCCGCCGCTAGTGAGGCCCGCTCATGAGCACCCGCATCCCATTCCTTCTGTCCAGACGCTGCGTCGCTCTCGCCCTGATCGCCTTGACTGCAACGGCAGCGCAAGCCGAGACCGAGATCGACAATGCACCAGCGCTAGTCATCGAAGGCGCCACTATCCACAGCCTGGCCGGCGCGCCCGAAGTCGGACGGATTGTGATCTCAGGTGGCTTGATCCAAGCAGCGGGTGCCGACGCCGACCCGACCGTCGACGCTACCGTCATCGACGCCAGCGGCCTGCACGTCTATCCCGGGCTGTTCGACGCCATGACCACGCTGGGACTGATCGAGATCAGCTCGATCGCAGCAACCTCGGACGCGACCGAGATCGGACGCTTCAACCCGCAGCTGGAAGCCGCCAGCGCTGTGCATCCGGCGAGCCAGGTGATCCCGGTCACCCGTGCCAACGGCATCACCCACACCCTCGTCGCCCCCGCGACCGACCAGCAAGGCATCATCGCCGGCCAGGCCGCGCTGCTCCATCTCGACGGCTGGACGGTCGACGAGATGGCGATCGAGCGCTCAGCCGCGATGGTCATCCGCTGGCCCGACATCGCCACCACCTTCTTCGACCGCGCAACCTTCAGCCGGGGAACGCGGCCCTATGAAGAAGCCAAAGAGCGAGCCGAAGAGGCACACGACGAGCTGCGCGACTGGCTCGACGCAGCCCGCCACTATGCACAGGCCCAAACCAGCGAGCGGGTCGAGCGTAACCTCGAGCTGGAAGCCCTAGCCCAAGTGCTCGGCGGCGGCCTGCCGGTGATCTTTCTGACCAGTGCCAAACGCGACATCGAGTCTGCAGTGGCGTTTGCCGAACGCGAGGGGCTCGACATGATCCTGGCGGGCGGGCGCGACGCCTGGCAAGTCAAGGAGCTGCTAGCCGAGAAGGACATCCCGGTGATTCTAGGGCGCACCCAGAGCTTGCCGGCTGAGGCCGACGATCCCTATGACCGTCCGTTCCGTACTGCTGCCGAGCTGCACGCGGCGGGAGTCAGATTCGCATTCGGCACCGGCGCCGGCGGTCGCTTCGGCCCCGGCGGCCCGCACAGCTCGCGCACCCTACCCTACGAGAGTGCGATGGCCGCAGCCTACGGTTTACCGCGAGAGGAGGCTCTCAAGGCGATCACGGCGAATCCAGCCGAGATCTTCGGGCTGGGCGACCGGCTAGGCACGATCACACCGGGCAAGATCGCAAACCTCATCGTCACTGACGGCGATCCGCTGGAGATCACCACCCAGGTGCATCACGTCATCATCAACGGCCGACAGGCCGACACCAACAACCGCCACCGACGACTCTACGAGCAGTATCGGTCTCGACCAGGCCGGCGCTGAGAAGGCGTAGGGTCGCTCAAAAACTCTCCGTCGCCACCACTCGGCGACGAGGCATCGTCAAGGCGCGCAGCTCCGAGAGCTCGAAACGGAACGGGATCTCGGGGCATAGCCACGCCGAGTGCGGAGCTTGCCAAACCGTAGGTGCGACGTCGCTGAAACACTCTGCGACCAAGCCGATATCCGCGACCTCGACCGCCAACGGCCATACCTCCAGGGACACGCGAGAGGTTTGCATCGGCCGCAGCTGCTCCTTCCACAGTACATAGCCGCGCGGTCGCTGACGGAAGTAATCGAGCGTCGCCTGCCAAGAGCCGAGATCGGGTCCAACGCAGACTTTGGGCGACGCGAGCTTGCCGGCCAGCTCGAGCCGTCGCTGCTGGCGGATCGACCAGCTCCAGCTGTCCCTGCGCGGCTCGTCGGACGGACGCGGGTATCTGAAGCGCCCCGAGCTGGCGGGCTGCCGCCCCAGCCAGCGTGACACCGGCACCACCCAACGCGGTACAACCATACGCCGAAACAGCACTGATGGTACGCCTTCGTCATCGATCACATAGACCCGGCAATTCATCTGGGGGTGTGAAAGACGCAGGAAGGGCAGGGAATCGAGCCGCACGCCGGAAAGATGAAACAGCAGGGCGGAGGCGAAGATGTAGTCCTCGCCGCGCCAAGTATGGACCTCGTAACGCAGCGGTGGTGGCAAGGCCGGGGCCGCACTCCGCGGCAAGGCCCAGTTGACGTACAGGCAGTCGAGCGCCCAGGTCCGCAGTTGCATCGATCGAATTCTATCCTTCCTTGACCTGGAGCTTAATCGAGCCCCGGGCGGAACGCGACCGCCCACCTGGCAGGCATGAGCCCAGGTGGGACAAGGCTATCCGGCGGAAGACCTCAAGTCTTCGAGACGATCCCGCACCAGCTGCATGTCTTCCCAAGTCGGCCGCTTGTATTCGGCGTAGCGTAGCAATGCCGCCGGATGATAAGTGGCTCGCGTCGGGATGCCGAGCACGCTGTGCCAGCGCCCTCGCAGTCGGCCTAGGCTCTCGTTGGAAGTGAGCAGCGCCTGCGCCGCAACCCGCCCGAGAGCAACGATCAACTGCGGTTGCACGAGCTCGATCTGGCGCTCGAGGAAACCACGACATGCCGTAACCTCGTCTTTCTCAGGGTCGCGGTTGCGCGGCGGACGACACTTCACGACGTTGGCGATGTAGACCTTGGAACGCTCCAACTGGATCGCCTTCAAGATCTTGTTCAGCAGCTCACCCGCCGGACCGACGAACGGCAGCCCCTGGCGATCCTCTTCAGCGCCCGGTCCTTCACCGATCAGCATCAGCCTGGCATTGGCATGACCGGTACCGAAGACGACTGACTGCCGTCCCTTGCACAACCGGCACTCGAGGCACTGGCCAGCCTCAGCAGCGAGCTCTTCGAGCTCGGTAGCCCGCTCCTCGACCGACAGCGAGTCCACCGGCCGACGAGGCTTGGACGGCAGCCGTTGGGATCGCGCGGGAACCGGTCGCGTTGTATCTGGAGTCGTGGCTTCGGATCGAACCGATTCCGCAGAGGGCTTTTCGGGCGTCCATCGGGGGCCAGCAGCTTCTCTGGCATCCAGCCTGGGAGGGGTGGCGTGGGATGCCCGCGAGGGTATTGCCTCGCTCACCGCTGAAGTTGGCTCGAGCAGCGCCTCCTCGGCTGGGGCTAGTGCAGCTTGCACGGCCCGCTGAGGCTGGTCGAGGTAGAGATCTTCCCAGCCGATATCCCTGAGGTAGGCAAGCGTTTGGCGAACCGCGTCGGGGGACGGATCAGCCATTGGCGGAGGCTCCCGTGGCGTCAGCTCGCGCCTCGAGCGCGTCAGCGAAGATCGCCATCAGGGCCCCGGCCAGCTCATGCTTGGGCCGTCGGGCAAGTCGCTCGGGCTCCCCCTCGCGCCGGTAAACCGTCACCTCGTTGTGGTCCGCACCAAAGCCGATGTCCGATCGCGACACGTCGTTCCAGACCAGGAGATCGGCGCCTTTGCGTCGCAGCTTGCCGTACGCTGCCTGCTCGGAGACCTCGGTCTCGGCCGCGAAGCCAACCCGCAGCGCCTGGGGTGCGACTTCCTCCAGCCCAGCCAGAATGTCGGGATTCTCGGTAAGCTGGAACGTTGGTACTCCAGAAGACTTCTTGTGCTTGTGCTCAGCGACCTGCACCGGCCGGTAGTCTGCGACCGCCGCGGTCATTACAATCAGGTCGGCTACTGGTGCACGCTGGTGTACCGCGTCCCGCATCTCGAGAGCGGTCTGTACATCGATCCGCTCAACGCCAGCAGGAGTCGCCAAGTTGACCGGCCCAGCGACCAGCGTCGTTTTGGCGCCGCGGCGAGCGGCTTCGGCAGCGAGCGAGAAACCCATCTTGCCACTCGAGCGGTTGCCCAGGAAGCGCACCGGATCGAGAGGCTCGTAGGTCGGCCCAGCACTGATCAAGATGCGGCGGCCAGCCAACGTCGGCTGAGATCTCGCGGCAGCCGTGACTTCCTCAGCGATCGCCAGCGGATCCGCCAGGCGCCCGATTCCCACCTCGCCAGAAGCCAAGGGGCCTTCGACCGGGCCCACGAAGCGCACGCCGCGCTCCGTCAGGGTCGCGACGTGAGATACGACGGTCGGCTGAGCCCACATGTCAGAGTGCATCGCCGGCGCGATCACCACCGGGCCGGTAAAAGCCAGAACGGTGGTGGTTAGGAAATCGTCGGCTAACCCGAGGGCCAGGCGCGCCAACAGATGAGCGGTGGCCGGAGCAAAGCAGATGACATCGGCCCACTGCGCCGCCACGATGTGTGATTCCTCACCGCTGCCGGTCGCGGTGAGGTATTCCTGCTCGTAGACTGCCTGGCCGGATAGTACCTCCAGGCTCAAGGGGGTTACGAATGAGGCTGCGCTGCGCGTCAGCGCGCACTGAACCTCACACCCCTGATCGATCAGGCGCCGAGTCAGCTCGGCGGCCTTGACCGCGGCAATGCCGCCGGTGACGCCGAGCAGGACCTTTGGCTTAGTTGCCCCCAGGCGGCTCATCTCAGCCGCAAACAGCTCAGTTTTCGGTCGTCTCGGAAGCCGACTCACTGTCCCCGGACTCGCTCGCCGGGACGGCGCCATCACCCGCTTCTTCCGCGGTCTGCTCCGGGCCATACTCCCAGCCGACCTTCTCGGAGAGAATCTCCTCCATGGCGGCACGAGTCGGCTTGGAGCTGGGCTCATCGACCTTCGGTGCCGCGCCGCGCATGATCTGCTCAGCGCGAGTCGAAGCGAGGAGTACAAATCGAAACTTGCTATCAATCTTCTCGGGAATCTGTTTCATGTTGGGTTCCGCTGGCGGGATTCACCGCTCGTCGAGGTGAATCCGTCGTGAAAGCTCGTGCGCTACCCGCTTTGGCACCTGAATGCTGGCTTCGAGATTGGCCCTAGAGATCTTCGAGTACCCGCTCGATCTGCGGCTGCATGCGATCTCGACGGTAGCGTCTGGCTAGGAAGATAGCTGCAAGCGCCTCAGTGGCGCGATCCAATTCATCGTTGAGAATAACATACTGATAAGCCGTGTAGCAGCTCATCTCGTGCGTAGCGTTCACCAAACGGCGTTCGATCTGCTCTGAGTCGTCGAGGGCCCTTGAGCGCAGGCGGCGCTCAAGCTCACGGAAGCTCGGTGGAAGGATGAAGATCGAAGGCAGCCCCGGCTGTTGCTCGAGCACCTGCTGTGCTCCCTGCACATCGATATCCAGGATCACATCGTTACCTGCGGCCAACAGACGCTCGACCTCATTCCTGCTGGTGCCGTAGCGCAGGCCGTGGACGAACGCCCACTCAACGAAGGCGTCCTCGGAGATCATCTGCTGGAACGCCTGGTCGGTCACGAAGTAGTAGTGCTTACCGTCGACCTCACCGGTACGGGGCGGCCGCGTCGTGTGACTGACCGAAAACGCCAGACGCTCGGCCAGGTCACCATACTGGTCGAAGAGACGCTGGATCAGCGTTGTCTTGCCCGTAGCCGAGGGGGCCGAGAGAATGAACAGCTCGCCGCGCGAAGTCGCGGCATCAGATGCGGGCGCCATGCCGTGATGGTACTCGATCTGCCGGTGCTATTCGATGTTCTGAACTTGTTCGCGCAGCTGCTCGCAAAGCACCTTGGAGTCGAGCACGCGTCGGATCATCTCGCTGTCGCGACACTTGGCGCCGAGCGTGTTGAGCTCACGGAAGATCTCCTGCGTCAGGAAGTCGAGGCGCTTACCGATACTGCCATCCTGACTCATCACCGTGCGGAAGTGCTCGAGGTGCGACGTCAAACGATCGAGCTCCTCGCTGACGTCCGAGCGGTCGACTAACAAAGCGACTTCTTGCGCCAGTCGGTCCTCGTCGATTGCGCTGTCGGTGAGCTCCGAGATCCTCTGGCGCAGGGATCCCGCCAGCTCCTTAACCGCCTGGGCTCCGCGAGCGACCAGTTCTGCAGCGAGCTGTTCGAGACCGTCCAGGCGTTCGTTCAGAGCCGCCGCCAGCTTCTCACCCTCGAGGATGCGGGCATCAATCAGCTGATCCAGAGCCTCTCCGGTAACCCGGCGCAGCACGGCCTGATCATCATCCGCCCACTCAGGATCATGGGACTGGAGCTTGACGATGTCCGGCAAGCGCAGCAGATCACTGATCTCCAGCTCACCCGCCACTACCCCGCGCTGCCGCAGGCCGTCACACACCCCGCGTACTGCGACGGCCATCTCTTCGTCGATTGTCACCTCGGGATCTCTTGCGCCGAGGGTCAAGACGTCGAGCGAAACTTCAACGCGGCCACGCCACAGGCGCGCCGACAGGAGATCTCGCAGCGTCGGCTCGCGCCCTCGCAGCGCCTCACGCAGGCGAATCGAGAGGTCGAGGAAACGATGGTTGACGCCGCGCAGCGTCACCGTGATGCGAAAACGTTCACTCTCGCCCGCCGCTTGGCCAAATCCGGTCATGCTCCGCATTGCCGCCATCTCTCCCTGGGCTGCTTTTGATGTGCCGTGCAACGCTCAGGCGGATGGGTCCGTGCGACGTCGCTGCTATATTTGGGCCGAGTCATGAATTCTATCAGGCCTAGCGCCCGACGAATCACCCTACGACGGCAGGTATTGCGTATTCCAGCTCCAGGCCCCAGTTTCAGCAAGCTAATTCAGGAAGCTGCTGAAGGAAGCTGCGTTGCGTTTCGGCATCGCAACGCAGCTTCGCATCTGTCGTTAGAGGATCGCCTCGATCGCCGCGGTCTCGCCGTTTCGGATGGCCACACTGTAGGCGTCGATAGCGGGCAAAGCCCGATGACAGAACAGAATCGCCGTCTGGATCTTGTTGTGCAGGTAGGCTGCGTCCTGGTTGGAGGCCAGGAACGCGCGCTTCGCTTCGTCTCCGGCAACCGCTTTTTCCTCCAGCAGCTCGGCCAGCTGACCTTCAGCCAGCTCGGCCTGCTCGAGCAGGAAGTGGGCACCAAGAAGCGTCCCGAACGCGTCCGCCATCGGCACCGCGTTGAGGACGGTCATCAGCCGGCCATCCTCGCGTCCGGGAAGCTCGCTCACCAATCCGCTGAAGGTGCTGACCGCGGAGGCCAGCAGCGCTGCTGAAGGTGCCAGAGCCCCTTCGCTCAGCCGATGGGCGGTCGCTCCCGCCGCAGTCAGCAGCTCGCGCGCCGCGGCCCCGCGCGACGGCAGCTTGCGAGCCACAAAATCGAGCGCCTGAATGCCATTGGTACCCTCATAGATCGAGGCGATTTTGGCATCGCGCAGGTACTGCTCTGCGGGATAGTCTCTGGTGTAACCGTAACCGCCGAAGACCTGCAGGCTCCATTCGGTGACCCGGAAGCTCCAATCCGAAGCCCAAGCCTTGCAGATCGGCGTCAACAGCTCTAGCAGCCCCTGATACCGTTCGCGCTCCTCGCCCTCGGTAACGTGCGTCATGTCGTTGTAGTACGACGTCCGCAGGAGCAGCGCTCGCATCGCTTCGACGTAGGCCGAAGAGGTCAGCAGCATCCTTCGCACGTCGGGATGCTCGACGATCGCTACTTGGCCAGAGCCGCCGGTCCAGTGCCGCATCTGAAGCCGCTCCTTGGCGTAGTGGTAAGCGGCCTGATGGGCGGCGCCGGCGACGCCGACCGACTGCACCCCAACCTCGATACGGGCTTCGTTCATCATCTGGAACATCAATCGCATGCCCTGCCCTTCTTCACCGAGCAAGAAGCCCTGACAGGCCCCCTGCTGGCCGAAGACCATCGAACAGGTGGGCGAGCCATGAATGCCAAGCTTGTGCTCGATGCTGGCGCATTGCACGTCATTCGGCTGTCCCAGGCTGCCGTCTTCAGCGATCCGGAGCTTTGGCACCATGAACAGCGACAGGCCGCGGGTGCCGGCCGGCGCGTCCGGCGTGCGTGCCAGCACGGCATGGATGATGTTATCGGTCAGATCGTGCTCACCAAAGGTGATGAAGATCTTCTCGCCGCTCAGCAGGTAGCTGCCGTCTTCCTGGCGCACCGCCGATGTGGTGCTGGCGCCAACATCGGAACCTGCGTGGGGCTCAGTCAAACACATCGTCCCGCCCCACTCGCCAGACAGCATCTTCTCGCACACCTGATCGCGCAGCGCGCTGCCGCCGAAGGCTTCCACCAGGTGAGCGGTACCGCTGGTCAAAAGCGTCATCAGCGACAGTGAGAGGTTGGCGCCCGAGAACAGCTCGTTCACTGCCGTCGTCACCGCATGAGGCAAACCCAGGCCGCCGAGGTCGGGGCTGCTCGCCGCACCGATCCAACCGCCCTCACGCAGCGTGGCGTAGGCTTCCTGGTAAGGCGCGGGGACAGTTACCGCACCCTTGTCCCAGGAAGCACCAATCCGGTCGCCTTCTTCATTGGTCGGCGCCAAAGACTGTTGAGCAATCTCGACGGCCTGATCCAAGACCATCTCGACATTCTCGAGATCCCAGTCAGCGAACTTCTCGGCCTTCAGCAGCTCCTCGGTCGGCAGCCACTGCAGGAGCTGAAATTTGAGATCTCTAACATCGACTCGGTATTCCATGAGGTGCCTCCGTTGGGTTGGGAGGCGTACTGTACCAGCCAGACCCGGGCGCTCGAGCTCGGCGAGCTAAAATCGCCGCTGATGGGTTCAATCTTCATCAGCCATAGCAGCCACGACAACAGGGCTGCGGCCGAGCTCAAGCAGCAGCTCGCCACCTGGGGCTACGCTTCGGTGTTCCTCGACTTCGATCCCGAAGACGGCATCCCGGCCGGCCGAGACTGGGAGCGTGAGCTCTACCATCAGCTACGCACCTGTGGCGTCGTGCTGGTGTTGTGCAGCCCCCGTTCGATGGCGTCTTACTGGTGCTTCGCCGAGATCACCCACGCCAAAGCTCTCGGCAAGCACGTTGTTCCGGTGAAGGTCGCCGACTGCGAGGTCCATCCGATTCTGGCGGATCTCCAGGTGCTCGATCTGGCCTCGGACCCCGAATCGACAGCTCGGCTGCAGAGCACGCTGCGAAAGGCTCTAGGCGAGGGCTTCCCGTGGCCCGAGGAGCGCTCGCCTTACCCCGGGCTTGCCGCACTGCAAGAACAGGACGCGGCGATCTTCTTCGGGCGAGAGGCAGAGGTACGCGAGAGCCTGGAAACTCTCGAACGCCTGCGGCGCTACCGTGGCGGGCGAGCATTGATGGTGCTCGGGGCATCGGGTAGCGGAAAGTCTTCGCTATTGCGAGCCGGTCTGCTGCCCCGCCTGCGGCGAGCGGCGGATCGCTGGCTGATCGTCGGCCCCTTCCGTCCACTCGACGATCCCTGGCGGGAGCTCGCCATCGCTCTGCATCGTGCCGGCCACGACGACGTCGCTCCAGCTGAGGCAGCAAGGCGCCCAAAGAGCTGGCGCCAGCTGCACCGCGAGCTCGATCTGGCCGCCAACGGCGCAATGCCGAGCGCGCAGCCTCTACTCGAAGTACTGCGCGACCTGCGCCTGGCCGCTGGCGGCGACGCTGTCACCGTACTGTTGGTGATCGACCAGGCGGAAGAGCTGCTGCAGCACTCGGCCGATCGTGCTCAGGGGCGATTCGCAGCCTTGCTGCAGACAGTGCTCGACGCCCCAAGCAGTCCGCTGTGCTGCCTCGGCACACTGCGCGCCGATCTCTTGACCGACTTCCAGAACGCCGCGGCGACCCGCGATCTGTCGTTCGATATCCAGCGGATCGGCCCGCTGACGACCGAAGGGCTCGCTGAGGTGATCGCCGGACCGGCGCGCATTGCCGGTATCGACCTCGAAGAGGGTCTGCGCGAGCGCATGCTGGCCGACGCCCAGGACGACCACGCGCTGCCCCTACTCGCCTTTGCCTTGCGCGAGCTCTACCAGCGCTTTGGCCGTGACCGGCGGCTGACGATCCGCGAGTACCGCGATGAGCTCGGCGGGTTGGGAGGGTCGGTGGCCAAGGCCGCCGAAGCCGCCCTCGCTGGTGATGCGCTCGAGCCCCGAATCCTAAACCCGCTTCAAGACGCTATGCTGGCACTGGTTCAGCTCACCGAAACCGGACGCTACGCCAGACGGCCGCTGCCGCGCAGTGAAATCCCGCCTGACGTCATCCCGGTCATCGACCGCTTCGTAGATGCCCGACTGCTCACCGAACGGCGACTAAACGACGCTCACCTAGACCCTGGCGAAGGCCGGGACCGAGCGATCGAAGTCACGCACGAGATGCTCTTCGAATCCTGGGATCGCCTCAGGACCTGGCTCGACGAGGACCGGGAGCTGTTGCTGTGGCGCAAGCGCCTCGACGCAGCGCGCCGGGAGTGGCAGCGCAACGCACGCCATCCTGCTCTTCTGCTCGACGGCCCGGCTCTCGCCGAGGGCGAACGCTGGCTCGAGCAACGGGGCGGCCGTCTCGAGGCTGGAGAGCGCGGGTTCTTGAAGTACAGCCTGCAGCGCGCCGCCGGTCGCCGGCAACGGCGCCTGGCAGCGATCACCACCGCGCTGGCTCTGCTGGCGATGCTCGCCGTCGGCGGGTTGGCCCTATGGCAGCGTGCCGAGGCTCAGCGTGGACGAGCCGAAGACGCAGCCCGGGTCGCGGTCGCCGGTGAGTTTCTGAGCACCGACCCAACGCGAGCCGCTCAGGTGCTGTTGGAAGTGAAAGATCCCGCCAGAGCACCGTTTGCCACCGCCCGCATGCGTCAAGCGCTGGCGCACCAGCTTGCGGAGCACCAGCTCGTCGGTCACAGCGGTACGGTGGGGGCGGCGGCCTTCAGCCCCGACGGCCGATGGCTGGCCACCGCCTCATGGGATCAAACGGTTCGCCTCTGGCCCCTCGAAGCCACCGCCGAGCTCGTCGAGCTCAGCGGCCAGACCGAGATCCCGACGGCCCTGCGATTCAGTCGGGATGGCGACCACCTGCTTACCCTCGCCGATGACGGCAGCGTACGCGTGTGGAGCACTTCCATCGCTGCTCTTCCGACAACCCTCGACCATCCGGCTCGTTGCCTCGATGTCTCCTTTGGCCCACGCGGTGAGCAGGTCCTCGCGGTGACCGCCGACGGCATGGCGCACGTCTGGCGGCTGGGCGAAGAAGCGCGAGCAGTGACGCTGGGCGGGCCAGACCTGTTCGTCGTGGCTGCGGCGTTCGGGCCGGAAGGTGAGCGTCTCCTCACCCTGGCGCAATCCGGCGCGGTGCACGCCTGGAAGACCCGGGACGGCAGTCGACCCACGCTGATCGCTACCGGCGCCTCCCCACGGCTCGCCAGATTCTCTCC
>JBCCEE010000077.1:0-24137 GCA_039030415.1 Acidobacteriota bacterium
AAGTACATGGACACTACTCACTTGTCAAGGAAAGATATATGTGAGGGAACATGCTGCTGATTAGAATACACAACAAATAGTCACCCATCAAAGATGCTTTGCTACATCATGTTGATTGTACATGGAAGGGAACTACATGTGGCTATATCCTACACTGGCAAAACCAAGTAAGTCTTTTGGAGCAACTTGTTAATCCTACAAACCACTTTGCTGATGGATTAAAGAGGTTTATACTTGAGAATTCTGTCCACCCAGTTGATGTGTTATGTAGTGTCAAGAACCAAGCTGATCAAAATAAGCTTCTTACAAAACAAGACTTGTCATTGAGCAGTATTGCTATGTTCTCCTATCTGATGCAACCCGGGCAGCACCCTCCAGCCAAAACCGGCGTTGGCGTTGGGCTCGGGAATCGGCACCTGGTAGTGCTGCGTCATGCCGTTGAAGTTGCAGGTTGCGTCTTCGTGATCCCAACCGTTGGAGGTGTAGACCAGGGTCAGCTGGAACGCGAAGTTGGGGCCGACGGGATAGCTCGGCCCGAGCGGCACGGTGAGAGTGAGAGCGCCGTTGAACAGATTGATGTGGTCGATATCGCCGAGCTGGTAGGCGGTGTCGGCGTTGAAGCCACGCTGCTCGCTCGGCTGCTGGCCGCCGGCCTGCCCCGCGCCCTGCGCTAAGGCCAGCGATGCCAGGAAAAACGATGCCAGTAAGAACGTCGAGACCAGACTCGCAGCGCGGCTCATCGCTCACTCTCCACATCATCCCACCGCGACGAATCGCCGGTCTCGAAACCGTCCTTGAACAGCAAGCCAGTCGAGATCACGTTGACGGTGCCGTCCGCGGTGCGGTCGCTCTCGTCTTGGATGCGATAGGTGATCGTGCAGGTTTCGGAGGACTTTCCGGTCGGGATGAAACGGACCGTGTCGAAGACCGCGGTGACGTCAGCTTCGTCACACGTTTCCTGCTCGATCGAGATGACTTGCAGCAGCTCGCCATCCGGCTCACGGTCGTTGGCCAGGACGTCGACCACCAGCGGATCCCCGGTGTGCAGCACCTCGTCAACCGCCGCGATGGGATCGCTGTTGCACTGGGCCAATGAGGAAAGGGCTCCCGAGAGAGCCAAGGTCACAAAAAGCACCAGGGGCTTGCGGCGTGGAACGCTCGAATACAGCAATATAAACCCTCCTAATTGAGTTGGCGGTTCACGGGCGCCCACAGGCTCGATGCCCTATGTCCTAGATGGACTCCAATTCACCGTGTCGGGGCATCTAGCCTAGATCGCATCCAAGAACAACGTTCGTGAGGTGGTAGGTCGTATTGGTGGAGCGAGCAAGGGCGGAGAGGTTTGAGTCGCCCCTTGAGCACGCGGTTCCGTCGCAGCGTCCTGGTGGTCTCTAACGCCTCCAAAACGATGCCATAAAACCGTCCATTTTGGATTTGGGATTCACTTGGGAATATCCGCGAAGTGCGGGCGATAAAGTGGGTAAATTCGTGGGGATGTCATTGCGCTTCGCGACAAGACAATGCGCAAAACATCCACTCCATATCGCCAACTTCTACCGAAAGGAGTGCGCCATGAAGATCCAAACGGCTGTCCGTGCTGGAGCTGCCCCCTTCATCGAGCCCCAAGGCTAGACTCGGGTCGAGGGCGCTGTTGCGGTCGCTTCGGCTACCACCGTTGACCCGAAAGGAGCGCGCCCTGAAGATCCAAACGGCTGTCCAGGCTGGAGCCGCCGCCTTGATCGAACCGGGTGGCTAGATGAGACTCGGGTCGGGGGCCGTGTTGTCCTCGCCTTGGGTTACCATCGTTAACACAACAACCCGAAAGGAGTGCGCCATGAAGATTCAGACGGCTGCCCATGCTGGAGCTGCCCCTTACGCTGATCCCTTCGGATAGTTGAGGCAGGACACGGGATAGGGGCTGGCCCTCGCTCCGGTTAGCATCGCCAACTCGAAAGGAGCGCGCCATGAGGTACAAACGGTTGTCCGTGCTGGATCGCCTGTCTATATCGATCCCTACGGGTATGTGAGGCATGCGATGCGGGAGCGCTGTTGCTCTCGCCTCGTGGTTACATCGTCAATGGATCATGGCGTAGTGCAACACGTAGGTTACTCAGAACCTGATCTGAAAGCTGCCGTTCTTTGACAGCATTGGCTAGCAAGCCAACGGCTGCAATCGTCTCGGTGTGAAGATCCATGGATCCCAAGATAGGAAGTGTCTCGGCGGCAAGCATCGCAGCGCTTTCAAGGTCGCCTTGCTGTCTGTGAATAAGCATTAGATCAACGGAAATCATACCTAGATACCTTGGGTCGCCCGCGCCACGAAGTGCTATCCGAACTTTCTGGTACCAGCGTTTGGCATTCTCCAAGTCTCCCTGGATTTCAGCTAGATCACCCGCAATCCAGTCGACTCTGATAGCACCCATCGGATCGTCGAGCTGACCAATCAGGTGCCGTGCTTGTAGTAGTTCCTTGGATGCACTCTCGGCCATCCCGGCTCGGATCAAGGCATTTGCCAAGTTGCCTCGCACAGCAAACGCGAATTCTTTGTCAGTGTTCTCATCGATCAAGGCTAGGGCTTCTGTCAGATCTTGAACTGCTTTTCTGTAGCTACCTGCATAGCCATAGGTTGCTGCACGGAAGATCAAGGTGCGCGCTTCATCCTTGAGTTGGTTCAGTGTCTGAAAGAGAGCGCAAGACTGGTTCAAGTGTCGAATGGCCTGTTTGTAGTCTCGTAAGACCATCTGCAATGCACCTTTGAGGTAGTGGAGATTAGCCAACACCGAGGTGTCTTTGTTTTCTCTAGGTTTCTCCCATTCACGATCGGCGTGTTCGAAGGATGTTGAGGCGTTGGCTAGATCCACCGCCAATCGCTGCGCGTTGCCAAGCCAGGCCCAGCCAAGGGCACGGAGATCATGAATCCTGCTACCGAATACGTTGTCACAATCCTCTAAGCTGACGAGCGCCAGTTTGGCAAGCTGAACGCCACGTTGGTGATCTGTGTGACCTTCCCACCGTGATCGCTTGCGCAGCAGGTCGAAGAGCACGGTGGAGCGGAATTGATATCGCCGTACCTGCTGACACTGCTCCTCGAATGGCAAGGTGCTGATCTGCTCCCACACCCCAAGAGCCTGAAGCTCATCCGTGCGTTCGCCATCGACAACGATGCGTGGCTGTAGGTTGTCATTGCAGAGTTTCTTCCGGATGAGCACCGTTGCCTCGGGGCAGATGCGCATCAGATGCTCGATATACGTCACCATCTCATCCGGCTCGAGCAAACCACGGCCTGCTCTGAGAGATATCTCATCGCCAATCAACGCCATAGGCATTGGCTGGCGTTCGACTTCGGACGGCCTTTTACCCATCACCCGCCTGAAATTATCGGTAAAGGTCGGATGGTAGGTATAGCCGACTAGTTGGCTGATGGTAGAAAGACCGAGCTCTGTGGTGGTCATCAGAACAACAGCAACTTCAATCCGTGCAGCGGCGATGTACTGGACAAGCGTGCTACCGGTGGCTTGTTTGAACGTCACCATCACCCCGGTATCCTTGATCCCTGCCGCCTTCCACGCCTCGGTGGCGTTCAGCGAAGGCTGTAAAAACCGCTTGACTAGAACGGTAAATACTTTCTTGAGAGGATTGGGGGCGTTTGCCCGGTCGCGTTGGATTCGTGCGCGCGTGGCTTCCGTCGCTGCTTGAAGTGCCGCGTGATACGGAGCATCCCTACCCATAGATGATGATTGTACTTGCCAAAGCGTCTTGCATGTCAACCTTGATCCGGGCTGCCCTTGGGCACCGCAACCTTCAGCCTCGATTTCTCGGACACCATGCCGGTCGAGATCGTCGTGCGTCGTCGGTGGCCTGGCGGTGGTAGGCGATCCTGCCGGTGCCGCGATGGCCGACTTCGCGGTCACCAACGCGCTCGATATCCCAACCCTCGATCAGCGGGGTCTGATCCTGCTGATCGCGCTGCTGGCGGTGGCGGCGGTCCGCCGCCTGCACGTGGTCTGACGATCTGGAGGCTCTGGCGAGAAGTAGCGAGGCGACGGTTCAGGAGTCTGAGCCGTCGCTAGCGCGCTGCCCATCCGGTGTTTTTTTGACCCTCTCAGGGTGCCTGTCGCGCGCGCGCGCACGTCCATCAGGGACGGGGCTCGTGTGCGCGCGACCCTCTGGAGATCCTCAGCAGGCGGAGGAGATCCGCTAAGTCCCATGGATTTCAGCCTTTAGCGGCCTCTGAAGCCTGCTGAGCGACCCGCGCACAAACCTGCCTGCGGCGGCTGAAGGCCCTCCAGGAGGCAAAAAAGTCGTCATTGCGTCGACAGCGAACGCGATTTGGGGCTCTCTGAACGCACTTGCACGGCGTGCGAACGCGTTCGGAGTGCCCCGAAGGCCGTTGGAGCGCCTGCGACCGTGAGAGTTTTGACCCCGGCCGCAATTCGCGAGCAATCCATGGCGTTCTTTGTGTCCCAGGACGCTATTTTTGTCGTGTACCGGGCGTTCTTTGTGTCCCGGGACGCCAGGTTTGTCGTAAATCTGGCTATCTTTCTGCTCCGGGACGGGACTTCGGTCGTGCACAGGACGTCCTTTGTGTCCCGGGACGTCATGTTGGTCGTGTCCGTCGCGTCCGTCGTGTCCATAGCGCCCATAGCGTCCGTCGTGTCCCGGTGCGTGAGTCTTGCCCGGGTCGAGACGCCTGACCGTCACCGGTAGGTGACGCGTCGCCAGACCCACTCGAGTGGACCCTGCCGATACCGCGCGAGCCACCAGAGACAGGCCTGCCTCTGGGTAATGAGGATAGCGGCGGCTACGACGGGGAGCAGGGCAACGGGGATCTTGGTGGCCAAACCGAACCCCCACCCCGTGAACGCAATCAGCTGAATCATCGTCTGGCTGATGTAGACGGACAGCGCCATCCGACCCAGGGGTACGAACCACTCGAGCCGCCGTCGTCCAGCGTCCGTCCTCCACGCGAGCACGGCGAGGGCGAGATACGACAGCGCCAAAGGGGTGGTGCCGAGGGTGTAGGCCGTGGTCTGCAGCAGGCCTTCGGGGGACAGCATGAAGGTGGACTGCGCGTGCCGGAGCTTGATCAGGGCATACACGAAGCTGGCCGGGAGTCCGACCGCGGCACCGACGATAGCGGTGCGTCGAAGCGATTGGCCGAGGGATGCCAGGCGGGGCAGCAGGGCGATTCCGATCCAGGCTCCGATCAGGAAGAGCCCCATGACCTTGAACGGGCGTCCCCCCTGGAGGTAGGTCCCTGGCCGCCCCACAGCGTAGCCGACATTCCACGCCACGTAGTCGCTCGGGTTGCCTTCTGCGAAGAGCTCCAGCGAAGCCTTGCCCTCGCCGCCCAGCTCATCCTTGACCTGAGCGCCCAGCTCCGCGAACGGTGGCCTCGGGTCCAGTCGACCCTCGGTGGTGTACACGAGCCCGTGGATCGCCAGAGGCGTCATGAGAAAAAGGATGATCGCCGCGAGCCGACTGCGGCCCTGCCCGCGGGCCAGCGTCGGCAGCAGGAGGCCCATCACCCCATAAAGGGTGAGGATGTCACCGGCCCACAGCCCGACCATGTGGAGCAGCCCGATCCCGATCAACACGGTCATGCGCTTGCGAAAGAACCGCCCGAACTGCGAACGGGACTGTCCCCGCGCTTCGGCTCTCTGCCACTGGATGGCGAATCCGATTCCCAAGAGGATCGAGAAGACCGAATAGAACTTGCCCTCGATCAGCCAGTCCATCCCGAAGATGACGGCCTCGCCCACCGCCCCGGCGGCCATGGCCATCCGAACCTCGGCGCTCATCCAGTACACGCCGAAAAAAGAGATCAGGTTGGCTACGAGAATTCCACCGAGAGCCGCACCCCGGATGGCGTCGAGAACGCCCAGCCGCTCGCCAACGGAAACCGGGCCTGGGTCCGAAGCGGCGGTCGGAGTGTCTGAGGGGCTTCGCGGCCCTCGGGACGGAGCGGGATCCATCGGGAATGATCCGGGTGAAGCCGAGGAAGATTACGGTTTGAGCGAGTATGAGAAGCCAGTATCTTCTGTGCCCGTTGTGACGTCAACAAGATCAGATCGCGCGATCGGGCTTGCTCCTCAAGCTCGCGGTCGACGGCTAGCTTCAGGTCGACCGAGGCGGGTTGCTGGTAGAGCATTGTCGCCGGTAGACTAAAAATCTACGAAAATCACAGGCGATCGATAAGGCGGCTCGCCAGGCTTCGGTGCCCTCGTGCGCAGAGCTTCATGGCAGAAGGATCTCGCACGGGACGATCAGGCCCAGCTTTATGCTCCTGATCGTCGAATACGCAACTGAGACTTTGGGATTTCTTGGAGGATGTATGACGGATCCTACGCTCGATGCATGCGTGGCTGAGATTGTCGATGCGTTTCATGGCGAGATTGCCCAAGCACGTTTCCGTTCTGAGACCCACGATCACCTCGAAAGGACGATCCGGTATGCGATTGGCTACGCCCTCAGATGCGGGTATGGAGATGATGAGGACTGGTGGGACACGATGGGGCGGAGCTACTGGCAAGGGCGTGCCAGGCAGCTTGCTTCACTCCTCGAAGATCGGCACACCGGCAACATAAATTGTAAGCAGCTGCAGGAAGGCATCAACGATGTCGCCGACAGATTCAAGAACGTTGTCCTGCGCTTCCAGCGCAGAAGACAAGCAGATTCAACCGCCAACGAGGAGCCTGAACCACTGTTGGCGAGATGCCCTTGGTTTCCGAACTTGCCGTGAGCCTATTGCCCCTGAATGACGGACGTCTGCTGGCCTCGGCGCCTCCTGGCTGGGTCTTTTGGAGGCTCTGAACCGGGGCAGATGATACGGCCGCCTCATCCTCTGGAGGTCGCCAACGCGTGGATTGCGGCCGTCGCGATGTTCATGGTGACCGCGTGGCTCGCACTTGGTGCTCCAACATCGCCTGGTTTCTCACAGCTGGCCTTGGTGATCCTGGCGGCTGGTTTCTCAGCCGCTGCAGTCTTGCTGTTCCTGGGCGCGCGGCAGGATCCGCGCGCCGAGAACCTCGGTCACATTTTCCTCCTCGTTGCGGCTACCTATGCCGACTGGCGGACTTGGACGCCAACACCGGCAGTCGAACCGATTGTGTCGGCTCTGGCGCCGATGGTGCCCGCTGCGTTCCTGCCCTATTTCATCTGGCGTCTGTTTCTGACGCTGCCGCGTTTGCAGGAGGCGGTTCCCGCCTCCTCCGGCCGTACCACCCCCGGTCGTGGGTTGACTACGGCAGCCTACGTCCTAGGTGTGACCCTCTTTGGTCTTGCCTGGCTGCCAGTCGAGCGCTTGGTAGGCTTGGCTGGACCGTGGGCCGCTGCCGTCGCCTGGGCGCACCCGGGAACGGGTAGCGGTGGCTTCTGGACCCTTATCCTGGCTGCCTCGGCGCCGGCGATGGTCGTCTCGGCGCGGCGCTCGCGTCGTGCTCCTCTGAGCGAGCGTAAGCGGATCTGGCTGCTGTGGACCGGGTGGGTCGTCTTCGGACTTCTGCCGCTCGTTCAGGCCGTCGCTCTGGTAGGCAGTCCGTGGCTGGCCCAGGCGCTGAACGACCCTTACTGGTTGTTCGTCATCACGGCGATCGAGTACGGCTCGCTGTTCTGCCTGGCAGCGGTGACGGCCTATGCGATCCTCGCTCGCAGAGCCTTGGATATCCGGGTCATCGTTCGCCAGGCGCTGCAGTATGCGTTGGCACGCAACACTCTGCATGCCGTGATGACCCTGCCAGTGCTGGCCGTTGTTGCTATCGCCTACCGCTCACGCAATCAGACTCTGGCGGATCTTTCCACCGGATCCAGCGGCGTTTTCGTTGCGAGTCTGGTGGCCATTGGTGCGCTGCTGCTGCAGCAACGCGGGGCGATACTGTTGCGTCTCGACGAACGCTACTTCCGGGCTTCGATCGATAGTGCTCCTGCCCTGGGCCGGCTGGCCGAGATAAGCCGACAAGCCGCGGATCTGAAGGCGTGGTCGGCTGCGGTCTCGCGAGAATTCACGGCGACACTACAAGTCGCGACGGGCCGGGTCTACTACCGGCATCCTTCTCGGGGCGACTTCGAACCCGGGGCGAGCGGCGGCCCGTCGCTTTCGGGAGAGGGTGCCCTGGCGGGAATAATCGCCGCTGCGCCGGATGCGATCGACTGTGACGGCATCGATCCTGTCTCGCTACCTTTTCAAGATCAGCGTTGGCTGCACAGCTCGAAGGCCAAGATCATCCTGCCGCTACGCAGCTCGATGGGCGGTCTGTTGGGAGCGATAACGCTGGGGGAGAAGCGCAGCGAGTTACCGTTCTCCAGCGAAGACCGGTCGCTAGGGGTGGCTTTAGCCGAATCGTCGGCTCTCGCCTTGGAGAATCGCCTGCTCCAAGAGCGCTTTCATGCGACGGTCTCCGAACCTGGCGAACGCGGTGAGACAGACCTCGCGCCCGAGGCGCTGGTATTTCCATGCCGCGATTGCGGTGCGCTGTCCTCCGAGGCGCGATCGCACTGTAGTGAGTGCTCCGGCCTCACGGCTTCCACCGGCTATCCGGCCCTGCTGGCGGGCAAGTACCGGTTGCTGCGAGTGCTCGGCAGCGGTGGCATGGGGGTTGTCTTTCTAGGTCGGGACGAGATTCTGCGGCGCCAGGTGGCGATCAAGACTCTGCCGCGGCTGCAAGGAGCCTCAGCGGACGGGTTGCGCCGTGAAGCCGAGGTCATGGCCTCGCTATCGCACCCAGGCATCGCCACGATCCATGCCATCGAGATCTGGATGGGTATGCCCTTCTTGATCGTCGAGTACTTCGCAGTTGGAACGCTGCGCGAGGTGCTGGCGCAGCAACGGCTGCCCGTCGAAACCGTTGCGAGGCTCGGACTGGCCCTATGCGAGGCTATCGGATACCTGCACGCGCGGGGGCTGCTGCACCGCGACATCAAACCGAACAACATCGCCTACGAGAGCGGTGATGTGGTGAAGCTGCTGGATTTTGGACTGGCTGGGCTGCTCGATGCCTCTTCTGTCGCCTCGCCGATGAATCAGGAGGGTGGACTTGGAACCTTGCTGCCGGCGCAGCACCAGCAGAGCCCGGACGCCACCAGTCTCTCGGCCGACAACCGGCTGGTGGGCACGCCTCTGTACCTCTGCCCAGAAGCGCTGAACGGCTTTGACCCGGACCCCAGTTTCGACTTGTGGGCCTTCCATATGGTGCTCTACGAGGCGCTCGCTGGGTGCCACCCATGGGCGGGAAAATCCACTCCGGCGGTTCTTTTCGCCATCGCGAAGGGCTCGATTCCGCCGCTGACGGAGCTTCGTCCATCCCTGCCTGCGATCCTGGACCGTTACTTTGCGGCGGCGCTTTCGCCATCTCGCGACAAGCGTCCGAAGGACGCCGAGGCAGCTGCCCACAACTTGGCGGTCGCTTTCGCGCTTTGACGCCAATCGGTATGAGCGTGTTGGGCGGAGGGATCTGCTAGGGTAGGGGGCAATCGTCGTTCACGTCTCTCTGTCCGTCCGGGCCATCGGCACCAGCGTGTGAACCAAAGAGGGTGGTCGCGTTGCGGTCAGCGGCGGTCGAGTGTGCGGCCTCGTTGGAGAGGGGCTGTACATTGACCGATCGAGTGGTTGGCGCCGCCTGATTCTGCCGCATGGCTCGCAATCGATCGCGTGTCTCATCGCTGGATGGCCGATGCTTGCGATCTTTTTCCAGTAAGCTGTCTACTAGGCGCGACAGTTCGATCGGCACGTCTTGCCTGCAGAGCCTTAAAGGGGGCTGCTGGTAGCTGCAGATCTTGGTGATGGTGGTGGTCGCGGACTCGCTGGCAAAGGGAGACCGGCCGATGAGGCTCTCGTAGAGCAAGACTCCAAGAGAGAAGAGATCGCTGCGGAAATCCAGCTCGAGGCCCATTGCCTGCTCCGGCGACATGGCGCGCAGCGTGCCGAGCACCACGCCATCGGCGGTGAGTGTACTCTCGGCGACGAGCAGGTTCTTGGCCAGGCCGAAATCGAGGATCTTGATCTCCCCGTTATTCGCCAGCATGACGTTCTCCGTTTTCAGGTCGCGATGAAGAATACCCTTGGCATGAGCGAACGCTAGGCCCTCGGCCACGCCGACACCGACTTCGAGTGCCTCGACAACGTTGAGAAGGCTTTGCCGGAGCCTACTGGCCAGACTTTGACCATCGACGAGCTCGAGAACGATCCAGGTGTCGTCGGCATCCTCCACGACATCGAAGATCTGCACGATCGCTGGATGCGCAAGCGCCGCGACAGCCTTGGCCTCGCGCTGCAGACGCGACGCGGCGCATTCACTCTGAGTCCAGTCGGCCCGCAGACGCTTGATCGCAACGCGGCGCTCGAGCCGCTGGTCGAAGGCGATGTGGACCTCCGACATTCCCCCACGACCGAGGATGGATTCGAGGCGATAGGGACCGATAGCTTTGGACATGCTCATTAGAGTAGAACGCGGCAAAAATGCGGGCGACGGTCCATGGTCAACGCTTCGTCCGCGCGGGTACTTTGCTTTACTAGGCGCTCGAATACGTCTGGCCTCGAGAACGTTCCTTTCGCCGCCACAAGGTACTTGCGCAATAACTCTTGACGGATGTCCCGGCCCGCTGCTACTCTGAATAACAATGTTTCCAAGTCCTGCTGTCAACAGGCGGACTTGTGGAACAGTACCGCGACACACGGGGGACACTGTGGAGCGGATTCAGTAGGCCGGCCGGGAAAGACGCACCTTTAGAAGCCGCGACGGGGTCAAAATTGGCGGCTGAGCGGGTTACGTTTCCGTACTCAGCAGCCACCTATTCAAAGGAGAGGTCCATGTCTCAAAAGGGCAAGTCATTGGTGATCGCTGCTTTCGCCGTCTTTGTGTTGAGCTTGACCGGGATGTCTGCACTGCAGGTCAATGCCGATACGGAATTGATTGCTTCAGAATTGACTGCGCCGGTGAGTGGCTTTGGTAATTTTTGTAACAATCAATTTATCGCTTGCGGCGGTATCTTGGTGTGCCCGAGCCACTGCTATTGCAGCCCGCTGGGCAGCGGTTCTGGGATCTGCCTGCAGTAACATCAAATAGGCAGCTGGGGTCGAGCGCAGCCTCAGCTGTCAATAGCTGTAAAAGACAGTTCCGGAGAAATCGGAGCTCCACCGATGAGCGAACCTCGCTCTAAAGCAGGTCGTTTCTGGTCACGACCCTGGACGATCGCGGCGCCAGCCGGGGTCGTCCTGGTCATTCTGGTGCTGGCTCTGGTCGCGAGCAATACCGCTCTGCTGAGTCAAAATCGTGCGCTGAAGCAAACTCTGAAGGTGCGCAGCGAGCCAGCGTTCCTAACGCTTGGCCAGCCGGTATCGACACTGCGTGGGCTCGATCTGCGGGGTGAAGAGCAAAATCTCGAGATCGCGACCCGCTCGAAAAAAACCGTATTGTTGGTCTTCCAGCCGACGTGTCAGTGGTGCCGGAAGAATATGGACAATTGGTCCACCTTGCTCGAGCAGGCCGATCGAGAAAGCTATCGTTTCCTGGCGATATCCACACGACCCGAGGGGGTCGCGGATTATGTCGATCAATACCCGGCCATGAGCGGCATGCCCATGATCGCCGATCCTCATCTCGATGACCGCTTGCGCTACCGGCTTTACGATACGCCTCAGACCATCGTGATCGACAGCAACGGGGTGGTAGAAAAAATATGGCTCGGTGCGTTGGGCGGGCGCGTGCAGCAAGACGTCGAGGCCTACTTCGCTCTCGCGCTACCTGGCGTCAGCGATCTCTCCTGATCGCGGGGCGTGTGTTTCCGGGACGGCGTGTGTTTCCGAGACGGCGTGTGTTTTCGAGACCCTGCCCGTCGCCGTCGTCAGCTACGCTTCCGTCAGCTACGCTTCAGGATCCAGACTGCGGCCACCATGTTGGCCTCGAGGAAATCCATCTCGGCCTGCTGCTCTTTGGCGAATTCCAGGAAGGCTTCCCGCAGCTCGGGGTGGCGCTCGGCGAGCTCGAGGGCCCGCCTGCGGATCCAGGCGCCTTCGGTGTCGTGGGACGCGGCGATCTCGGTGGCTGGCGTCTCGACGCGGCGCAATAGGGTGTCGCCATGGGCTTCGAGCTGTTCCACCATGGCGCCGCGCGAGACGTAGTTATCGAAGCGTTCGAAGTCGGTTGTGCCGCCGTCCCGCACGTAGTCGTCGTAGAGCACGAGGTAGCCGCCGGGGCGGACGTAGCGCCTGAGGATGCCGACGGTGGCGTCGAACGGACCGAGGACGTCGCCGAGGGCGGCATAGACCGCAACGTCGGCCGGCAGCTGTTCGGGATGCGTCGTGTCGAGGCTCTGGACGTCGGCGCAGCGAAAGGTGCACAGCGCGTCGACGCCGGCTTCAGCGGCAGCGCGCTCGCACAGCGGAATGAAGGGCTCGTAGAGGTCGACGCCGAAGACCGCCAGACCGAGCTCGCGGGCGATCTCGATCGCCACCGCCCCCTTGCCGCAGCCCAAATCGAGCACGCGAGCGTTGGGCGGCAGCTCGAGCTGGCCGATCTCGCGCGTGATGGCCTCAGCGTCGCTGCCAAGCTCGTCGAAGTCGGCCAGCAGCTCGGTCACGAAGGGCAGCAGCTCCTCGTCGATCTCGAGGGCGTAGGCGATCATCTGCTGGGCGGTGCGCATGGTCTCAGCTTGGCGGTCGCACGCCCATCGCCATGCCCAGCAGAAGGGCCGAGCCCATGTTAAAGATGTTGAAGATCAAATAGAGCAAGAGGCCTTTGACCAGCGTCCACAGGAACGTGTCGCGATAAAGGCCCGCGAGCAACCAGAGCAGGTAGAGGAAACCGCACGTACGGACGATCAAGAGGCCATAGGTCGTGGGGTAGACGCCGGTCACCGAGAGCAGGATGCCAATGACCAGGAACTGGCCATAGAAGAACAGCATGATGACGTAGCTCTCGGCCACGCCGGTGCGCGGCCGGCGGAAGAGCCAGCTCTGCACCAGCGCCACCGGCAGCAGGTAGAGGTAGGCCAGGTAGCTCAGGGCGCTGACAATGAATTTGTAGAGCCGAACCGCCTGGGGATTGTCCGGCAAGCTGGCCGGCAGGATGTCGAGCACGTTGTTGACCACTGCGAACAGCGTCGCCAGCACGAACACGTACTTGACCGGATTCATGAAGGGTTTACGGCGACCGTCCAGGTACTGCCGGCAGGTTGAACCCGGACGGGTGGCGAGGCTGAAGACCGTGCGCAGGAAGGCGGAGTCGAGGGACAGGATTTGCTCCGCGCCCTTTTCGAAGATCCGCCCGAAGGTGATGCGCCGCGTTCGACGCTGACCGCAGACCGGGCAGTAGAGGCCCGTCATCTCCGCTCCGCAGCTTCGGCAGAGGACCGGACTGTCTTGGCCGGCTAGTGCGGCGGGCGAGTCTTTGGTCGAGCTCAAGCTCAGTCCCCTATGCCGGTGAGGAAACCAACCACGAAGTCCGAGTCGATATTGAAGAGCATGACGAGGAAGTAGAGCGGCAGAACCTTGACCAGGATCCAGCCCAGAGGCTCGTCGTAGAGATCTGTCAGCAGCCACCACAGATAGGGCAGCCCCACCACATGGACGATCCAATAGCCGTAGGGAGTCGCGTAGAGCCCAGTCACGGCCAACAGGATGCCCAAGATCAGGATCTGACCGTAGAAGAACAGTAGAGCGGCATAACACTCGGCGATGCCGTAGCGGGGACGGCGAAACAACCAGGCTTGGAGCGTCGCGATAGGCAGCACGTAGAGAAACGCCAGGTAGCCCAATGCGCTCAGGGTCGCCCGGTACAGGCGTACGGTTTGTTCGTCGTTGGTGGACGGCAGGGTGGGCAAGACGTCCAGGAAGTTGACGATCAAGGCAAAGATTGTCGCCGCGAAGAAGGTGTATTTGACGGGTGCTACATAGGATTTCCGGCGCCCCTCGAGGTACTCGCGACACACTCGGCCGGGGCGTCGGACCAGGCCGATCAGCGTACGCAGGAAGGCAGAGTCGAGCGACAAGACGTGATCGAGCCCGTCTCGGAACGTCCGCTTGAAAGTGATGCGGTGTACGCGAGGCTGACCGCACTCGGCGCAGAAGGGGCCGGTCATCAGGGCCGGGCAGTTCGGACAGACGGCCGAGTCAGGATCGAAAAGCCTGGGTTTCGCTGTAGGGGGTGTCGACCGGCTCATTCGAGGCACTACTGTTGCTGCGGGGTCCTGGGTGACGGCGTGAGCATATCTCGCTTCTAAGGGCTGAGAACCTCTACGGCTAAACGGTTAAGATCCTTCGGCGGATCGGAGGATTTTCCTGTTGTTCTCGAACACCTGGCGTCTCGTTGCCATCGTCTGTGGCTTCCTGCTCGCCGTCGTCGGCCTATTCGCCGACGCTTTCGGCATCGGCAAGCCTGGGTTCGGCGAGCGCCAGACGCTGCTGTTCCTGGCCGGCCTGTTGGGCTTGGCAGCGGGTGCGCTCGGTGCTCGGCGTTCCACGCCCGGGGATCCGGGTTCGGACTCGAGCCCCTTCGAGCGCGTCCAGCGAGCCTATGTCGGTTTGGGCGTTCTGCTGCTCAACACGCTGCTGCTCGTCTTCGCCCTCAACGCGGTGCTTTGGCTCGGTTTCGCCATCACCGATCGCCTGGGCTGGACGGTGCCGGAGGCGGAAGGGGAGGGGATCGTCGGCGCGCTAGCGATCCTGCGGGTCACCCGCCTGGTCGGCTTCTGGACCAACCTGGAGCAGGACTCACCGCTCGCCCTCGATGATGCCGAGCTCACCAGCATCTACCCGGGCTGGACGCGCGGCGACGTCCGCCACCTGCTGCGCGAGTCACGCGGGCGTCCGCTGATCTACCAGCCGTTCTCGCAGTTCGGCGAGCAGGCTTACGCCGGCCGCTTCGTTAACGTTTCGCCGCATGGCTTCCGGATCGCCCCTGAGCAGGGACCGTGGCCGATGGACCCGCGGCGCCGCAACGTCTGGGTGTTCGGCGGCTCGACCACCTTTGGCTACGGCCTGCCGGACGACGAGACGATTCCAACCTTCCTGCAAAGCGCTCTGAACCAGGCGCTCGCCCCGCCGGTCGCGGTCTACAACTTCGGCCAGGGCTACTTCTACTCGTCGCAGGGGCTGGCGCTTTTCTACCGCCTGCTGATCGCCCGGGATGTCCGCCCCGACGCGGTGGTCTTCATCGACGGCATCAACGAGTCGATGGCCGAGCCGTTCTACAGCGAGGCTCTGCGCACCATGGTGCGGGCGCCCTACCAGGCGCCCTATGCTCGCGTGCAGCCGAGGCCGCTGGCCGATGGCGAGGCGGTGGTCGCTCGCTACCTGAAGAACCGAGCCTTGATCCGCTCGTGGTGTGAGCTAGCGGGCATTCGTCCGCTGTTCGTCTGGCAGCCGAGCCCGGCCTGGCGCTACGACTTGAATCACCACCTCTTCCCGAGTGACGACTTCCAGCCCCAAGAGGTCGACGGCAGGCTCCTTGGCCAGTCCGCGCACTACGCCAGCCTGGCGCGGCAGATCGCCGAAACCGAGCTCGAGTTGGCCCCGGACTTCCTCGACCTATCCGGCCTGCAGGACGATCTCCAGCGTCCACTCTACGTCGACCACCTGCACTACACGGCGGACTTCTCTCGGGTAATCGCTGAACGTATCGCTGAACGCCTGTTGGCTCCCCCGTTGGACTAGGCGAGATCCTGTCCTAGAACAGCGTTCGTGAGTTGGTAGGCCGTGGTGGACGGAGCGAGCAAGGGCTGAGATGTTTGAGCGTGCACGATCAAAGCGGGTCGTAACCCTTGGTGGGTTAGGGGTTTAGGCAGCTGCAGATCGATCCTGCGAGTTCCGAAGCCCGGCGCAGCCCGTTCAACACGGCCGACTATCGAGCGTTCCTGGATTGGAGCTAGCCTGGGCGTAGGCTACGCCAGAGCTTCAGCGGCGCCTTCGGTACCCTCCGCCAAATCGGGTGCGTCGCCCGCGAGCTCAGCGGGATCCCTGCGGAAGATCGCCGCGCCGGTCCACACCTGCCGCATCCAGCTCGCAACGCCCTCGAAGAACACGTTCACCGACGGCAGGATGACCAGGGTGAGGATCGCCGAGGAGATCAGGCCGCCCATGACGGTGATGGCCAGCGGGTAGTAGAACAGGCCGCCGACTCGAGAGCCGCCGAGCGCCAGCGGCGCCAGGCCGATGATGGTGGTGCAGGCCGTCATCAGGATGGCGCGCATGCGGTCGCGGCCGGCCTGCAGGATGGCGTCGTGGGTCGACAGGCCGCCTTTGCGCAGCTGGTTCATGTGATCGAGCAGCACGATGCCGTTGTTGACCACGATGCCCATCAGGATCAACAGTCCGATCTGCGACATCAGATTGAACGGCGTGTCGGTGGCGGCGAGCAGCCAGGCGGCGCCGGGCAGGGCGAAGAAGATCGCCGACAGGATGGCGAAGGGCTGAGCCAAGGACTCGAACAATGACGCCATCACCAGGTAGACCAGCACCAGGGCGAGCAGGAAGTTGACCCCCATCTGCTGCCCCTGCGTATCCTGCTCCAGGATGCGCTGGTTCCACGACCACGAATAGCCGCCGGGCATGTTGAAGTTGTCCATCAGGCCGGCGATCTCCTCGCGCACCTCGTCCCAATTCTCGCCCTCGTAGGTAGCCCGCACGGCGACTCGCACTTTGCGATTCTCGCGGTCGATCTCCTCCGGCTTGTCGACCACGTCGAAGGTCGCGATATCGCCGAGGGTGAGCGGCCGTCCCTCGATGTTGCGAAACGGAATCTTCTTGAGGTCGGCGAGATCCTGGCGGTCCTGCAGTCGCAAGCCGAGCCACGTCTCGACCTCGCGGTCGCCATCGTTGAAGCGCGGCAGGCGGAAGCTGCCGAGGGTGAATGAGAAGGTGTTGGCGACATCCCTAGCGGTCAACCCGAGGCGCGCCGCTTTCTCGCGGTCGATCGAAACCTGGATCTCCTTGCGGCTGCGGCCGAGGGTTGAGGTGACGTCTTGAATACCGTCGATCGTCTCTAACCGGCGCTGGGTCTCGTCGGCCAGCTTGGCCAGCACGCCGGAGTCCTGGCCAAAGATGTTGACCGCGAAGAAGGTCGAGCCGCCGCCGGCGTCTTCGTCCTCAGAGAACGCCAGCTCGACGCCCGGGATCTCCGGCAGTGCCTCGCGGATCTTGGCCCGCAGCGCCTTGATCTCCTTGTTGTCCATGTCCTTACGCGCCAGGGTGAAGGTGGTGCCGGCGTCGTTGGAGGTGTAGAAGCTGTAGAGCGAGGCGGTCTCGAACTCCGCCAGGCGCGGATAGATCGCGGCCTCGACGATATCGACCGCATCCTCGGCTTCGGACTTGTAGGTGAACTCGGTGAAGTCGTAGTCGAGGTAGAGGCGTTTGTTGACCTGGCCCGAAAACTGGTTGGTTTCGACCCACTCGAGCTGGAACGGCGCGATGGTGATGCCGACCACGGCCAGCACCAGGCCGGCGGTCGCCCAGCGGTGGCGCAGCGTCCAGTCCAAGAGCTTGACGTAGCGATCTTCCATCGCGGTGATCAGGGGGATCGGCCGGCTCTTGCCGGCCGGCAAGAAGCGCCCGGTCATCAGCGGAATCAGCGTCAGTGACGAGAACAGCGAGCACACCAGCGACAGCGCGATGGCGATGCCGACTTCGCCGAGCCAGGTAGTGAGCTCGGACTTGCTGCCGACGATCAGCGGCAGGAAGACGATCAGCGACGTAGCGGTTGAGGCGATGACCGCCATCGACACGTTGCGGGCTCCGGCCAGCGAGGCCGTGCGCGGGTCGGGCTCCTGGCGTCTCTTACGGTCGATCGACTCGAGCACCACGATGGCGTTGTCGACCAGCATGCCGACCCCCAGCATCAGCCCCATCATCGACAGCACATTGAGGGTCTTGCCCATGAAATACATGATGCCGCAGGCCGCGATGATCGAGAACGGGATCGACAGCGACACGATCAGGGTGGCACCGAAGCGGCGCAGGAAGAAATACAGCACCACGATCGCGAACAGCGCGCCGATCGCGCCGGCTCGGGTGAGGCCGTTCAGAGCGCTGGTGATCTCGTCGGCCTGATTGTCCCACACGAAGAGGTTGACGCCGTCGAGCAGCGGGTCCTGGGCGATGTCGGTCTCGATGACCGACATCACCGAGCGCACCACGTCGACGGTGTTGGCGGTGGACTCCTTGAAGACGATCAGGGCAATGGCGTCTTTGAGGTTGAGGTGGCGGCCGTAGCGGATCGGCGGCTCCTCATAGGAGACTTCGGCGACGTCACCGAGGCGCAGGCCGCGATCGTTGATCACCACCTCGCGCAGCTCCTGCACGGTGTCGAACGAGCCCAGGGCGCGGGCCGTGTAGCGCAGACCGCCGCTGTCGACCTGGCCCAGCACCAGGTTGGCCGAAGCGCCCTGCAGCAGCTCGATCAGCTGATCGACTTCGACACCGTGCTCGCGGATCTTGTCGAGGACCAGCTCGACGAAGATCTCCCGCGGCTCGACGCCATCGAGGTCGACCCGCGCCACGCCCGGAATCCGTCGTATGCGATTGAGCACCCGGGCTTCCAGCAGCTGGTAGTTCTCCGACAGATCGACTTTTTCGGCCGACAGCCGGGCTTCGACTACCGGGATGTCCTGGCTGTTGAAGGAGAAGATCATGATCTCGCCGATCTCGGCCGGCAGCTCGGGCTTGATCTGATCCATCTTCTCCGACACCTGCATGCGCAGGATGTCGAGGTCGTTGCCCCAATCGAACTGCATGAAGACCCGCGCGCCGTCCGCCGTCGATTCCGAGGTCAGCCGCTTGATGCCCGAGAGGGTGGCGAGGGTTTCTTCGACCGGCTTGGTGATCTCGCGCTCGATCTGAGTGGGATTGGTGTTGGTGAACGGGATCTCCACCCCGATGAACGGAAAGTCGATGGCCGGTAGGAAGGCCACCGGCAGCCGGTCGAGCGCGATGCTGCCGAACAGCAGTACGCTGAGCAGCAGCATGGCGGTGGTGATCGGTCGGCGAACGGCGAGTGATGGCAGGCTCATGGCGGGTCCTCATCAGTCGAGGCGAAAAGAAGGGGCCTAGCCCACGGCTTCGGCGGTATCGCCGAGAGCGGCCAGATCGTCGGCGTCGTTGGCTTCGTCGCGCGCCGCGACGTCGGCCGGCAGCTGCTGGCGATCGAGCAACGAGTACAGCACTGGAATGACGATCAGCGTCAGCAGGGTGGCGACGGCCAGGCCGCCGATGACGGTGATCGCCAGCGGTGCCCGCAGCTCGGCACCTTCGCCGAGGCCGAGAGCCATCGGCAGCAGTCCGAAGATGGTGGTGGCGGAGGTCATCAGGATCGGCCGCAGGCGTCGTCGGCCCGCTTCGATCAGCGCGTCGCGCTGGGTCATGCCGCCCTCGCGACGCAGCCGGTTGACGGCGTCGATCAGCACGATGGCGTTGTTGACCACGATGCCGGCCAGCATCACGCTGCCGATCAGCGCTACGACGTTGATCGTCTTGCCGGTCAAGGCGAGGGCGCCGATGACGCCGATCGCCCCCAGCGGTAGGCTGAAGATGATCACGAAGGGGTGCAGGAACGACTCGAACTGCGAAGCCATCACCAGGTAGACCAGGAAGATCGCCAGGCCGAGGGCCATCAGCAGCGAGCGGATGGAGCGCGCCATCTCTTCCTGCTGACCGCCGACCGCGGCGGTAGCGGAGAGCGGCAGCGCCTCGCTCTGGATCACCTGCTCGAGGTCGGTGGCGACGGCGCCCATGTCCCGCCCCGAGAGGTTGCCGCTGATCACCGCCGCCCGTTTCTGGCTGATGCGGCGGATCTCACTCGGGCCGTTGGCGAGGGTGATGTCGGCCACTGACTTGAGCTGGATCGGCACGCTTTGGGCGCGACCCGTCGCGATCTCACGATCTAGCAGGATGCCGGACTGGGTGCGCTCGGTGATCGTGCGGGTGCCGCCGACTTCACGCTGGCCGATGATCAGGTCGCCGACGTCTTCCACCGAGGCATCGCCCGCCGCTACCGAGCGCACCAGGATGTCGATCTCGCGATCGCCCTGGGTGAAGCGGGTGGCGACGTCGCCCTGCACCTTGTTGCGTACCGTGGCGGCGACCTGCGAGAGGTCGAGGCCGAGCTGCACCAGGCGGTGGCGGTTGAAGGTGACCTGCAGCTCGGGGTTGCCGAGCTCGGCCGACGTCTTGAGGTCGACCACGCCAGGCACCTGGGCGACCTGCTCGTGAAGCTGGTCGGCGGCGATCTGGAGATCTTCGAGATTGTCGCTGTAGACCTCGACTTCTACCGGCGTGCGGAAGGTGAACATCGAGGGCCGCTCGAACTTGAAGTGAGCCTCGCTGGTACCGGCCAGGCGCTCGCGCAAGCGGGTGGCAACGGCTTCTTCGTCGGCGATGGTCGAGCCCGGCTGCATCCGGACCTGGATACGCGCCACGTTCTCGCCCTCGGTGCCGGTGTTGGACAGCGACAGGCCGGCGCCGCCGGTGATCGAGGAGTAGGAGGCGACTCTTTCGTCTTCGGCGAGGATCGTCTGGACGTCGTCCACGAAGCGGTCGGTCGCGGGCAGCGGGGTGCCTTCCGGCAGCTCGACCCTAAAACTGAACTCGCCCTGGGAGAGTACCGGGATCAGGTCGAGGCCGAGGCCCGGTACGAGCAGGATGGAGCCAGCGAGCGCCGCGACCGCGACGGTCAGCACGAGCGCCGGAGCGCGTAGCGCCAGGCGCAGGGTGCGCGGATAGGCGGCGGCCAGGGCGTCCATCAGGGCGTCGAACGCGCGTCCGATGGGCCGGGTGAGCAAGCCCAGCAGCCAGCCGAGGCCGCGCAGCGCCAGCCGAAGTACGGCGACCAGCAGAGACGGAAGGACTACCAGGATGCCATGGCGGACCAGTCGGACCCAGGCGCTCACTTTGGCCCAGACCGAGTCGCCTGAAGTCGCCGGCCAGGCGATACGAATGGGCCGCCACGCGGGGCCCGCCTCGCGGCGGCCGGTGACCAGGGCCGCCAGCATCGGGATCAGCGTCAGGGAGACGGCGAGCGAGGCGATGAGCGAGAACGACACGGTCAGCGCCTGGTCGCGGAACAGCTGGGCGGCGACGCCCTCTAAAAAGATGACCGGCAGGAAGACGGCGACGGTGGTGAGGGTCGAAGCGACGACCGCACGGCCGACCTCCGAGGCGCCTCGGAAGGCGGCCTCGAACGGGCTGTCGCCCTGCTCGTGTCGCTTGTAAATCGCCTCGAGCACGACGATGGCGTTGTCCACCAGCATTCCGACGCCGAGCGCCAGGCCACCCAGCGACATGATGTTGAGCGACGTGCCGGTGCGGTACATCAGGAAGAACGTAGCGACGATCGACAGCGGAATCGACAGGCCGATGATCAGGGTCGAGCGCGGGTCCTTGAGGAACAGCAGCAGGATCAGGATGGCGATGACGCCGCCGATGACGGCGTTGTTCAGCACCTCGCGGATCGAAGCCTCGATGAAGTGCGACTGATCGGTGCCGTAGGTGATGGCGATGCCTTCGGGCAGCTCTTCTTCGACCCGCTCCAGCCGGGCGCGGACCGCCTTCGCCACCTGCACGGTGTTGGCGTCGCCTTCTTTGTAGAGCGCCAGCTCGACCGCTTCTTCGCCGTCGTAGCGGGTGATGACGTCGCGCTGGCGGTGGCCGCGCTCCACCTGGGCGACATCGGCCAGGGTGACGATGCGGTCGCCGGCGTTGAACAGCACGGTCTGAAGGATGTCGTCGAGGCGCTCGAACTCGTTGCGCGAGCGCACCAGGTAGCGAGCTTCTTTCTCGTACAGGCTGCCGCCGGCCTGGTTGATGTTCTCCTGCGCCAGCCGATCGCGCACCGTGGCGATGTCGAGGCCGAGCAGCGCCAGCTTGCCTTCGTCGACCTCGACCTGGATCTCTTCCTCATAGCCGCCGTTGACTTTGATGGCGGCGACGCCGTCGGTCGATTCGAGGTCTTTCTTGAGCACCTCTTCGCCGAGGTAGCGCAGCTGGTAGAGGTTGTCCGAGCCGCTCACGTAGAGCCGCATGATCGGATCATTGGCGGGGTCGAAGCGCAGCAGGATCGGCTTGGTCGATTCCCGTGGCAGAGTGACCAGATCGAGCTTCTGGCGCACGTCGAGCGCCGCGAAGTCCATGTTGCGGCCCCAGTCGAACTCGAGCGTGACCTGCGATAGGCCGGGACGCGATACCGAGCTCAGCCGCTGGACGCCGGCGACCACGCCCACCGCCTCTTCGATCGGCCGGGTGAGCAGCGCCTCGACCTCGGCCGGGGCGGCGCCCTGGAAGCGGCTCTCGATGGTCAGGGTGGGGTAGGAGATGTCCGGCAGCAGGTTGATCGGCAGGCGGGTGAACGCCACGGCGCCAAACATCGAGACGGCAATCGCCGCCATAGCGACGGTGACCCGACGCTTGAGAGAGACCTCGATGAGTTTCATGGGACCTCCTAGGAGGTGGCTTGCGCCGAGGCGGCGGAGGCGTCGTCATCGAGCGACGCCATCGCGGTGGGCTCCGAGATCAGCTTGATCGAGGAGCCGTCTTTCAGGCCGCCCTGGCCAGCGACGATGACCGACTCACCACCGGCCAAACCGGAGGTCGCCTGGATCAGATCGTCCTCTTCGAGCCCGAGGGTCACGGTGCGTTTCTCTGCCACACCGTCCTTGGCGACGAAGACGTAGGCTGTCTGCAGCTCGCGCACCACGGCGTCGCGCGGCATCAGCACGGCGTCCGGCACGGTATCGCGCACGATGGCGATATGAACGAACGCTCCGGGGCGCACCTTGGCAGGCACTGACCGGGCCTCGACCGTGACCTTGACGGTACCGGTGGCGGTATCGACGACCGGGCTGATCTGCTGAATGCGGCCGCCGAAGCGGATCGAGTCGTCGGCTCGCAGCGCGATGTTGACGGTGCGTCCTTCATCGAGGGTCAGCACGTCCCGCTCGGGCAGGTAGATGCGAGCGATCAGGGGATCGAAGTCCGCCACGGTGAACAGCTCGTCGCCGGGCCGCACGTGCTGGCCGGGCTGCAGCATGCGCTCGGTGATTCGGCCTGAGAACGGCGAGCGGATCAGCGTCTTCTCGTACTGCCACTCGGCCTCCGCCAGCTCCTGCTTGGCGATCTCGAAGTCGAGCGCGATTTTGTCGAAATCCTCAGAGCTGAGCAGCTCCTGCTGCTTGAGGCGCTCGGCGCGTTCGAAGGCGAGGCGACTCGTAGAAGCCTTCACTTTGGCTTTCTGCAGGGTGATCTCACCGTCTTGTCGGGCGAGCTCGGCGAGTATCTGGCCCTTCTTGATCTGATCGCCCTCTTCGACATTGAGGCGATCGACGCGGCCTTCCCACTCGGCGAGGATGCGGACTTCGCTCTCCGGCACCAGGTTGGCGGTGGCTGAGATGTAGGAGGAGATGCGGCCGGTCGCGATCGCCGTCGCTTCGACCGGAATCGACGCCGCTTCGTCCTGCTCGTCGCCCGAGTCGCCGTCTTCGGCGTTCTCGTTATCGGTACTCTCAGGGCTCTCGTTGGCAGCGGTTTCAGTGCTATCGTTGGCTTGTTCAGTATCGCTGTTGGCGTTGGCAGCGTTGAAGGTATAGAGGCCCAAGAAGGCAGCAATGACCAGGCCGGCCAGGATCGGGGCCGCCGGAAGTCTCTTGTTGGAAGCAGAATTGGTCATGTCAGTCTCCGGTCGTGACGGGTTGCTGCCGCCGAAATCGGGGCGCTGCCGTCGTTGTGCTCGTCTGGCTATTGATACGACCCAAGGCGGGCTTTGTTACGGGTTCTTTACCAAGAAGTGATGGCGAGCATGGAATGATCAGAGGATCCGGACACACTTGTTCTCTGAACCTTGGTAGGCGAAGTAAAGAAAATTCTGGTGAGATGAACGACGCTTCGTCGAAGCTGAAGTCGACCTGGGGCGGTGGCTCCAAGACGTCTTTTCTCGTCCGCCCCCTTAGACGAGCCCAGGGCAAAAAAAGTTCGAGAAAAATTATTGCTCCGGCCAGCTCACTGCCGCAGACAGAGAGAGTCTGCCGCTAGTCCAGAACCTGGAACAGAGTTTGCTTCCTAAAGGGTAGGGAAACAGAGAATCGCGATCTCAGCCTGCTTTTTGGAGGCAGATCGCGCCCTGCCGGAACTTTTTGGCAGCTCAGCGAGTCGAAACGGCACGGGT